>NZ_CP015243.1:2193714-2507101 GCF_001648175.1 Halotalea alkalilenta | reverse complement strand
AGCCGCCAGCGCCGCGAGCGGCGCCGTTCGACCAGCATCTCCTCGGCCAGGCGGATCAGCGTCGCCCGCGCCTGGGCCTCGCTCACCGCCGCGGCTCCCGAGGCATCGGACGCAGCTTGCGTCTTCGCCATGCGCTCACCGCCCGCCGGCTCGTCCCATTCGTTTCGTTCATTGCTCATTGCACGCTTCCTGCCAGCTGACTCCAAAAGATCACATCGCGACCGCACCAGGTATCCGGGAGCGCATAGCGCCCCCGCCCAGCCAGTCGACCAGCGCGGCGAAATCCTCGCAGACCCATAGCGGCGCCTGACGCATCAGTCGCTGTGGCGCGTGAACGCCCCATGCGACCCCGACCGCGTCCATGCCGAGCGCCCGGGCCATCGCCAGGTCGTATTCGCTATCCCCGACCATCAGCGCCTGCTCTACGTCGACACCGGTCTCCTCCAACAGCTCGGCCAGCATCAGCGGATCGGGCTTCGAGCGGGTCAGGTCGGCGGTACGGCTGGCCTCGAAAAAACCCGCCACCCCGGCCGCCTTGTCCAGCGCCCGGTCGAGTCCGCGCCGGCTCTTCCCGGTCGCCACCGCGAGCCGCATGCCCTGGCGATGCAGCGCACCCAGCCCCTCCTCCACACCGGAAAAGAAGCGAGTGTCCGGCGCCTGCGTCTCGGCGGCGACGAAATGCTCGACGTAGCGCTGGCGCAGCGCCTCGGCACGCTCGGGGCAGAGCCCGGGCGCCAGTGTCGAGATCGCCTCCGGCAGCCCCAGCCCCACGATGTCACGAACCTGCTGCGGCGCGAACTCTCCCATTCCCAGCTCGCGCCCGGCGCGCTGCATCGCCGCGACGATCCGCGCGACCGAATCCATCAACGTGCCGTCCCAATCGAAGATCACCAGCCGATAGCGCATTTATCCCGTCCTCGCCCTCAAGATTTTCCCCGACCCTCGCCGTTCGTCCCGAGGGGAGCGCGTCGGCGAGCTCAATACGCATCCCGGCCCCTCGATCAGCGCGCCTCGCGAGCGCGCACGAGCACGGCGTCGAGCGCCGGGTCGAGGCGCGCCTTGAGCTCGATCGGTCGCCCGCTGCGCGGATCCTCGAAACCGAGCGAGTGAGCGTGCAGGAACAGCCGATCGAGCCCGAGCTGCGCGCTGATCCGCACCCCTTCGTGACTGCCGTACTTAGCGTCGTTGAGCAGCGGATGCCCGACGTGGGCGGCATGGACGCGAATCTGGTGGGTCCGCCCGGTGATCGGCGATGCCTCGACCAAGGTGGCGCGCACGAATGTCTCACGCACGTTGAACAGCGTGCGCGAACGCTTGCCGTCGCGCTCCACCCGCACCCGGCGCTCGCCGTTGCCTGCGTCGTAACGGGCGAGAGGCGCGGCGACCCAGTCGCGACGCGCGGGCCAGCGCCCTTCGACCAGCGCGAGATAGCGCTTGTCCATGTGCTTGTCCTTGATCGCCGTGTTGAGCGCCAAAAGCCCCTCGCGACTCTTGGCCAGCAGCAGACATCCCGAGGTGTCGCGATCGAGACGATGCACCAGTTCGAGAAAAGGCAAGTCGTAGCGGACCTGCCTCAGCGCCTCGATCAACCCGATCTTCACACCGCTGCCGCCGTGCACGGCGAGCCCCGCCGGCTTGTTGATCGCCAGCCAATCGTGGGACTCGGCCAGCACGCTGCTGGCGAGCAGATTCTTCAGATTTTCGGAGACTTCCTGCACCGCCTCTTCCGGTGCCAGGCGCAGCGGTGGCACCCTGACCATGTCGCCGGTCGCAAGCCGGGTCTCGGCCTTGGCGCGCCCCTTGTTGACCCGCACCTCGCCGCGACGAATGATCCTATAGACGAGCGACTTCGGCGCCCCCTTCAGCCGACCGAGGAGGTAGTTGTCGAGCCGCTGACCATGCTGCCCCTCGTTGACCTCCAGCCATTGCACGCCCTGCCCCTGCATGGATTGCCCCTGCGTGGACTGCGCCTGCGTCTCCTGCTTGTCGCCCATACCGCTCCCCTGTCTCGCCAAAGACCCGCGACGCCGTCGCGAGCCTCCATTGCCGCGGTGCTCCAAACGAAGCGCCCTCGCGGCTTGATCGGCCATTCTAGCCGATTGTCGCGCCGCCGACGCCAATTGCTCGCCCAGGCCTTTGTTGGTATATTCCGCCTGCCTACATGGGGTAAGCGGCGGCATCGCCGCTGCACCCAAAGCGCCCGCGAGATCAAGGACATGCGGGCCTGGCAAACGATATAGAACGCGCTGAACACACGTTGCACGACAAGGCCAAAACCACCGTGCGAGCAACCGCCACGAGCGGCTCGACGGCTCGGTCTTGCAGGGACCGACCCTTCAGCGGGCCGGCACAGCGTGCACTAGGCGCGAAAAAACGAAACGCCCGGTTTCGAAATGTACGGGTACTTACCATCATCCCGTGCCGGAGTCGGCGTCATCGAATCGACGAATGCCAGGTGTCTGGCGGTCGACCGCGGAACCGGATGGCGCATTGCCACCGCAACACGTTCCGCTCACCGCCTCGTACTCATCATGACCAACCTTGCACACCTTGTTCGTCTCCACCTCGGCTCCGCGGACGCGGTCCGATCGTAGGACGTGCAGGACGCACCACCCGACATGCGCTGAGCACAACACGAAGCACCAAGCGGTTCGCCGACGCCCGTCGCCCGGCGCGACTAAGTCAGCGAGACGATATGAAAAGAATGCTCATCAATGCGACGCAGCCCGAGGAGCTTCGCGTCGCTCTGGTGGATGGACAACGCCTTTACGACCTCGACATCGAATCAGGTGCTCGTGAACAGAAGAAGGCCAACATCTATCGCGCCAGGATCACTCGGGTAGAACCGAGCCTCGAGGCCGCCTTCGTCGATTTCGGCGCCGAACGCCACGGCTTCCTGCCGCTCAAGGAAGTCGCCCGCGAATACTTCGTCAAGGACCCCTCCTCCGGCGGTCGCCCCAACATCCGCGAAGTGCTCAAGGAAGGCCAGGAGATCATCGTCCAGGTCGACAAGGAAGAGCGCGGCAACAAAGGTGCGGCGCTGACCACCTTCATCAGCCTGGCCGGCCGGTTCCTCGTACTGATGCCCAACAACCCCCGTGCCGGAGGTATTTCCCGACGCATCGAGGGTGATGAGCGCAGCCAGTTGAAAGAGGCGATGAACGACCTGCGCCTGCCCGACAAGATGGGCGTGATCGTGCGTACCGCTGGCATCGGGCGATCGAGCGAGGAGCTGCAGTGGGACCTCGACTACCTGGTCCAGGTCTGGGAAGCGATCACCGAGGAGGCCAACCAGCGCTCCGCCCCCTTCCTGATCTACCGCGAGTCCAACGTCATCATCCGCGCGATGCGTGACTACCTGCGCCAGGATATCGGCGAAGTGCTGATCGATGGAGAAAGCGTCTATGCCGAGGCGCTTGGCTTCGTCCAGCAGGTGATGCCGAGCTACCAGCAGAAGATCAAGCTCTACCAGGATGAAGTGCCGCTGTTCTCTCGCTTCCAGATCGAGTCGCAGATCGAGACCGCCTACCAGCGCGAGGTGAAGCTCCCCTCCGGCGGCGCGATCGTGATCGACAACACCGAAGCGCTGGTGTCGATCGACATCAACTCCGCGCGTGCCACTCGCGGCGGCGATATCGAGGAAACCGCGCTGCAAACCAACCTCGAGGCCGCCGACGAGATCGCACGCCAGCTGCGCCTGCGCGACTCCGGCGGACTGGTGGTGATCGATTTCATCGACATGTCGCCGGCGAAGAACCAGCGCGAAGTCGAGAACCGCATGCGCGACGCGCTCAAGCTCGACCGTGCTCGAGTGCAGGTCGGGCGTATCTCGCGCTTCGGTCTGATGGAGATGTCGCGCCAGCGCCTGCGCCCCTCGCTCGGCGAGACCAGCGGCGTGGTCTGCCCGCGCTGCAATGGCCAAGGCACCATCCGCGACGTCCGCTCGCTGTCGCTGTCGATCCTGCGCCTGATCGAAGAAGAGGCGATGAAGGATCGCAGCGCCCAGATTCGCGCGGTGCTGCCGGTACCGGTCGCGACCTACCTGCTCAACGAAAAGCGCCACGTCCTCGCCGAAATCGAGCGGCGCCAGGGCGTGCGGGTGATGCTCCTGCCCGAGCCCGACATGGACACCCCGCACTACGATGTGCAGCGCCTGCGTGACGACCAGATCGAGGAAGAGGAGCTCGGCAAGTCGAGCTTCGAGCTGGATACCCACTACGAGGCACCGGTGGTCGAAAGCGGTATCGGCAAGGTAGCCGCGCGCACCGAGGCCGCGGTCAAGACCGTAAGCCACACCACCCCGGCGCCTTCGTCGCTGATCGAGGAGCCCGTCCTGGCGGAGCCAGCCCCGACCGCGCCGGCAGCGCAGGCAGCGCCAGCCGCGCCGGCTACCAGCGAAGGCGGCTTCATCACCCGTCTGGTACGCAGCATGGGGCGCATCCTGGGCGGCGAAGCTGCGACCAGCGATGCCGAGCGTGACGCCGGTGCCAAGCAGCAAAGCGCCGCCACTTCCAAGCGGGCGCCGGGCAACGCTACCCGTGGCAACGGCCAGGGCAACGGCTCGCGCCGCGACACCAACGGTGGCCAAGGCGCGCGCGAACAGGCCCGGGAGCCGACCGAGCAGCGGGTGAAGGAAGAGCGCGACGGCGGCCGCCAGCGTCGCCCGCGCCGCGATGAGCGTGGCGAAGACGCACGCGGCAAGACCCCGGAGGGCGCCCGCCAAGAGTCACGCCGCCCGCGTGACACCGACAAGGTGGTCGAGCCGAGCGCGCGCGAAAAACCGACCGTTGGACGCGATACCCAGCCGGTGAAAGAGAGCGCGCCCCCGCGCGATCAGGAGCGCCAGAGCGGCCGCGCTGAAGCTCGCAAGCAGCCCGTCCAGCCCGATGCGCCTGTCGAGCAGGACACTGCCAACCAGCCCAAGCGCACGCGCAACAACCCGCGCAAGCGTACCCGCACCCGTGCGCTCAATCCCGATGCGATCGCCGAGCAGCAGCACCTGCAGGCCGCGGCAGCGAAGGATGGTGCAGACGAGACGACAGTCGCGCCGGTCGCACAAACGCCCGAACCCCAGGACGGCGCGGAGCAACCCCAAAGCAGCGACGCGCAACCACAGGAGCGGCCTCGTAACCCGCGCGGCTCGCAGCGCCGCCAGGAGCGCGAAGTCCAAGGCGGCAACCGCACTTTCGGTCGCGACAGCGCGCCGGCACCGGGCGAAAGCACCGCGACCGACGAGCGCCAGGCCGCAACGAAGCCGGCCTCCGGCAGCGCGATCCTCGCCAACGCGGCCGCAGCGGAAGGTGGAATCGCCTATCCTGCGGTCCCGGTGAGCGAGCCAGCGGCGAGCGCCGAGGTCAAGGACGTGGAGAGCAAAGCACCCGCACGCTCGTCGCACGACCAGAACGACCAGAACGACCAGAACGAGGCGCAGCTGGCCACTCCTGCCAGTCCTCGTGGCAGCGGTCCTTCAATCGTCGAGCCCTCGCGTCAGCTTCCCGACTCCGCCACCGCGGCGCCAACCGATGAAGCCAGCGAACCCGTCGGCAAGGTCGGCATGCCGGGCCAGGAATCGGACCAGCCGAGCATGGCGCCCGGGGCCAAGGAAAAAGCCGGCGACGTGAAGACAGAAGGCATGCATGAGGCGAAGCCCGAGGCTCCGGCCAAGGCCAGCGAAGCCAAGCACGAGGTGGAGCCCGAGGTTGAGGTCAAAGCCGGCGCGGCCGAAGCCAAGCATGAGGCCAAGCCCAAGGTTCAGGTCAAAGCCAGCGCGGCCGAAGCCAAGCATGAGGCTCCGGCCAAGGCCAGCGACGCCAAGCATGAGGCCAAGCCCGCGGCTCAGGCCAAAGCCAGTGAAGACAAGGTCGCAGAGCGAAGCGAAGCGAAGCCCGACGCTGCGGTCAAAGCCGATGCCACCGCCCCGGCGGCCGACGCTGCGGCCGAAACCGCCGAACAGGCCAACCAGCGCCGCTCGCGCCGCCGTGCTCACAATGACCCGCGTGAACAGCGTCGTCAGCAGCAGGAGAAGCACGACCACTGACGCTGTGGGAGCCGCCTGCCGGCTCCTACCCGTTCGAACGACGAAACCCGGCCATGGCCGGGTTTTTTTGGATCACACCGTCGGCTAGACCACCAGCCCGGGGGAAACCTCCTGCCCAAGCCTGCGCGGTTCGGGTTCGAGCCTGACCCCGAACCGGCGTTCCACCTCGGCAGAGATCCGTGCGGCAAAAGCGATCAGTTCGCAAGCCTTGCCACCACCGAAGTGCACCAGCACCAGCGCCTGGCGATCGTGCACGCCGAACGCCGCGCTGCGCGTGCCTTTGAAACCGCAATGCTCGATCAGCCAGCCGGCGGCGAGCTTGACTCCCCCTTGCGCCGGATAGCAAGGCAGCTGGGGATGCTCGACACGCAGCCGCTCGGCCTGCTCGAGCGAGACCACTGGATTCTTGAAGAAGCTGCCGACATTGGCGAGACGGGCGGGATCGGGCAGCTTCTCGCGGCGAATCGCGCTGACCGCCTCCACCACCTGCAGAGGATGGACGGCACCAGCCGCCCGCTCGGCCAGATCTCCATAGCCAAGCTTAGCCCGGGCCTTTCGTGACACTCTCAGCACCAGCCGGACGATCGCCACCCGTCCGCTCAACTCGTTCTTGAATCGACTCTCGCGATAGCCGAAGCCACAAGCGTCGCGAGCCATCACCCGATAGCGACCGTCGGCCAGATCGACCACGTGGACCGCCTCGAGGCAGTCGGCGAGCTCGACGCCATAGGCACCGATATTCTGCACCGGGGCGGCGCCCGCGCGTCCGGGAATCAGCGCCAGGTTCTCAAGGCCCCACCAGCCGGCTCGCGCGACCTCCTCCACCAGCGTCGGCCAGTCCACCCCTGCCTCCACATGCAGACGCGCTTCCTCGCCGTCGATCTCGAACCAGCGGCGAACGCCGCTCGGGATCACGACCAGTCCTTCCAAACGAGGGAAAAGCACCACGTTGCTGCCACCACCGAGCAGGGTCACAGGCCAGCCGGATCGGCGCGCCAACGCCAGCGAGCCACGCAGCTCAGCGAGGTCGGCCGGCCGTACCAGCCATTCGGCGAAGGCGGAAAAACCTAGGGTATTGGCCGCATCGAGCGGCGCGTTGGCAATGATCTTCAAGCTTGCCGCCATCCAAACCGAGAGCAGAGCTCGGCGATCAGGCCCGCGCATCCCGCCTCGACCAGCTCGAATACCTGGCCGAAGCCGTCGTCAGCGCCGAAGTAGGGATCGGGAATCTCCCCGCCCCGATGCCCGGCCGCGAAGTCGAGCAGCAGCGCGATGCGCCCGGTGAAGTCCGCCGGGGCGAGGCGCTTTAGCGTATCGAGATTGGCGCGGTCCATCGCCAGCAGATAGTCGAAGCGAGCGAAATCGCGCTGGATCAGCCCCCTGGCGCGAAGATCGTCGATCGGCATGCCGCGGGCTCGCGCCTCACGACGCGCGCGGGCATCCGGCGGCTCGCCGCGGTGATAGCCGCCGGTACCGCATGAATCGACCGCTACCCGAGAAGAGAGCCCACGCTGCGCGAGCCGATGGCGAAACACGCCCTCGGCCGTCGGCGAGCGGCAGATGTTGCCCAGGCAGACGAACAGCACGCTCACCTCGGCAACTGCATGGCTTTCCGGCGCGCTCATCGCCCCTCCAGCAGGCGCCGAACCCGGGCAAGGTCCTCGGGAGTATCGATACCAGCCGGATACTCGACCGGCGTGACCTCGACCTGGATACGGTGGCCGTAGTAGAGCGCGCGCAGCTGTTCCAGCTGTTCGAGCTGTTCTATCGGTGCGGGCGGCCAGCCGGCGTAGCGCTGAAGGAAACCGACGCGATAGCCATAGAGCCCGATGTGGCGCAGCCAGCCGGCATCGAATCTCGCCGGCGTCGGCAGGGAGTCGAGCGACCCGGGCCCCTCGTCGCCCCAGCTTTCACGCTGCCAGGGAATCGGCGCACGGGAGAAGTAGAGCGCACGCCCCAGCTGGTCGCGCACCACCTTGACCACGCTTGCGCGCGCCAGGGTCTCAGGGTCGCTGATCGGCTCTGCGAGGGTCGCGATCGACGCCTCGGGGTTGGCCAAGAGGCTCTCGGCGACCAGGTCGATCAGCGTCGACGGCAGCAGCGGCTCGTCGCCCTGGACATTGACCACCCGGGTATCGGCCGGCAGCTCGAACCGCTCGGCCACCTCGGCCAAGCGCGAGGTGCCGTTCTCGTGATCCGGCGAGGTCAGCATCACCTCGGCGCCGAAGTCGCGCGCGACCCGCTCGATACGCTCATCATCGGTCGCGATCACTACCCGGTGGGCGCTCGAGGCGCAGGCCCGGCGCCAGACGTGCTCGATCATCGGCATGCCGGCGATCTCGACCAGCGGCTTGCCCGGCAGCCGGGCCGAGGCGAAGCGCGCCGGAATCACCACCCAGAATCCTCGTTCGAACAGCGGCTCGTCCATCGCGGCCTCCTCACCCACGCGGCTGGTCCAGGCCCAGCGCGGGCGGTTCGAGACGCGGCTTGCCAAGCTTCTCCTCGACCTCGAGCAGCCGCGCCTCCTCGACCAGCATCACCGGGATGCCATCGCGGATCGGATAGGCCAAACCGCTCTCGCGGCAGATCAACTCCTCTCGCTCGCGGTCGTATTCCAGCTTGCCTTGGCTTTGTGGGCAAACCAGCATCGCCAGCAGCTCCTTGTCCATCGTTGAATTCCTTCTTTGAACGAACGTTTGAACGAACGGTGGGATCTTATCGTCATGGTAAACCGACGACGGCATCGACCCCAGCTCGACCATGCGAAGGCGGGCCCAGCGTCTTGAGACGATCGCGCAGCATCTCGGCGAACGCCGGCTCCGGCTGCAGCTCGACGTCCAGCGCCCAGCAGCCCGGGTCGGCGAAAGGACGACACTTCACTGCGTCCTTGGCGGTCATCACTCGCGGCAGATCATCGCCGAAGTCGAGATCCTCGGGGGTAAAACGGTGGTGGTCGGCGAAGGGATGGCGGCGACATTCGACACCCAGCGCCTCCAGGCTGGCGAAGAAGCGCTCGGGATTGCCGATCCCGGCCAGTGCATGGACCGGCACCGAGAAAGGCAAAGGTTCGAGCGGCCAGCGCGCATCGTCGCTCAGGCGGCGAAAAGCGACCGGTACCAGTCGTGCGCGATGAAAGCCTGCTGGCATCGGCATGGCTGGCTCGCCGTTGACCAGCACCGCATCGACCTCGTCGAGCCGGGCCAGGGGCTCGCGCAGCGGCCCGGCCGGCAGGCAGCGACCGTTGCCGAAACCGCGGGCGCCATCGACCACCACCAGTTCGAGATCACGCTCGAGCGCATAGTGCTGCAGGCCGTCATCGCTGACCACGATATCGCAGCCATCCTCGACCAGCATCGCCACCGCGCTCGCACGCTTCGGCGCCACCACCAGCGGCACCCCGGTCTGGCGCGCCAGCATCACCGGTTCGTCGCCGGCGACCCGGGGGTCGGTATCGGCCTCGACCCGCAGCGGATACACCTCGGCCTTGCCGCCATAGCCGCGCGAAACGATCCCGGGGCGCCAACCCTCTTCGCGCAGCAGCTCGACCAGCCAGGCGACCAGCGGCGACTTGCCGGTGCCACCGACGGTGAGATTGCCCACCACGATCACCGGCACCGACGCCCGATAGCGGCTCGAAGGGGCGGCGCGGTAGCGCGCCCTGCGCCTGGCCACCACCATGCGGTAGAGATACTCGAGCGGGGTGAGCCACGCCGTCCAGCGAGCGCCCCGGTACCACCCCTGCTCGAACCGCGAGCCAAGGCTCATGCCTCGACCCTCTCCTCGTTGAACTGGATCCGATGCAATGCTGCGTAGGCACCGTCGAGCGCGAGCAGCTCGCGGTGGGTACCGCTCTCGATCAGCCGGCCGTGGTCGAGCACCATGATCCGATCGGCCTTCTCGATGGTCGAGAGCCGGTGGGCGATGACGAAGGTGGTACGCTCCTGGCAGACGGTCTCGAGCGCCTTCTGGATGAAGCGCTCGGACTCGGTGTCCAGCGCCGAGGTCGCCTCATCGAGGATCAAGATCGGCGCGTCGCGGAAGATCGCCCGCGCGATCGCCAGACGCTGGCGCTGGCCACCGGAGAGCATCAATCCGTTATCGCCGATCAAGGTGTCGTAGCCCTGCGGCAGACGCGAGATGAACTCATCGGCATAGGCGGCCTTGGCCGCGGCGACGATCGCCTCGCGGTCGGGATGATCGATCCCGTAGGCGATGTTGTCGGCGATGCTGGCATTGAACAAGGTGACCTGCTGGTTGACCAGCGACAGCTGGCGACGCAGCGCAGCGAGGCTATAGTCCTCGACCGGCACCCCATCGAGCAGCAGCCGCCCTTCGCTGGGGTGGTAGAAGCGCGGCAGCAGGTTGATCAGCGTACTCTTGCCGCTGCCCGAGCGTCCGACCAGCGCGATCATCTCGCCGGGCTCGACGTCGAAGTCGATGTCCTCGAGTACCTGCTGGCCATCCTCTTCATAGCGAAAACCGACATGCTCGAAGCGTACCCGGCCTTGGACGCGACCAGGATCGTAGCTGCCCTGGTCGGACTCCTTCGGTCGGTCGAGAATATCGAACAGCTCCTGCGCGGCAGCGAGCCCCTTCTGGATCATACCGTTGATCTCGGACAGCGACTTGACCGGTTTGGCCATCATCGCCGCGGCAGTGATGAAGGCGACGAACTGCCCCGGCGTCATCTCGCGAATCAGCCCCGGCGCCATCGCAAGCCAGACCAGGAAGGCCAGCGCGACCGCGACCAGGGTCTGGATCACCGGCGCGCTGACCGCGCGGGTCAGCGCCTCCTTCATGCTCTGCTGGCGGTTGTACTCGCTGACCGCGCGAAAGCGCTGGTACTCGTGCTCCTCAGCGCCATGGGTGCGCACCACGCGATAGCCGGTGAGCACCTCGGAGGCGACGTGGGTGACCTCGCCCACCGAGCGCTGGATGCGCCGGGACAAGCGCCGAAACCGGCGGCCGGCGAAGTTGACCACCAGCCCGATCAGCGGCGTGATGGCGAGAAACACCAGGGTCAGTCGCCAATTGGTCCAAAGCAGGTAGCTGGTCAGGCCGATCACGAACAAGCCCTCCTGCATGATCACCGTGAGCGCCTTGGTCGCAGCCCCGGTGACCTGCTCGACGTGATAGGTGACCCGCGACAGCAGGTGTCCGCTCGAGTGCTGGTCGAAGAAGCGCCCCGGCAGCTTGAGCATGTTGCGGAACACGTCGACCCGCAGTTCGTGGACCACCTTGCGGGCAACGTAGTCCATGCAGTAAGTGCCGAGGAAGGTACCCACGCCCCGCAGCGCGAACATGCCGATGATGAACAGCGGCAGCAGGTAGCGAAAATCCGATGACGGGTTCTGGATGCCATCGACGAGCCTGCGCATCATGTCCGCGATCCAGGTACTGGAAGCCGCATAGATCGCATAGCCCAGCAGCGAAAGCGCGAATCCCTTCCAGAGCGGCTTCACATAGGTAAGCAGACGGCGATAGAGCGCCCAGCTAGAAGTTTGATCCAAGAGTCTCTCCCAGGGTCTTGCGACCGCCACGGCGATCGGTCGGTCGTGTCGCTCCATTCAGGGGCTGGATGATACCCCAACACATTCGGGGCCGACACCGCGCGGGTTTCGCTCGGCCTCCACCCTGCCGCCGCCGGCGCCGACGGTGAGCCTGAGCGCGCCATCGATGGCGGTGTTCCACTGACATCCCGCCCACTCGTCGATCCTTCTCACCGCGGCGTCGGCGGGATGCCTGAAGGCATTGAAGTAACCCGCGCTGTGCAGCACGTGCTGCGGACGAGCACGCACCAGCAGCGCCCGCGCGGAAGAGCTCGCGCTGCCATGATGAGCGCTGACCATCGCGACCAGGGGCGCGGAAAGCACAGGCAGCAGCCGGTGCTCGATCCGCTGGTCGATATCGCCGAGCAGCAGCACGCGGCCGCCCTCACCTTCAATCGACAGCACGCAGGAGCGCTGGTTCTCTTCGCTGCTCAATGGCTCCTCGACAGGCGGCCAGAGAAAGCGGAAGGTCACCCCATCCCAACGCCACGCCTCACCGGCACGGCAAGCGGAGAAGGCAAGCGTCGCCGCCAGCGTCGGCGGCAAACGCAGGCTTTCGAGCAGCGGTGCGCGCCAGCGGGCGACCCGGTGACGATCGAGCAGCGCGGCCACCCCTCCGGCGTGGTCGAGATCAGCGTGGCTGATCACCGCCAGATCGAATCGCCGCCCCGGCGGCCATAGCCGCTCCAGGGCGACGAAGCCGCCGAAGGTGCGTGGGCCTGCGTCGTAGAGCAGCCGATGGCTGCGGGTCTCGATCTCCGCCAGCTGCCCCTGGCCGACATCGTAGAGCGTGAGCCGAAAAGCGCCCTCCGGCAGCTGCGGCGACCTCAGCGGAGCCAGCACCAGCGGCAACAGCGCGATGCTCACCACCAGCCGCCAGCGCAGCGAGAACCCGGGCAGCAGCCAGAGCGTGCCGATCGAGACCATCAGAGCCGCGATCGGTAACACCCGCGCGGCCGGCGGCTCCCACCCCGGGGCCGCCCCGGCGGCCAGGGCGAGCACTCCCTCGAAGGCCGCCACGGCGAGCGCGAACAGCAGCCAGATCGTCCTGGCCGGTTCGACCGAGGGCAACAGCGCGCAGAGCGTGCCCAGCAGGCCGAGCGGCATCAGTACCATCGTGACCCACGGGATCGCCACCAGGTTGAGCGGCAGCGACAGCGGCGCAAGCCGCCCGAAAGAGAACAGCGCCGCGCCGTCGAGCAGCACACCGAGGGTGAGTTGGGTATGCAGGAGCGCAAGCGGACCGCTGCGCCTGCGCCGCCAGCGCCAGCCGATCAGCAATGCGGCGACGGCGATGAACGAAAGCCACAGGCCCGGGCGAAGAATCACCAACGGGTCGAACAGCACCAGCAAGCCGAGCGCCAGCCACCAGCCGGTGAAGGAAGCGAACGCGTGTTGCCCACTCGCCGCCCAGGCAACCGCGACCGCCATCACCCAGGCCCTCGTCGCCGGCGGACCAAAGCCGGAAAGCGCGACGTAGCAAAACGACACCCCCAGCGCCAGCAGCCAAGGCCAGCGGGCCTGCCGCCAGCTCCCCGGGGTGAAGAGCCTCGCTGCCAAACGGGCGGCACCCAGTGCCCAAAGCGAGACCATCCCGACGTGCATGCCGGAGACCACCACCAGGTGGGTAGTGCCGGTGTCGTTGAGCAGCGACCAATCCGATGGGCCGAACGCGCTGGCATCACCGAGCACCAGGCCTCGGGCCCAGCGCAGCGCGGCCGGTGCCTCGATGTGCGTCGACACTCTGCGCTCGAGCCAAGCGCGAGCCGAAGCGCGCGGCGCGGCGAGCCGCACGGCACCCGGCGCCGCTCGCACACCGCCGGTCGCACCGATGGACTGACGCATCAACCAAGCGCCGTAGTCGAAAGCGTCGGGATTGGCCAAGCCGTGGGCCGGACGCAGGCGCGCACTCACTCGCCAGCGCTCGCCCACCGCCAGCTCGGGCGGTGCGAACCAGCTCAGGCGTACCCGGGAGAGTCGGGCGCAGCCGGGCAAGGAGGAATCGATGGGCGCGCAGCTGTCGAGCACCAGCACGAGGCGCGCACTGCCATCCTCTCGCCACTCAAGCTCGACGATTCGCCCCTCGAGCGAGAGGGTCTGCTGGGCGAGCCCCTCCGGCAGGCGGCGGTCGACCGCGCTCAAGCCATGGGCCAGCGCCAGCGTGAAGAGCGCCAGCATCATGCTCAAGCGCACGGGCAGACAGACCAAGGCGCATAACAGCGACGCGAGCAGCCCGCTCCAAGCGAGTGACGTCCAGCGGCCATCCTCGATACCGATGCCGAGTGCTGCGCCGGCGAGGATCGACAGCGTCGCGCTCGCGGCCCCCATCCACGCCCACATTGCGCCTCCCGTCGCGATCCGATGCTCGATTCAACGGCACGATTGGCGCGGGATTGAGCCCGTAGCCTGGAACGCAAACGCCGCCCCGATAGGGGGCGGCGTTGGTCGGCCAGGGGCGGGATCGGGCACGATGTCGCGCCCGATACGCGATCACTGCGGGTTCAACTTGCCACCGTCGAGACGCAGAACGCGGTCCTGGTGAGAGGCGATCAGCGGATCGTGGGTGACGATCACGAAGGCGCAGCGGCTCTGGCTTGCGATCTCGTCGAGCATGTCGAGGATCCGCCCAGCAGTGGTCTGGTCCAGATTGCCGGTCGGCTCGTCCATCAGTACCAGGCTCGGGTCGGTGACCAAGGAGCGGGCAATCGCCACGCGCTGGCGCTCGCCGCCGGAGAGCTCGCCGGGCTTGTGCTCGCCGCGCGGCGCCATGCCCACTCGCTCGAGCAGCTGCTCGGCCTTGACTCTCGCCTCGCGGCGCGTCAGCCCGCGGATCACCAGCGGCATGGCGATGTTCTCAAGCGCGGTGAACTCAGCGAGCAGGTGATGGAACTGGTAGACGAAGCCGATATGGCGATTGCGAAAGCGGCCGAGCTCGGCCTCGCCGAGCGACGCAAGCGATGTCCCGGCCACGCGCACTTCACCGCTGGAGGGAGTATCCAGTCCGCCAAGCAGGTTGAGCAGCGTGGTCTTCCCGGAGCCGGAACTGCCGATGATCGCCACCCGCTCACCGGCGTTGACCCTGAGCTCTAGCTCCGAGAGCACGGTGAGATCCTGCGGCCCTTCCCGATAGACCCGGGACAGGTCGCGGCATTCGAGCATCAGCTCACTCATAGCGCAGCACCTCCGCCGGCTGCACGCGGGATGCGCGCCAGGCCGGATACAGCGTGGACAGGAAACTCAGTACGAAAGCCACGCCAACGATCACGCCGAGATCGGAGAGCTCGATGCGCGAAGGCAGGTAGCTGATGAAGTAGACGTTGGGGTCGAGGAACTGGATACCGAAGACGTTCTGCACCCAGGCGATGATCTCCGAGATCGACAGCGCCAGCAGCACGCCGAACACCAGGCCAAGCAGGATGCCGACCAGCCCGATGGTCAACCCTTGGACCACGAAGATCCCCATGATCGTCCGCGGCGTCGCCCCGAGGGTGCGCAGGATGGCGATATCGGCGCGCTTGTCGGTGACCACCATCACCAGGGTGGAGACGATATTGAACGCCGCCACCGCGACGATCACCGTCAGCAGCAGGCCGATCAAGTGCTTCTCCATCTGGATCGCCTGGAACAGGTTGCCCTGGGTATAGGTCCAGTCCATCCCACGGAATCCGTAGGGCAGCTGATCGATGATCTGCTGGGTCACCCGGTGGGCCTGGAACAGATCATCGAGCTGCAAGCGGATGCCTTGGGGCGCATCGAGCCGGGCCAGGGCCTGCATATCCTGCAGGTTGGCGTAGGCCAGGCTGCCGTCGAGCTGGGCACCGACGCTGAAGATGCCGCTGACGGTGAACGCACGCAGGCGAGGGAACACGCCGCCGGGGGTGATCGACGCCTCCGGCACCAGCAGGGTTACCCGATCGCCGACGCCGACACCGAGCGAGCGAGCGAGCAGCTCACCCAGCACCACGTTCCAGCTGCCCGGCTGCAAATCGTTGAGATCGCCCTGGACCATGTGGTTGGCGACGATCGAGACCTTGGGCTCGAGCGCCGGATCGATCCCGGTGACCTGGGCACCGGAGTTGCGCCCTCGCGAGGTGAACATACCCTGCTGCTCGACGTAGGGGGCCGAGGCGATCACGTGGGGGTACTGCTCGAGCTGGCGGGAAAATGCCTGCCAGTCCTGGACCCCGCCCTGCTGCTCGATCTTGGTGTGCGGCACCATGCCGAGCACCCGCGAGCGCAGCTCATGATCGAAACCGTTCATCACCGATAGCACCAGGATCAGCACCGCCACCCCGAGGGTAAGGCCGAGCATCGAAGTCATCGAGATGAACGAAATGAAGTGGTTGCGCCGTTTGGCTCGCGTATAGCGAAGCCCAATCAGAAAAGGAATGCGATCCAGCATGCGTGTTGATTCCTGGGAAAGGCTCGGTCGACCGCGCGCCTGCATCTAGCTACCCACCCACCGCGGTAACGGCAAGCGAGGCGGCGATGATTGAACGCGCAGTGCTCGGACTTCGACCAGCGTAGGATCGAAGCGTTCAGCGCCCACGTCCCCGGTGCGCGACGCACGCACCCGACGTCGAAGGGCGCCCATGGTACGAACTTTTTCACCACCATGCATCGGTTGCTCGGAATCCCGATGGGCGATTTCAGTCAAGCCAGGCATTGCCGGGCGAAACCGGCGCGCCCCTGGGCTTGCCGCGCGCGCGCCACGCAGGCGGCCAACTCGAGTGATCGGGCCGGACCAGCGCCGATCGAATCCACCGGTTGTCGACCGACAATATGCGTGAGATAACGGTATACGAACGCATCGGGAGAGCCACCATGACCCCCACCCCTGAGTACCGCTTGCTCGCCGAGCTGGAACACGCATTCGATCATCTGATCGAGCAGAGCCTCGAACTCGCCGCCGCCTTCGCCAGTGCCGGACTGCCGAGCTGGCAGCTGGAACCGGCACAGAACCCCGAGGCGTGGCTGCGCGCGGCGCTCACCGACTTCTGGTACCAGGACGGGCAGGACGGCCGCGCGACGCGCAGCTATGTGGGGCTGATCGCCGCCGACGCAGCGCTGCTGCAGCGGGTCGAGGCAGTGAATGCACGCAAGGACGCCTTCGGCGCATTGATCAAGCAGATCAAGGCCCAGGCCCCCGGCATGATCGCCGAGATCAAGGCGACCCTGCCATTTCGTCATCCGCTGCTCCACGATCATCTCAAGGGCCGTGGGATGGCACGTTTGCACCTCAAGCAGTGCTGGCGCCGCATTCCCCTCGCCGCAGCCCCGGTCGCCAGGGTGCGGATGGCCTGGTACTCGAGCGGCCGCTCGATCAAGCGGCTCAGCGTCGCCGAGGCCGAGGAGCGGCTCAAGCGCCTCGATCTCGATGCGCCGCACGTTCGAATCCAATACCAGCGCCTCGCCGCCCTGCCCAGCGCGGAGATACTCGCCCAGGTGCAGAACCAGGCGCCGGTGATGCGCGCCAACCTGTTCTTTCGCGAACCACTCGAAGATGGCCATACCCGCCAGGCGATGAACGTCGCCCTGCCGCTGGTGCTGCCACCGGGCGAGCGCGAGCGCAGCCCTCGGCTGCCCGATCACAACCTGCCGCCCGCCAGCCCGCCGGCGGAGCGCTCCCGCGCGCGGCGGCGCGATGCCCGGCTCGAGGACGAGCCCTACCTGCCGAGCCTGCGTATCCATCGCTATCGCGGGGCTTGACTCAGATCAGTCCTTCGACCCGATTGAGGCCGTTGAGCGCAGCGGTACGATAGGCTTCGGCCATGGTCGGGTAATTGAAGGTCGTGTTGACGAAGTAGTCGATGGTGTTGGCCCCGGCGGGCTGATTCATGATCGCCTGGCCGATGTGAACGATCTCCGAGGCCTGGTCACCGAAGCAGTGAATACCGAGGATCTCGTGGCTCTCGGGGTCGAACAACAGTTTGAGCATGCCGACGGTATCGCCGGTGATCTGCGCCCGCGCGGTTTCCTTGAACATCGCGACACCCACCTCGTAGGGCCGGCGCTGGTCGGTCAGTTCGCGCTCGGTGTGGCCGAGCGAGCTGATCTCGGGGATGGTGTAGATGCCGGTGGGAATGTCGTCGACCAGCTTGAACTGCGGGCTTTCGAGCAGATCGGCGGAGGCCGAGCGGCCCTGCCCATAGGCCGCGCTGGCCAGACTGGGCCAGCCGATCACGTCGCCGGCGGCGTAGATGTGCTCGATCTCGGTACGGTAGTGGTCGTCGACCGAGAGCTGGCCGCGCGAGTTGGGCTTGAGCCCGATCGCGTCGAGGCCCAGGTCGTCGGTATTGCCGGTGCGACCGTTGGCCCACATCAGCGCATCGGCGCGCAGCCGCTTGCCGGAGCGCAGGTAGAGCACCACTCCCCGGTCGTCGGTCTCGACCCGCTCGTACTCCTCCTTGTGGCGAACCAGCACGCCGTGGCTGCTGCGCAGATGGTAGGAGAGCGCATCGCTGATCTCGTCATCGAGAAACGACAGCAGCCGATCGCGGTTGTCGATCAGTTCGACCCGGACCCCGAGCCCGGAGAAGATCGACGCATACTCGCAGCCGATCACGCCAGCGCCATAGATGATCAGGCTGCGCGGAGTGTGCTCGAGGGTGAGTATCTTGTCCGCGCAGTAGATCCGCGGATGGTCGAAGTCGATGTCCGCGGGCCGGTAGGGACGTGAACCGGTGGCGATCACCGCGCTGGTGAACTTGAGCGTGACGCTGCCCTCCTCGTCATGAGGATCGATCACCAAAGTGTTGGCATCCTTGAAGCGGGCATGGCCAGAATGCACGTCGATCCGATTGCGGGCGTAGAAATGAGTACGCATCTCGACCTGCTCCTCGATCACCCGGCGCGAGCGTTCGAGCACCTTGGGCACCGGGAAGACCCGCGGCTCGCCGACCTCGCGAAACAGCCTCCCGGTGTTGAAATCGACGATCTGCTTCACCGTGTGACGCAGTGTCTTGGAAGGAATCGTGCCGTTATGGGTGCAATTGCCTCCGACCACCGGACGACGCTCGACCACTGCGACCCGCTTGCCGTGCTTGGCGGCATTGAGCGCCGCACTCTCCCCGGCGGGACCGGTCCCGATCACCACCACGTCGTAGCTGAATACTGTCATCTGACGCCTCGCTGTTGGTCGCTTGAGAGTGCTGAGCGCATCAGCGCATCGTTGGCTGCTCGACTTCGACTCGATCGAACGCGCTACTGATCCAGACTCGCCCCGCGCCATTCACGCTGCGCACGGCCCAGCCGTGCCGCTGCGCCAGTGCGAAGGCGGATTGCGCATCGACGGCCGCGAGGATATCGGCGGTGAGCCGGGCGGCCTGCGCCTGGTGCGCGATCACCAGCCACTGCGTGCCGTCCGCGCCCTGGGCCCAGGCCACCGCCGCGTGATCGAGCGAGAGCAAGCCGGCCCCGTCGAGCGCGAATGGCCAGGGGCCGCCGCGCACCCGTACGGTACCCTGCACTTCGATCCGATAGCGCTCCACCCCTGCGCTGTCGAGCGCATCGGCGAGCGCATCGGCGCCTATCCCACCGATCAACCGATCGACCGCCAGGCGAGCCGGGGCGAAAGGTAGCGCTCGATCATCGAACGATAGCAGGGCGCTTGGACCTGGGGGATGCCAAACGAAGCGATCGATCCACTCGAGCGCTGGCGACTGCGGCTGCCACCATGCGCTCAGCGGGGTAGGCGACAAGGCGGCGTATGCGCCACCGCTCAGCTCCCTGGCGGCGTAGAGCGCGCCGATCACACTCGCCAAGCCGGCACTGATCGGTACTGCCTCGCCGAGCGGAGCGCGGGCCAGGCGGCCCACCTCGCTATCGGCGCGCTTCAGCGAGAAGCGCTCATCGACCTCCTCGAGCCGCGCACCGATCAAGCGCTTGAGCCGCTCGGCCTGATCCGGCGTGTAGGTGCCGGGAATCACCAGCCGATAGCCGCCGCCGTCGGAGACCCCACTGAACCTGAGCCCAGGCTCGCTGTTGGACGCCGGCCACAGCATCGCCACCAACAGCGCGATCACGCCGAGCAGCGTGACCATGGCAAGCAGGATCAACGCCCGCGCAGCCCTCATCGGATACCTCATCGATCGTCCCGCCTCCACCCGCGAGCGCTCGCGCAAGCGAGCTCCGGGCCACAGCCTGCCGTCAGCGGCGCCAGCTTGTCCAGCGTCAGCGACCGCGGGGGAGTACATTTACCCTTGCCGGCGGTATAGTGTCTTGCCGTCCGAGGGCGCGCCCGCCTGGCGCCCCGTCCGCTCGCCTTTGCGCCGCCATCGCGGCGCGGGCTGACACCCACGAGAAAAAGGCCGTCTCGACAACGTCCATGCCCGACTCTTCATCCGCTCTCGTATCGCCCCTGACGCCTCCCCCGCCCCGCAACGCGAGGGAGACCCGCTTCTGGCAGCTTCCCGACGGCGCCGCGGACGCGCTGGCCCTTGCACGCCTCGCCGCCGAAGAAAAGACGCCGCTGCTGGTGATCACCCAGGACACCGCTGCCGCTCAGCGCCTGGAGGCGGCGATAGGTTTCTTCGCCAGCCCGGAACAAACGATCCTCTCCTTTCCGGATTGGGAAACGCTGCCCTACGACAGCTTCTCACCCCATCGGGACATCGTCTCGATGCGACTGCGCACGCTGAGGAACCTGCATCGCGGTGACGCATCGATCGTACTGGTACCGATCAATACCCTGATGCAGCGACTGCCACCGCCGGACTACGTGGCGGTGCAGGCGATGCGCCTGGCGGTGAATGACCATTTCGAGCGCGAGCGGTTTCGCGAACAGCTCAGCCGTAGCGGCTATCGCGCGGTGGAGACGGTGTTCGAACCCGGCGAATACGCCTTTCGCGGCGCCCTGATCGATCTCTACCCGGTCGGTTCACGGGCGCCGCTGCGCATCGATCTGTTCGATGACGAGATCGATACCCTTCGCACCTTCGATCCCGAGAGCCAGCGCTCGCTCGACAAGATCGAAGAGATCGAGCTGCTGCCGGCACACGAGTATCCGCTCACCCCGGAGGCGATCGCCCGCTTCCGCGAAGGCTTCGAGACCCTGTTCGACGTCGACCCGCGCCGCTCGCCGCTGTACGTCGACGCGCTGTCGGGCATCCCCTCGCCCGGGCTCGAACAGTACCTGCCGCTGTTCTTCGAACGGACCTCGAGTTTATTCGAGCACTTCGGTGACGGACTGCGCCTCGCCCTCACCCCCGGCGTGTTCGAGGCCGCCGAGCACCACTGGTACTCGATCGTGTCGCGGTTCGACAACCTCGGCGTCGACCCGACCAGACCCTTGCTGCCGCCGCACCGCGCGTTCATCCCGGTCGAGGCGCTGTTCGCCGAGATCAAGCGCCATCCAAGGGTGCAACTCGAGCGCGAAGCGCATCCCCACGCGGTGGCGTTCGCCACCGAGTCGATCCCGCAGGTGGCGATCGACGCGCGCAGCGCCAAGCCGCTGCGCGCGCTGGAAGGCTTCCTGCGGACCAGCCTCGAGGCCGGGGACCGCGTACTGTTCGTCGCCGAGACCCGCGGCCGCCAGGAGTCGCTCGAGGAGACCCTCGCGCCGCTGCGGCTACGCCTCGCCGAAGCCGAGAGCTGGCAGGCGTTCCTCGACTCCGATCAGCCGGTGATGATCACCTTCGGCGCTATCGAGAGCGGCGTACGCCTCGAGCACGAGCGGGTCGCGATCGTCACCGAGAACGAGCTGTTCGGCGATATCGTCCGCCAGCGCCGCCGACAGCAGGTCCGTGCCACCGACGACGACGAATTGTTGATCCGTCATCTTTCCGAGCTGCGCGCTGGCTCGCCGGTGGTCCATCGCGCCCATGGGGTCGGGCGCTATCTCGGGCTCGAGCGGATCGAGGCCGGCGGCCAGCAGGCCGAGTTCCTGGCACTCGAGTACGCCGACGGCGCCAAGCTCTACGTGCCGATCGACGCGCTCGATCAGATTTCTCGCTACAACGGCGTGAGCGACGAGCATGCGCCGCTCAACAAGCTCGGCAGCGACCAGTGGGAAAAAGCGCGCAAGCGCGCCGCGGAAAAGATCCGCGATACCGCCGCCGAACTGCTCGACGTCTATGCCCGGCGTGAGGCCCGCGAAGGTTTCGCCTGCCAGCCGCCGGACGAACAGTACCAGCGCTTCACCGCCACTTTCCCGTTCGAGGAGACGCCCGACCAACGAGTCGCGATCCAAGCGGTGATCGAGGACATGACCTCGCCCCGGCCGATGGATCGCGTGGTGTGCGGGGACGTGGGCTTCGGCAAGACCGAAGTCGCGATGCGCGCGGCCTTTCTCGCGGTCAACTCCGGTCGTCAGGTCGCGGTGCTGGTGCCGACCACGCTACTGGCCCAGCAGCATTTCGAGAACTTCCGCGACCGCTTCGCCGAGACTGCGATCTCGATCGAGCTGCTGTCGCGCTTCAACAGCGGCAAGGCCCACGACAAAGCGATCGAGCGGCTGCGCGAAGGCCAGGCCGACATCGTCATCGGCACCCACAAGCTGCTCGGGCGCAATGTCGAGTTCGCCAACCTGGGGTTGGTGATCATCGA
This sequence comes from Halotalea alkalilenta, assembly GCF_001648175.1. Taxonomy (NCBI): domain Bacteria; kingdom Pseudomonadati; phylum Pseudomonadota; class Gammaproteobacteria; order Oceanospirillales; family Halomonadaceae; genus Halotalea; species Halotalea alkalilenta. The sequence continues at coordinate 2,484,970 of NZ_CP015243.1, read as the reverse complement.
CGAGGAGCACCGCTTCGGGGTGAGCCAGAAGGAAAGGCTGAAGGCGATGCGCGCCGAGGTCGACGTGCTCACCATGACCGCCACGCCGATTCCGCGCACGCTGTCGATGGCGATGAGCGGCATGCGCGACCTGTCGATCATCAGCACCCCGCCGGCGCGCAGGCTTTCGGTCAAGACCTTCGTCCAGCAGCGCGACGAGTCGGTGCTCAAGGAGGCGATCCTGCGCGAGATCCTGCGCGGCGGCCAGGTCTACTACCTGCACAACGAGGTCAAGACCATCGAGGCCACCGCCGAGAAGCTGCGCGAGCTGGTGCCCGATGCGCGGGTCGGCATCGCCCACGGCCAGCTCGCCGAGCGCGCGCTGGAGCGGGTGATGAGCGATTTCTACCACAAGCGCTTCAACGTACTGGTCTGCTCCACCATCATCGAGACCGGCATCGACGTGCCGAGTGCCAACACCATCGTGATCGAGCGCGCCGACAAGTTCGGCCTCGCCCAGCTTCACCAGCTGCGCGGCAGGGTCGGTCGCTCCCACCACCAAGCCTATGCCTACCTGCTCACTCCACCGCCGCGCCAGATCACCAGCGACGCGACCAAGCGGCTCGAAGCGATCAGCCAATCCGATGCGCTGGGCGCAGGCTTCAACCTCGCCAGTCACGATCTCGAGATCCGCGGCGCCGGCGAACTGCTCGGCGAGGAGCAGAGCGGCCAGATCGAGACGATCGGCTACGGACTCTACATGGAGATGCTCGACCGCGCGGTGAAGGCGATCCGGGCCGGCAAGACGCCGAACCTCGACGCGCCGATCACCCAAGGCGTCGAGATCAGCCTCGGCGTCCCAGCGCTGATCCCCGACGACTACCTTCCCGACGTGCAGCAGCGCCTGGTGATGTACAAGCGGATCAGTAACGCACGCCTCGATGCGGAGCTGCGCGAACTGCAGGTCGAGATGATCGACCGCTTCGGCATTCTCCCCGAACCGGTCAAGCACCTGTTCCGCCAGGCGCGGCTCAAGCCGCTCGCCGAGCGCCTGGGCGTCGCGCGCATCGAGGCCGGGCCCGAGCGTGGCCGGCTGATCTTCGGCGACCGCCCGAGCGTCGATCCGATGGCCCTGGTCACCTTGATCCAGCGCGAACCCGAGCGCTATCGCCTCGACGGCGCCCAGACCCTGCGCATCCAGGCGCAGATGGAAGACGTCGAGCAGCGCTTCAAGCAGATCGAGGCACTGCTCGAACGACTCGATCGCAGCCGGGTCGAAGCCGCCTGAAGCGGCCGACGCGCAACGCAAAAAGGGCGCCCGGGGCGCCCTGTCCGACGATAAGCCCCGGCTACTGAGCGCGGCGCTTGTCGATCGCTGCGATCATCACCTGGGCGAGGCGGTCGTAGTCCTGGTCGAAGTGATGCCCTCCCGGCAGGCCGATCTTCTCGCCCACCGCGCCGGGCTGGTTGCAGCCGCTATCGCCCGCCTCCTCCTCACCGAAGATGCAGGCGATCTTGTCCGGCGCAATCCTGGCAAGCTCCGGGCCGGTTCTGGTTTCGCTGCCTTTGGCACCGAGCCAGCCCTCGACCGCGATCTCGAAGTCGGCGGTGTCGGAGAAAGCGATCAGGATGATCGACGAGACCGCCGCCTGGTCCTCGGCGGAGAGTCGGTTGTAGAGGGCCGGCATGATGTCGGCGCCGAACGAGTAGCCGGCGAGCACGAAGTGTCGCGCGCCCCATTTCTCGCGATAGCGCTGCATCAGCTGGGCGAGATCCGCCGCGCTCTGCTCGGGGCTCCTGTGCTGCCAGAACAGCTTCAACGTATCGACGCCCACTACCGGGTAGCCGTGGGCGGCGAGGTACTCGCCAGTGACCTTGTCGAGGTCGCGCCAGCCACCGTCTCCCGAATAGTAAAGCGTCACCGTGTCGCCATGCGCGCCGCTGCCGCCCTCGACCTGGGCGGAAGGCAGCTCGATCACCGGTAGATCCGCGCGCGCACCGATCAGCATCGCCTGCAGCTGCTCGGCGGCCAGGGTCGGGAGATCGGCGGCATAGTCGCCGATGGTGGTGCGTACCTGGGTATGCTCGAGACCGCGCACGAACAGCCCCGTGGCATCCTCGACACCGTTGTTCCAGACGATGTTCCACACCCCGTGGGGCGCTTGCGCCGGCAGCGGTTCCGCGCAGTCGCCGTGCTCGACGTCGAGTCCGGCGGAGAGCGCCTGGGAGGAGTCGCTGCGCTGCTCTGCGAGCCAGCGGTAGGCGAAGGTCGCCGCGGGGCCGATCCCGGCGACCACCGTCGGCTCGCCGCCCAGCGCTTCGCTGGCCTGAGCGAAGCGCCGGCGCTGGTCGGCGCAGCTGCCGTCGGATACCAGCTCGAACTCGACCAACCTGGCATCGGTGCGCTCGGCCAGGCTTTCGAGCCGCGCCGGATCGAGCCGCTCGCGCGCGGTGGCGGCGACGACGACCCTCGCGGTGACCGCCCCCGGGGGGTTCGCCACTACCAGCCGCGCGCCGTCTTCCAGCGTGCGGACCTCGACACTGGCCTGGGGCGGCGGACGCTCTAGCCACCAATAGCCCGCCGCTCCCATCGCCAGCACCAGTAAGGCCAGCCCCCATAGCGCCCGCACCAGCGCTGCGCGCCGGCCACCTCGTGGTGCTCTACTCATCTCAACGCTTCACCAGTCCAGTGAAGCCGCCTGCGATCAACGCGGCGGTATCGGTCAGCGCCACCAACGGGTCCAGACCCGCCGGCACCGCCATGTAGCGAGGTTCCCAGCGCGGGTCGAACTTGTCCTTGAACCGCTTGAGGCCCTGGAAATTGTAGAACTGCTCGCCGCGCCGGAAGATCATCGCGCCGAGGCGCTGGGTCATCGGTGCGCCGCGGCGAGGCTGCAATCCGGCCAACGGCACCATCCCGAGGCTGAAGTAGCGCATTCCCTTGGCCTTGCAGCGCAGGATCAGGCCGATCATCAGAAACTCCATGGTCAGCTTCGGCGCCTCGGGCAGCGAGCGCATCAGGTCGATGCTCGCGGTCTCGCCGCGCTCGGTCTCGAGCAGGTTGGCGAAGGCGACGATGCGGCCGTCGTGGCGGATCACCGCGATGCGGAAATGGCGCAGGTACTCGGGGTCGAAGCAGCCCAGCGAAAATCCCTTCTCGCGCACGCGCCGGGTTTCGAGCCAGGCGGTTGAAATCGATGCCAGCTGGTCGAGCGGTGCTTCCCCGGCCTCGAACACCTCGAGCGCGAGCCCATCTCGCTGAGCGCGGTTCCAGGTATAGCGCAGGTCCTTCTTCTGCTTGGCATCGAGATCGAATCCATCGAGATCGACCAGCGCCTCCTCACCGAGCTTGACCGCGGTCAGCCCGATGTCCATGTAGTAGGGCAAGTTCTCCGCCCGGACCTGATAGAACACCGGACGCGAGCCGTGCTCGTCGCAAAGATCGCGAAAGGTCCAGATCAGCCCGGCGCGATCGAGGGGCTCACCGATCGGATCGAACAGCGCGACCATGCTGCGCCCGCGGCGGCCATACATCAAAAACGCGCTGCGTGCGTCGTTGAACATCAGCGCCTTGTCGCCACTCATCACCAGCCCACCTTCGGGCTGGGAGGAGCGCTTGACGATCTCCAGCGCCTCCTCCAGCTCGCCCTTGGTCGGCATGCTCAGCGCCTGAGGATGCGGACGCATCAGCCAGCCCAGCGCAATCACCCCGAGCAGCAGGCTGCTGCCGAGCACCGCGCGCAGCGCCCGCGGCACCTCAGCATCCAGCGCGAACTGCCACCAAAGCTCGTTGCGATAGGGTACGTCCTGGTAGACGAAGAACATCAGCCACACCGAGGCGAGCACCACGCAAAAGCTCGCGGCGAGATAGCGTGCCGAAATCGGCAGCGCCAAGAGCCGGCTGCGACGATAGAAAGCGTCACGAAACACCAGCAGCAGCAGCGCGGTGCCCATCGTCACCGCCGACTCGGCGAAGGCGAGTCCTTTGAGCAGCGACAGCGCACTGGAGATCACCAGCAGCGCCAGCGTCAGCGCCCAGGCGGCCGAGAGCCGACGGCGCAGCCCGCGCGCCAGCAGCAGGCAGAGCACCCCGATCAGACTGGCGGCGAAGTGCGAAGCATCGATCAGCCGATGCGGCAGGAAGAAGCCGAGCGTCTCGAGCCGCGAGCCGAACTCAGGCGTGACCCCCGAGAACAGCAGCACCACGCCGGAGAAGAACACCATCAGCGAAAGCACCGGTGCCGCCAGCCCCGAGGCTGTGCGCATGGTCGAGCGTGCCGGCAGGTAGCGGCGCCCTTCACTGAGCAGCAGGGTGAGACAAGCAAGGATCAGCGGCAGCAGCACGTAGATCGCCCGGTAGAGCAGTAGCGCCGCGGTCAGGGGTGCCGCGCCCACTTCGCTGGCGAAGGCCGCGAGGATGATCGCCTCGAACACCCCGATGCCGCCGGGCACGTGGCTGAGCACGCCAGCGGCGAGCGCGAGCAGGTAGACCAGCAAAAAGGTGCTGAATGGCGGAGAGCTGGGCAGCAGCAGGTAGAGTACGGTCGCGGCGAAGATCACATCCAGCAGGGTGATCACCAGCTGCAGGAGCGAGAGCCTGACCCCGGGCAGCCGCCACGACCAACGTCCGAGGCGAAACAGCCGCGAATCCGGCGTCGGCCGCTCCGGCAGGCGCTGCCACCAGAGGATCGCGATCACCAGCGCATAGAGCGCGAACACCCCAGAGGCGATCGCCACCACCATCGGCGTCGGCAGCCGCAGCGCCCGAGAGGCCGCGTTCAGGTCGAGCAGCGCCGCCGCCGCGGCCAGCGGCGGCAAGGCGAAACCGAGCGCCAGGCTTACGAATACCGACATCCTCGCCACCTCGACGGTGCCGAGGCCATGGCGAAAGTAGAGCCGGCAACGCACCGCGCCACCGGAGAGCATCGATAGCCCGATCGCATTGCCGATCGCCGAGGCGCAGGCTCCACCTGCGACCAACGCCGCGGGCGGCAGGCGCACGCCCGCATAGCGCGCCGCCGACCATTCGTAGCCGAGCAGCATCACGTAGCTGGCCGAGGCGGCGATCAGCGAAAGCAGCACGGCGCTGATCGGCACGCTGTAGATCGCGCCTCTCAAGAGCTCGGGATTGACTTCTTCGAGCATGTGCCAGCAAACCGCCAGCGCGACGACGAAGACCAGCAAAGTGAAGAAGATTCCGATCGACTGCCGGTAGGCGGTGATTCGCTCGATAAGACGCCATGGGAGGACTGCATGGGCCCGTCTGGCGACAGGGGATGACGCAGGATCGCCCGCGGTGCGCGGCGATCCATCACGCTCGATCTGATCAGTCATTCGCAGATGTTTCCATCGCCGCAGGCGCGCGAGGATGCGCGTCGAAGCCAGGACGAACTCGGTAGCAACATGATCTCCTCGATGCCTGCCGAGGTGCGAGCGAGGAGGCGCCCCCGGCGGGGCCAGACGATAGCGCTAATGTAGACGCGGGGAAAGATCAGAAGTTCGCCGTCGGCGCGATTATAAGGCGTCACCCACCAGCGAACCCCGCCCCGGTGTCGAGCGCAACTTCAGCCCATCCGTCCACCCGGGGCTATCCGACGAGCTCGCCGCAGGCTGGCAACGGGCAGCGATCAGCCGCTCTCCTCGCCAGGCCGACCCCGGCTTGGCCGGCCCTTGGGCTAGAGCCCCTTGGGCGCGAAGATACCCGGTGCGTTGCGCCAGTACCCCTGGTAGTCCATACCGAAGCCGAACACGTAGCGATCCTCGACCTCGAGGCCGCAGAAATCGGCCCGCAGCCCCGGCACCGCCTTGCGGTCGTGGCGCTTTTCGACCAGCACCGCGGTGGAGACACTGGCGGCGCCGGCCTTCTCGCAATGGTTGATGATCGCCGCCAGCGTCGCGCCCTCGTCGAGGATGTCGTCGACGATCACTACATGACGACCGACCATCGGCCGCTCCGGCGATACCCGCCAGAACAGCTCGCCACCGCGCAGGCCGCCGCGATAGCGGGTGGCGTGCATGTAGTCTATCTCGAGCGGGAAGCCGAGCCGGGTGAGCAGATGCCCGGTGGTGATCAAGCCGCCGTTCATGATGCAGAAGAACAGCGGCAGCTCGTCGCCGAGGCGTTCGCCTATCTCGGCGGCCATCTGATCGAGCGCGCGCTCGATCTCATCGAGGGTGACCAGACAATCGGCCTGGTCCATCAAGGCCTGCATGTCGAGACGATGACGTTGAGGATCGAAAGGGGCAGTGTCAGGCATCTTGTTCAATGGGTGTCTACTGGGTTGTCGATTGAGTGGCTGGCTCAGTAGCCATGCTCTTCGGCGAGCTGTTCGAGCTGCACGTGGGTGGTACGCCAGCGGCCGAGCGCGTCGACGGAGCCTAGATCGGGGCGGGGATGATCGTAACGCAGAGCGTTGAGTCGCCGCGAGCGCACCGGATCGTAGCTGACCGCTTCGAGCACCGCCAGCGCGGCGGCGCGGTCATTGCAGATCAGCACCATGTCACAGCCGGCTTCCAGCGCACGCTGCGCGCGATCGGCGGGAGAGCCGGCGAAATGCGCGCCCTGCATGCCGAGATCGTCCGAAAGCACCGCGCCGCGGAAGCCGATCTCGCTGCGCAGATACTCGAGCCAGCGGACCGAAAAGCCCGCCGGCTGATCGTCGAACGCGATATAGCGGACATGCGACGGCATCACGCCACCGAGTCGTGGGGATAGCCGTTCGAACGGTACCAGGTCGTGAGCGCGCAGCGCTTCGAACGGCCGCGGATCGATCGGCAACTCATGGTGCGAGTCGACGTCGACCCCGCCATGGCCAGGGTAGTGCTTGCCGAGTGCCACCATACCGGCTTCATCGAGCCCATCGATCAGCGCCCCGGCCAGCAGCGCGACACGCTCAGGGTCGGCGGAGAAGGCGCGGTCACCGATCGCCGGGCAGCGATCGTCATCGACATCGAGCACCGGCGCGAAGGAGAAATCGAACCCGCAGGCCGCGAGTTCGAGCCCCATCAGCCAGCCGGTATCGCGCAACAGCGCGAGCGTCGACTCGGGCGCCTCGGCATGCAGGCGGTCGAACGCCGCCATCGGCGGCAGCCGGGTGACCCCGGTGCGCAGCCGTTGGACGCGTCCTCCCTCGTGATCCACCGCGATCAAAAGCTGCGGGCGCAGCTCGCGAATCGACTCGCACAGACCGCGCGCCTGGGCGGGCGACTCCAGGTTGCGGGTGAAAAGGATCACCCCGCCGACGGCGGGGTGCATGAGCAACTCGCGCTCCTCGTCGTCGAGCGCCATCGAGGCGAGATCGAGCATCACTGGGCCAAGTTGGGCGGACATGCGTTTCTCCGGGTCGGGGCCGCGAGAAGGATTGACTTGCAGGTCGCGGCGAGGACCTTATCCATTCTAGGTGCTGCCACCGGCGACGTACATCGAAGCGGCACGTCCCTGCCCACTCCCCCCGTCCCGGCCGGCTGCCTGCCCCCCAACGGCCAGGAAAACAGCGCTAAGCGCTTGTGGCGACACAAAATTATCGCCCTCTCGCTTGCGCCGGCGAATATACTGGATACAATCACAGTCTATAGACGCCATCACAGGCCCGATGCAATGACCAAGCCCCTCACCCAGCGTCAGCAAGACGTGCTCGATTTCATCAACGAGACCCTGGCCAGCCATGGCTACCCGCCGACCCGCGCCGAGATCGCCCGCGCGCTGGGGTTCCGCTCGGCCAACGCCGCGGAAGAGCATCTCAAGGCGCTCAAGCGCAAGGGGGTGATCGAGATGATTCCCGGCGCCTCTCGCGGTATCCGCGTGCTCTCCGCCCTGCCCGCGGAAGAGCGCGGGCTCGCGGTGATCGGCCAGGTCGCGGCCGGCAGCCCGATCCTCGCCGCCGAGCACGTCGATCGCTACTGCCCGCTGCCGGCGGACTACTTCACTCCTCGCGCCGACTACCTGCTGCGAGTGCGGGGGCTTTCGATGCGCGACGCCGGCATCCTCGACGGCGACCTGCTCGCGGTCCATCGCACCAGCGAGGTGCGTAACGGACAGATCGTGGTCGCGAGGCTCGGCGAAGAGGTCACGGTGAAGCGCTTCGAGCGCAGCGCTGGCCGTATTCGGCTGATCGCCGAGAATCCCGACTTCGCGCCGATCGAGGTTGACGGGCAGCGTGAGCAGCTCGAGATCGAGGGTATCGGCGTCGGTATCATTCGCGGCGACAGCGGCCAAGGGCTGCACTGAGCGCTCCGGTTCTCGAGCGACCAGCATGCTGAAGGGACGCCGTGGCGTCCCTTCAGATTAATGACAAACCTTTTTTGTTTGACGATGACTCCAGCCCGGCACTTCGCTGGACTACGCCCAAGCCCGCTATGGAAGGTTTATCAAGGACTTAGGCGCGTCCATCATATGCCGGTGCTTTCCGAAACTTGACCCGGCTTCCGGTCGCGTGGCTCCCATGTGGCTCTTGGAAACCGGGGTTCCGAGGAGTCATCATGGCAAGAATCAAACTCACCAAGTCCGCCGTCGATGCCGCCAAGCCCCAGGCGCAGGCCGTCGAACTCCGGGACACCGTGGTGCCCGGCTTCCTGTGCAAGATCACCCCGGCAGGCCGCAAGGTGTTCATGCTCCAGTACCGCACGAACGCCGGCGAGCGCCGCAAGCCCGCCCTGGGCCAGTACGGGGAACTGACGGTCGATCAGGCCCGCTTCATGGCGCAGGAGTGGTTGGCCGAGGTTCGCCGGGGCGGCGATCCCAGCGCGGCCAAGAATGCCGCCCGCAAGGCACCGACCATGAAGGAGTATTGCAGCACCTTCATGGAGGACTACTCCAAGCAGCGCAACAAGCCCAGCACGCAGCGCGGCTACCAGGGCGTTATCGACCGTTGCATCATCCCGATCATGGGCCGGATGAAGGTGCAGGATGTGAAGCGCCCGGACGTGGCGGCGCTGATGAAGAAGCTGGCCCACAAGCCGGCAGAGGCCAACCGCACCTTCGGCGTGCTGCGCAAGATGTTCAACCTAGCCGAAGTGTGGGGGCTGCGCCCGGACGGCACCAATCCGTGCCGCCACGTCCCGATGTTCCCGCCCGGCAAGGAAACCCGGCTCATCGTGGACGATGAACTGGTGCGGATCTTCCGGCATCTGGAGCATCTGGAGGCAGAAGGGCTGGAGAACTACGTCATCCCGCTGGCGATCCGCCTGCAATTCGAGTTTGCCGCCCGCCGCTCCGAAATCTGCCCGCTCGAATGGGACTGGGTTGATCTGGAGAAGCGCCGCGTCGTCTGGCCCGACAGCAAGACCGGCGGCATTTCCAAACCCATGAGCGAGGAAGCCTATCGGCTGCTTTCGACGGCGCCGCGCCGGGAAGGCTGCCCCTACGTCCTGCCATCGCCCAACGACCCGGCCCGGCATTTGACGCATGGAGAACACTACGGCGGTTGGAAGCGCGTACTCAAGGCCGCCGGCGTGCCGCACGTCGGCACGCACGGCATCCGCCATCGAGCGACGACCGACATTGCCAACTCAGGCGTGCCAACCAAAGTGGGCATGAAGCTCACAGGTCACAAGACCGTGGCGATGTTTATGCACTACGTACATACCGAGGACAAGCCGGTGCGGGATGCCGCCGAGCTGGTGGCGAATCGGCGGCTGGCGATTACCGGGGCGTCCCGTTCTATGGAGGTGACAGCATGACAAGGAAGACGCCCGCAGCAGTAGGGAACCCGCCGCCTTACCGGGGCTGGCTATGCTGGCATCCACGGCGGCATCGTGGAACTGCTGGATGCCGCGCGCCAAGCAGCGGCGGGCAGTGTCAATGCGCTGATGACGACCAGCTATTGAGAGATTGGCCGCCGGATCGTCGAAGCCGAGCAGAAGGCAGGCGGCGGGCCGGTTACGGCGAGCAGTTGATGGCGCGGTTGTCCGCCGGTCTGACGGCGCGCTTTGGGCGCGGGTTCAACCCGGACAACCTGGAAAACATGCGGCGCTTCTTTGCCGCTTACCCCCTTGAGGCAATTTCCGAGACGCTGTCTCGGAAATTTGACCTCTCCGAACTGGCCCTGGTCTTCACGTTGCTGTGGTCGGCCTATGTCCGGCTGCTGGCGGTCAAGGATGACCATACCCGTCGGTTTTACGAGGCCGAGGCGCTGCGCGGTGCGCCAGCTCGAATGGCAGATCGGCAAGCCACTTCTATGAGCGCACCGCCAAAGCCTGACGATGCAATCAAGAGCTCGTATGAGTTGGAGTCACTGAACCTCAAGGACGAATATTCGGAATCTGATCTTAAACAGCAGTCGACCAGCGGATGGTGGATTTCTCCCGGAGCTTGGCAAAGGCTGCACCTTTGCCGACGACAGCGTCGATTGCGTATCGGCCAGACATGGTGCCGGGTGGGTCTCTACCGGCACCACTCGATCAAACCCTTCTTTACCCAGAAGTGACAGGAACATGCCCGATGCTGGTGGATGGAGGGGGACATGGTTGGTCGCCCCCAGAAGTCTGTTTCGACAGACCACCGGGGTCGTCGATCCGGGTTAAGGGAAAGTGATATCTGCACGCCACAACCGCCGGGGCAGCTCATGCAAGCCCACTTCTTGACGCCGGTGTCGATGACCAGCCACAGCTCTCCCGGCGGCACGGCATTATTGCCCGGATGCTGCGCGACCGGGTAAACGAGCAGGTTGTACTGCAGCCACCCGAGCCGGTGCAGCGCTCGCGCGATAAGTCGCTTCATGGTCATCCGATAACGCCAAGAAATGGGTTGACATCGCCGCGTCCCCAGCTCGCCTGGCTGGCACAAACCGGGCAAGACGCCAAGGGTCGGCAGGTCATGGTGCGATCCTCTACGCGGTCAAAGCGGCGAATCCTGTTGTGCGACATGCCCGCAGGACCGCGAAAACCGGTCAGTCCCTGAATGAGTTCATCGACGGCCGCGCAGGCGATGGCCGTGGTGAACGTGACCACCGCAGGCGCCGGGTCGCCGCCGCCGTCCACATAGGCTTCCGCCTTACGCCGCTCGAACTCGGCCGGGTCGCTGCGCCGGAGTCCTTCGGCCGCAGCGCGGCGCGGATCGGCTACTCCCAGACACATGAGACAAGGTTTGCCGGGCCCAATCGTCGACACGCGCCCCGTCATGTCGTAGTCCGCGCCGCTGCGTGCCGCGCGCATGCGCAGGCCCACATCGATCAGCGGGATGCCGTAGTAGTGCGCCAGGCGGTTGAGCGTCAGCCGCCCCTGATGGTCGTCGGTACAGCCGAACAGCACGTCGCAGGAGCGCAGCAGATCGCGCAGATCAGGATGGCCGACCCACTCCTCTTTGGTGACGACCTGGGTGCCGAGACCCGCGGCGCGAATCTCGCGCGCGAGGATGTCCACCTTGGCCAAGCCGGCGTCCACATCTGCGGTGCGCGAGCCATGCACGCGGTTGAGATTGGTGACATCAATGGTGTCTTTGTCCACCAGCCCCAGAAAGCCGACGCCCAGCCGCGCCAATAGCATCGCGACAGCACTGCCCGTGCCGCCGCCCCCTACGACACCCACCCGCAGCCCGCGCACGACTGGATTGAACCCTTGGCCGAAGAGCGCGGCCTGCCGCGCCAGGAATTGATCTTCGTCAGCCGCAGCCACCGTGCGCGCGATCTTGATCTGGCTTCCTACCAGCGAGATCGAGGATGCCATGACCGTCTTGCCGGGTGCAGTCCAGAGCCTGCCCGCGATGGCGTCATCGCGGCCGAACACCATGCTGGCTAGGCCGGAAACGCCCTTGTTGAACGTCGTCCGGGCCAGCTCCGACTCGTTTCGGTCATCCTGGTCGGAGAAGAACGCTGCCGCGTTCGGATGCGTGTGTACCAGGCCCGCAACCAAGCCCCGTTCTTTCGCGATGCCGAGAATGCGCATGAAGCCTCGGGTGGACCATGTGACATGGACAGGCGATGCGGAGACCATTTCATCGGCCGCGACGGGGATGACTTCGTGCGAGATCAATCTGGTGCGAGGCACTCCCGACCAGGGGTCTGCCGAGACGTCAGCCTTGCCGAACAGCACGTAGGCGGACGCCTCGGCACCGTTTTCCCTTTGCAGCAGCAAGCGCAGGGCCGCCTCGTGCGGCTCCAGCAGGACGATGTCCAGAGCGGCCGGCGACATCACTTCGCCTCCGCCAGGGCGTGCTCGATGCGCTTGAGCATAGTGTGCAGGCCGTCGATGCCCGGGCGCCACGCTGTGTTGTGGCGCGACCAGCGCTGCCAGCTGCGGCCCTGGAACGCGTGGGCCTGGTCAGCGCAGGTCGGGTAGCGCCCAACGCTTTGCAGCGTCAGCCACGGGTCGCAATAGAACATGTCCGGCGCAACATCGGGATAGCCCGGCGGCAGGAGAACGAGCACATCGGCCGTGGCGTGGTTGAGCTTTCCGGAGGGCAGCGGCAACTGCTTGAAGATGACGCCCGTGTGCGCACCGTCGCTCACCATCTCGAAAGCCACGCCATGGCTGCTCAGATAGCGCTGGTCCGCTTCGGGCAGCGTGAGCAGCCCCTCAGTGGTGTCACGGATCAGCGTGATGAAGCGCTCGATGCCCGGCTTACCCAGATCGATCAGGTCGCCGTCGCGGATCAGAATGTCCTGGCCCCCGCCACGCACTTCGAGATAGACGTCGTAGGTCTCTGGCGGGACACCGGCCAGCGCCTTGAGCACGCGGCCGCTGATGCTGGGCTTGCCCCACTCCAGTTGCCGGTCATCGATCGTGAACTTGAACGCGCGATCGGTCTGGAAGATGACGAAACGTTCCGCACCGCGGCCGCGCAGATCGTAGGTTTCGTCCAGACGCAGGTCCTCGAACTCGCCAGAGGTCAAAATCGCATAAACGCTGTACTCATCGGCCGGGCGCGATCCGGCGGCCTGGAGGATCTGGCGCCCGGTCGGCACCGGATCGGAGAGATCGACGTGACGTTCGTGGAGCTGGTCGTCCAGGACGACGATCCGGTAGAGCGCCGCTGGCCGCAGGCTGCGGCCTTCGCGGATCGCCGCAGCAACATCTTCGACATCGAAGCGGTCATCACCGCTGGTGGTTTTGGTTTGCATTTGATTGCCTCATAGGGAGCCGTCATCTGCGGGATTGCAGGTTTTCTAGCCCCTTACTTGGTCAATCGCAGCCCAGCGCCAGACCGGAAAGGTCGATCAAAGTTTTTCTTGTACCCACCCCCCTCCGGGCAACTCGCCGCAGAGGAAGAAGTGCGGGCAGCGCGGACAGCTACGAGCCTCGGGCTTAGAGGGGAACTGCCCGGCCTGCATTGCCTGAAGGAAGGTCTGCAGCTTCTCGCGCCTGGATTCCAGCTTGCGCGACGTGATTTCCATCGGCTGGATGGTTTCGCTGGTGAGGTAGGTCACCTCGACCTGCGCATGTGGTCCATAAGCCTGGACAGCGGCGAGTTGGAGAATTGTGTACTCAATATCATCGAAGGCGTTCGAGCGCTGCTTGCCCGTCATGACGCGCCGCACCGTGACCCGGCCACCGGCTCCGTGAGCTACACCATCCGGGGTTACGAGGATCTCGCCCTCGGCCCAACCCAGCGAGATCGGTGGCGCCGGCGCGGCCACGTCACGATTCCGGCTCTCGATGAGGAAATCGACGAGCCGCTTGCCGATGCGGCGGTAGTCCTCCGCATATCCATGCTCTGTCGCACCCTTGGAGCACCAGGCCTCCTCGAAGCGTGCTGCCAGCTCGTCGACCGTGGGACTTGTCGTCTCGTGCTCCCGTTTCAACCAATCGAACACGTCGCTCACGACGTTGTGCATCTTCATGAATGCGGTTTCAGTTCGCCGACCTCCAAGCCTCAGCACGTGCGTGTACAAGAAGCGGCGCGGGCACCGCTCGAAGAGGTTGACCTGGATGTCGGTCCATTGGGGACGCCCTTGCCATGTGATGGCGAGCGGCGTGCCCGTCGATGTCGAGCCGGCTTGCAACGGCACCGGTACCGGACGAACAAGGAGTCGGTCGATCGGGGCGATAAACTTGGAGGCGCTACGCGTACGACCATCTGCCTGCCTGGCGTAGGCATACAGCTGCAGCCTATCGCGCGCTCGCGAAAGCGCTACGAAGAACAAGCACTCTTCTTCCTCGTCGTGGCCGGCCTTCACCGCCTCGATGCCGGTCAGTCCCTCCGAACCATGGATCAGACCGTCCGGCGGAAGACAACGCGGCGGCACGTTGTTGCGCGGTAGGCCGGACGTTACCATGCCAGGTAAATGAACGACATCGAACTCCAGCCCCTTGCTTCCGTGGATGGTCATCAGGCGCACTGCTTCGATGTTCTCGGCACTGCGGGGCAACTGGCTCAATCCACGATCCTCAGAGAGCAGAACTAACCGCCTGACGCGATCAAGCAGGCGAACCACTGGCATGCCTTGGCCTCTTGGCTGCCGGCGACAGAAGTTCAAGAACTGCCAGACAGCCAGACATTGCATGCGACTCTGCGGATCACCAGCCAAATAAAGCGTCTTCGCGAGTCCGAGACCATCGATCGTCCATCCAGCAAGTAAGAGCCAGGGGTCGGTCGATGCGTTCACACCTGCAAAGAGCGCGGACAGGCGAGAGAGCGCTTCTCGACTGCCGTCTGCCAGGCCATCCACTCCGGCGTGTATTGCCAACCAATCCAGCGAAGCTGGATTCGTCGTCCGCAGCCGCTCAATGACCCGCATGACATCCTTCAAGGGCATTTGGTGCCGAGCCATGGTTGCCACGCGCACCATCGCGGCCGCCCGCGGGTCGGTCACCAGCGAGAGCAACGCCAGCAGATCCTTGATTTCCGGCCTCTCAAACAAGCTACCCAAGTGCAGCGCGGGAATGCCCCTGGCCTCAAGGCCTTCGGCAATGGCGTTCAGGCGCGCGTTGGATGCGCACAGCACCGCTTGGTCACCATAGGCAATACCCTGCTCGTGCAGGGCCGTGATCGACGCTGCAATCGCGGAGACTTCATCGCTAGGCGATCCGGCAACGCGAAGCTCAACCCCTGCTCCTGTAGAGCCACGTTCGGCCTGCAGGTTCAGCGGCAACGCACCGGCGGATGCTTGCATGCCGCGCGCGAACTCGGTGAACACATTGACGATCCGCTCGTCGGAGCGATAGTTAATGCCAAGCTGCGCGGCCTGCGCGCCGGGAAAATCGATCGCAAAGCGTGCGATGTTTGTCGCGGAGGCGCCGCGGAAGCGGTAGATGGACTGGCGTGCATCGCCGACAACCCACAGGTTGCGGCCGCCGTCGACGATGGCCTTCAGGAGCCGGACCGAGGCGCGGTTGACATCTTGGTATTCATCTACCAGCACATGCTCATGGCGAGCACGTAGTGCGTCCCTGACCTCGGCGCTACCCTCGACAAGACGCACCGGCAGCGCTACCAGGTCACCGAAGTCCAGTAGGTGGCGCGCGGTCAGCAGCCGTTCGTACGCCTCGAAGAGCATGGCGACCTCCTGGCACTTCTGCGCGCGGACCGCGGCGTCCTGGTCGGCCCCCACCTGGATCGCCATAGACTGCGCGAGGGCGCGATAACCCGCAGCATCGATGACCTCATCCTTGGCGCGTGAGATCGCGCTCAGCATGTCGCTCAAATCCAGGGCTGGGTCCCAGAGATTGCGATAGTGCTTCAGGTCGAGCCGCGGAAACTCGTCCTCCAGGAGTTCAATGGCCTCCGTCCGGTCAATCAGACGCGGGTCTGCGGGCAGTCCGAGTCGGTCATGGAAACGGCGAACGATGTCCAGGCCGAATGCGTGGAATGTGCCAATCCACATCGCTGCCGCCGCAACAGGGTTTCTCGCAGCAATCCTCTCGCACAGTTCATTGGCCGCCTTGTTGGAGAAAGTGAGTACCAGGATCGTGGTGGGATCGACGCCATCCGCAAGCAACACTTCGATGCGGCGAACAAGCGTCCGCGTCTTGCCGGTGCCCGGCCCTGCCTGCAGCTGGAATGCCAAGCCCCTATGTGCGGCCGCCTGAGCCTGCGTGTGGTCTGGGGTGAGCGGACCCGCCGCCGCGCGGACGCCCGCGGGGTGCGGCTCCCCGACGGGTGGCAGCAGCAGTGCATCCAGGAGCTGCTGCTGCACCACAGCGAGCGGTGCGCCGAAGCGCGTCGCGATCGCGTCGGATCCCAGCCCGTCGTAGATATGCAAGTCGCGCAACACGGAGCGCGGCAGCAGGAACTCGCGCGCGAAGAGGTCCATCTTCACTTCACGTCGCTCGCGCGCCCCGTAGTCAAGGACACGATCGACGCCCACCGGCGCGTCCTCCAGCGATCGGTCGGACTCGACATACACCGTTACCACGTCGAGTGTGCCACCTTCCAGCACGACATGGCCGAGTTCGTGTGCAATCAAAAACGCACGCTCGAAGTCCGATCCACGATCCTCGTAGAGGATGCCTCCAGCCTGACAGTCGAACGTGGCTTTGCCTCCCTTAAGCTGTGGGTCTCCTTCTCGCAGCGCGTACACATCCAAGCCGCGATTTGAGGCTTCCTGAAGCGCAAACACTAAAGGCCGGGTCGGATCTCCGCCGGCCGCGACGTTCGCACGGTGCAGGCGTTCTGCTTCCAGTCGAGCGGCCTCGGTGGCGTCCATCGTTCAGTCCGACAGTGCCTTTAGCGTCGCCTGCTGTTCCGGCGTGAGTTGTGAAGTCGCGACAGCTTGGTCGAACGTGATCTGCTCGCCCACACTCGGCTTCACATTTGACCGAAAAGCGTGTCCGGAAACCATGCCCGGTGGCCCCAGCAGGTATGCGTTCACAGCTTGAACGGTGACACCCAGTTCTGACGCAAGCTTCTCGACGAATCGGGCAGGAATGGTGGCAGTACGAATGGCCCGATCGCGCACCCGCATGAGGAAGAGATTACTGACGTCCAGGCTGCGTGCGAGCGACTTGAAGCTGCTCGTATTGAGCTTGGTGAACGGATTCGCAACCTCCGCATCGGGCTGCTGGACAGCCCGCTCGAATCGCTGCCAGGCCTTATCAACCGCGCTGTCCGGCACTTCGGTCGCCGGAACATCGCCTTCTGGCGCCTCATAAAGCAGATCGATCGAACAGTCGATCAGCGCGGTCGCATGCTGCGGGTACTCCCTAATGTAGCGTTCAAGCGTTTCCCGGCCATGGTTGGGCTCCATGGAGAACGCCATCAGCACAGATTCCTCGTCTGCAGCGAAAGGCTTTGACGTACTCATGCGTCCTCCTGCAGAACAGACCTGAGGGTCTTGTAGGCACGGTCGCGGCGATTGCGCACGGTTCTCTCATCGCACTGGAGCATTTTCGCGATAGTCATGATGTTCGGGTCCTTCGAGTCGATCTGGAAGCCTTGCCGTAGCAAGCCAACGACCCGTCTCTGATCGTCTGGTAATGCGTCAATCGCAGCGTCCAACTCCAACCGGAAAGCCGGGTCGTCAATTTTTTGAGGGTCGCCTCCGAGGAAGTCGGCCGCTGCTGCCTCGACCTCCGGTGAAATGTCCTGACCCTCATCGTCATCCGTGGACAGCGGCACTGTAAGGACCGAGGCCGGACCAATCTGCCTCAACACGGTCTTGCGGAACCGGGCGAATGCTAGGTCGAACCGCACTTCAAAGAAATCCAGCATAGCGAAGCGGCCGCTGCAGTCCTTGGCAATTCGCTCAGCGAATCGGCTCATGACCTCTTCTCGGATGTCTTGTGCCCCGGCCATACGAGAGTCCGGGATCGATGCAAACAGAGACTGCCCGACGCGCTTTATGAGCAGTCCGAAAAGCTGCTTGAACTCGTCCTTTGCGCCCGTCGCATGGGCGCGCCGCAGGAAATACGTCAGTGCTTCCGATGGCACATAGCCGTCGCTCTTCCTCGACGCGACGGTGAAGGCCTGCAGGCGTGTCGCGGCATCGATCGACTCCAGCCTCTGCAAACAGGCGTCGATCTCCGGTGGTCGCGCGAACGGCTCCCCGTTTTTGTCCTTGCTTCTCAAGGGTTTCGGCATCGATCTTCTCCTTGCCCGTCAGCCCGCTCTATACATGCGTTTTCTTTTCCACCGTCACCGAACACGAATCGGCAAGGACACCTGCGGCTGGATCGGCACGAGGGTTTTGGCATAGGCACGCAAGATGTCGTTGTAGAGATCAGCATGCTTCGGGGCCTCGACCGAGAGGATCAGTGCATAGCGGATCTTCTCGGCACCAGTGGTGGCCCGGCCGCCGCCGTCGCGGGCGTTGTAGTGGATGTCGAAAACGGGGTTCTTGAGGCTGGAGCCACGGAAGGTCTTGGCCCCGTGCAGCACAGTTTCCCATTTGCCCTGATCCGAACGCCGCTCCTGCTCGGTGGCGAACTTCTTCAAGTCGAAGAAGCCCTTGGTATCCGCGTTGCTCTTGCCGTCCTTGATCTTCTCGTCGTTGGGCCGGAAGACGACTTCGAGGCCGGCCTTGGTGTAGGCCGCGGCATCCTGCGGATCGGTGGGTGAGGCATAGCAGAACGTCGCCTTCAGACGCACATTGCCGAGCAGTCCTTCCTTGGGCAGCGGCAGGCTGGCACGCAAGTACTTACTGGGCTTGAGCTCGCCCTGGTAGACCACGCGGGCCACACCATCCGGGCAGGTGATAATGTCGAGGGTGTCCTCAGGAATCTTGCCCCAACCCACTTCGACCGGATCATGCTCGCCAGGATCGGCGGCGTGAACCAGAAGGGCCTTGATGGCGAGTGGCGTCAGATCTCCGCCCAGGATCGCGCGTACGCCGACCGCGCTACGCAGCAGGTACGGAGCCGCGAAGCTGGTACCCAACTGCGGCGTCAGCACCGGCTTCACGTTCGGCGCCAACACATGAAAGTATTTGGCTGCTGGGTTGCCACCGAACGCCATCAGGTCTGGCTTGATAACGCCAGGGCTGCGGCCCGGCCCGATCGCGCTGTAGGGCGCGCGTGCCCAGCCAGCATCGGTGTCGTCGGCCGCGCCGACCGCGAGCGCATTCACGCAATCCGATGGAACCTGCACGCGGTTGTAGCCGAGCTCGCGGTCCCGGTCTCCGTTATTGCCAACGGCCACCGTCATGAGCGTGTCGCCGTCGCTGAGCAACTCGTCGATAACGGACGTCCAAGCGTGGACTTCCCGGTCCTCCACTTCGAGATCGGGGCCCAGGCTCAGGTTGATGAACTCGTAGGACCTCGACAGCAGAACCTGCTCGATGAGACCGAGTGTGCGATACAACTCCAATGGATCTTCGCCGCCCGCCTCCTGGTCCAGCACGCGCAGATGGTCCACCGGGGCGAACGGCCTGCCGGCCGTACCGTTGGGCTGGATCGGACCGAACAGCACGGCCGAGGTCACGCCCAAGCCATGCTCCGGACCGTCCGGATCATCGTCGGCGTCTTCGTCGAGCTTGCGGTACGAGCGCAGCCAGGGGCCGATCGGATGGTGCTTGGGCAGGCCACCGTCCAGGATGGCGACACGAGGTTCGGATGAAAGGGCCTGTTCGGTGGGGAGGCTGCATCCCACTGAGGGCCCACCGCTGCGTTGCAAGGGACGGATACCACGCAGCTTTGGCACGGGACGGATCACCCGCACGAAGGCGAAGCTGGCCAACCGCTCAATGTCGCGCGGCTTGCCCTCGACCGGCACGAACCACAGATTGCCGGCGATGAAATCGACTTCACTGTGGACCTTCACGCCTTCCCGCTGCGCGAACTTCACGAAAGCCTTCTGGATTAGGCCCGGGTCTTCATCCGGTAGCAGATGTAGGCCTACTTCGAAAAAGCGATCCTTCGGGCCGCCGAGGCCCACGATTCGCTCTGCTGGCGCAAAGGCGGCAAACTGTTCGATGTGGGCAAGATCTTCGCCCTCGTCGGATTCCGCCTCAATGGTTTCCGTCCATCGGGAGAGGTTGCGGAAAGCCTGGCGCTTGCCGGCGACAAACAGTTCGGTCGTTGTGGTTTCATGCGGCTGCCCCTTGCGGGTCCAGGCCTGCGGCTTGACCTTGACGGTACGGCTCCCGATGGACTCCAGTCCCGTACTACGCAGCAGTCCTGTCGGAAAATACGAGCGCGCGATGAAGCTGGGATTCATCATCAGCCGGGCTACCGCGAAGTCGCCCGGGCAAGCGTCAGCAGATAGCTCGTCCAGCGCCTTGCTTGCACTGCGGAACTGAGGAACCATTCGCTCCCGCGCCTGCGCGAACGTGTAGACCTCGGCCTTGCCTGGCATGCGCTTCGGGCCGACGATGTCATGGGTCAGCAGCTCGCCACGACCGATCAGGAAATTGGTTTGGCTCATGCGTCAGCCTTTCTCCGTTGTGCGGCCTTTCGTACCGCAGACGTCTCATTGGTGTACTTTCGGATCGTGTCCCGGCTCACCCCGGTGATGTCGGAAACAGTGTGCTGGGACAGGCGGGTCTGCTTAGCCAGCATCACTGCCAGGTCGATGCGGCCCTGCCTATCGAGCGCCAAAGCACGCGCCTTCATGAAGTCTTCGACCAGATCAGCGTCGGTGGTCGTGCCCAGCGCCACGGCACGCCGGAAGCGCTGCACGTCGCGCTCGATGTCGCTGAACGAATGGCCGGCGAATGCAAACACCAGGATGTCGATCCAACGGGCAAAAAGGGCGTAGTCCGGCCCCAGGAATCGCTTGATGGCTTCCTTGACCGCCTGTTCATCGGGCGTCTTGAACTGGACCACCAGGTCGAAGCGTCGCCACAGCGCCGGATCGATCAGTTCCGGGTGGTTGGTGGCCGCCAGCAATACACTGCTGGCAGGCCATTCGTCGACTTCTTGCAGGATCACCGTGACCAGGCGCTTGAGTTCGCCTACGTCGCTGTCATCGCTGCGTCGCTTGGCGATAGCGTCGATTTCGTCCAGCAGCAGCACGCAAGGCTCGCGCTTGGCGAAATCGATGGCCGTCCGCAGGTTGGTGCCGCTCTTGCCCAGCAGGCTGCTCATCACGGCTGTCAGGTCGAGCACGTACAGCGGCACCTTCAATTGCGCGGCCAGCCAGCGGGCCGTGAGTGTCTTGCCGACCCCGGGCGGCCCCACAAAGATGGCCGAGCGGGTCGGCGTCAGCCCCATGGCCTGAAGTCGATCGCTCTGCCGGCGCTCGGCGATGAGTTGCCCCAGTGAATCCTCGACATCGCTGGACAGCAGCGGCGCATCTCTCGTCGGTTCGTCCTTGAACACCTTCAGGAGAGAGAGACGGGATTCGTCGTCAACCGGCAAGGCGTGGGCCGTTGGCGGCTGAGGCGACAGCTTGCGCATGGGAGAGACACTGCGTACTGGCTTCGACTTCAGGAACAGTTCGAGCTGCTCGGCCAAGTCGGGCGCCGTCCCTCGGTACTTGCGGACCAGCCGCGCCGTGAACAGGCGCACATCCTCACTCTGCTCGGCCAAAGCCAGGCGGACCATCTGGGCTAAATCTGACTGCTCTTCTCTCATTTCGCCCGCAACCTTGATAACTCATTGATTTATATTGAAAAATAAAAATTCTTCAATGGACTAAAGTAATTATCTCATAAAGCGAGGTCAAGTGGTAAGAGAGGCTGCGGCAGTGGCGGTCACAGCGCGGTCGTCGACTGGCAGGTTTGCCGTCTAGCGTGATCTGCAATTCCACGCTGAGAAGCGCCTGAGCGCCTGAGCGCCTATGCGCGCGAGGCGCGCCTGGTCGGGCGTGGTGTCGTATGACCGGCCATCAGGGCTTGAGCAAGTCCGGCGGGCAGTCGGCGAACGCCGGCTGGGCCTTGCTCATCGGAATGGTGATGGCTTCATCGCCGGTGAGGATGGCCATCATCATGGCGATCATGGTCCTCAGGCCGTTCGAGTTGCGCAGCACCTCCAGGCCAGATGCACGGGGAAGCCATCGGCATTGCATCGCAGGGGATGGATGCCACCGTGCATAAACGAGTTCATGGCGTTCCAGGAGATGCCCTTGAAGTGGACCTGCGTCTGATGGGCTGCTGCCGGCGCATCCTGTCCGACGCGCTTGCCGATCTGATCGATCATGCCCTTTGCGCTGGGCAAATTCTTGGCGGCCTGTTCGGCTTCCCGTGTGAGCGGGGCCGACCGTTTCTCGATCGCTGTCTCGGGGGCCGCATAGATGAGCCACATCGCGCGGGTCAGCGCTTTGAACTGCAGCCGCATCAGGCCGACGGCTGATGTCGGCATGCCCAGCGCCATCAATAGCATGCACGGCTGTTGCGTGTTCGTTGACGACTAGGCACATGCCCAGAGCTGTCGCGCCGCGTGGAGAGCCGTCGAACTCGGCGTCGTCGAGCAGTTCGTTGAACCGTTCGTGCAAGGCCTCCGAGCGCTGGAGCATGTGTTCCAGGGGATCGTTGGAATCGGCGTGTTCTGTCTCGGGCATGGCGTCATCGTAAAGGCCTCTTTGCGTTCGGGCGTCCCCGGCCATCTGAGCAATGGCCGGTCGCGCTGTCGTGCGCGTAGCGCATCGAGCCTCGCTGCGCGAGTCTCGCCCTTGTCGGGCTTCCATCGTTTCCTCGCTCCGCTCGGCTGACGCCTTCGGCCCGGCTTCCAGCTTCGGGCCTGCGCGCTTCGCTTGCGTGCGGTCGGCACACAGGGATGGCCGTTGCCTTGTCCAGCCGTCTCCCCTGACTTCATCACCTTACCCGCGACCGTAGCCCGCTCCCGTGTGCCGTCAAGGCGCGCAGGGCCGTGTCCTCGGCTGCGCCTGCGGGCCGCACCAACCCTGCGCTTGTCTCCTTGACGGCCCCCGTCCGCGCGCTCCTGACCGTCGCGGGCGATGAACTCAGGAAAGACGGTGGCAACAGGGCCAACCGGGTTCCTCGTGCCGACCGCACCGAACAGCCGAAAGGCTGGGCTCCGAATCTAGGAATCCGGTGTGCGGTTTGAACAGCAAACCCTTTTCGTCAGGAGAAATGCAATGCAACTCGCATCCCGATTCGCTTCCCGTTCCCCGTCGCTGCGCAGCGATTACCCGCTGTCCGATGACCAAATCCGCCGTGTGGCCCCGTCCATCTTCGCGGACGCGCCGCACGAAAGCCGTTCCGAGCGGTACGCCTATATCCCCACCGCCGCCGTGCTGACGGAGCTTCGCAAGGAAGGGTTCCAGCCCTTCATGGTGGCGCAGACCCGCGTCCGCAGCGAAGACCGCCGCGACTTCACCAAGCACATGATCCGACTGCGCCATGCCAATCAGATCAACGATGCAGAAGCCAATGAAATCGTCCTGCTGAACTCGCACGACGGCACCAGCAGCTATCAATTGTTGGCTGGCTTGCTGCGCTTTGTCTGCCAGAACGGATTGGTATTCGGGGACACCGTGGCCGATGTGCGCGTACCCCACAAAGGCGACGTGGCCGGGCACGTCATCGAAGGCGCTTACGAAGTGTTGAGCGGCTTCGACCGGGTGAAGGAATCCCGCGATTCCATGCGCGCCATCACCTTGAACGATGGCGAATCCGAAGTGTTCGCCCGCGCCGCGCTGGCCCTCAAGTACGACGACCCCGACAAGCCCGCGCCCATCACGGAATCGCAAATCCTGATGCCGCGCCGCTTTGATGACCGCCGCCCGGACTTGTGGAGCGTGTTCAACCGCACGCAAGAGAACCTGACCCAAGGCGGCCTGCGCGGGCGCAGCGCCAACGGACGCCGCCAGCAAACCCGCCCGGTGCAGGGCATCGACCAGAACATCCGCCTCAACCGTGCGCTTTGGCTGCTGGCCGACGGCATGCGCCAGTTGAAAGCCTGAATCCCCACGCGGCAGGGGCAGGCAGCAGCCCTTGCCGCTTCTCTCGCTGCTGCATCCCAACCGCTAGGAGTTATCACCATGAACGCCGTTACCCAAACCGAAACCCGCGCCATCGAAACCGCCGCGCCGTTGGAGGTGGCCGACCCGACCAAGAACCTGATTTTGGTTCCGCTCTCGCAGTTGCTGCCGCGCCGCTCCAAGCGCAACGCACGCAAGACCCCGCGCCTGTCCATTCCCGAACTGGCCGCGAGCATCGCCCGCATTGGCCTGCTGCAAAATCTCGTCGTCATTCTCACCGCCGATGGCGAACAATATGAAGTCGTGGCCGGCGACCGCCGCCTGACCGCATTGAAGCTGCTGGCGAAGAAGAAGCGCGTCGCCGCCGACTTTGAGGTGCCGTGCCTGCTGGTGCCGGACGCTTCGGCCCGTACCGTCAGCCTCGCGGAAAACCTGCTGCGCGAGCAGATGCACCCGGCCGACCAGTTCGAGGCGTTCGCCGCACTGGTCAAGGAACGCCGCCCCATCGAAGACATTGCCGCCGACTTCGGCGTGTCCCCGCTGGTGGTGCAGCGCCGCTTGAAGCTGGCCAACGTCTCGCCGCGCCTGCTGGCCGACTACCGGGCCGGAGCCGTCACCCTGGAACAGTTGATGGCCCTGACCATCACCGACGACCACGCCGCGCAGGAAGCCGCGTTCTACGGTGCGCCCGAATGGCAGCGTGGCGCGTCCGCGCTGCGCGAACGCCTGACCGAACGCGAAATCGACGCCACGCATCCGCTGGTGCGCTTCGCCGGGCTGGACGCCTACACGGCAGCGGGCGGCGGCATCCGCCGCGACCTGTTCGCGGAAGGCGACGCCGGAACCTACCTGACCGACGCCGCGCTGCTGGAAACGCTGGTGCGCGGCAAGCTGGATGCGCTGGCCGGGGACGTGCGCGTCGAGGGTTGGGCGTGGGTGGAAGCCGTGCCGCACATGAGCTACGCCGAGCGGCAGGCGTTCCAGAACGCGCCACGCCAGCGCCGCGAACCGAACGCCCGCGAAGCCCGCCGCCTCGCCTCGCTGCAAACCCGCCTCGACAAGATCGACGCCGAACTGGAAGAAGCCTACGACGCCGAGGACGAGGACAAGACCGAAGCGCTGGAACCGCGCCGCGAACAGGTCGCCGGAGAACTGCAAGCCGTGGAGGAAGCCTTGCAGGGTTACGCCCCGGACGTACGCGCCGTGGCCGGTGCCATCGTCACCCTCGACCGCAGCGGCGAAGCCGTGATTCATCGCGGGCTGCTGCGCGAAGCCGAAGCCAAGGCGCTGCGCACGCTGGAACGCTTGCGGCAGGGGTTCGGCAGCGCGGAAGGCGAAGCCGGGAACGACGACGAAGGCGAGGACACCGAGCAGCCCCAGGCCGCGAGCCTGTCCGACCGGCTGGCGCAGCGCTTGAGCGCGCATCGCACTGCCGCGCTGCAAATCGAAGTCGCCCGGCATCCGCACGTCGCGCTGGCCGCGCTGGTGCATGGCATGGTGCAGACCGTCTTGCAGGACAACCATTACGGCCACGATTTGCCGCTAGGCGTGAGCCTGAAAGTGCAAGGCCGGCTGGAAGGCATGGCCCCCGATTGGCCCGAGTCGCCCGCTGCCGTGGCCCTGCGCGAATTGCAGCAGGTCGCGGGCGAAGCGCTGCCGCAGGACAGCGCCGAACTGTTCGCCGCGCTGCTGGCGATGGGGCAAGGCGAACTGGTGCGGCTGCTGGCGGTATGCGTGGCGGCGACCGTGGACGTGGTGACGCCTCGCGCCACGGCGCACCAGCCGGGCGCGGAACTGGCGCAGGCCGTGGGGCTGGATATGGCCGCATGGTGGCAGCCCACCGCCGACGGCTACTTCAAGCACGTTTCCAAGGCGGTGATTCTGGAAGCCGTGGGCGAGTTCGCGCCGTCGCACGCTACCCGGTTGGCGAAGTTGAAGAAGGCCGACATTGCCAGCGAGGCGGAACGGCTGGCCGATGGCACGGGCTGGATGCCCGCCATCTTCAAGGCCGAAGGCCCGGAAGCTGCGCCGGAGGAAACGCAGGCGCAGGAAGCCCCGGAGGAAGCCGAGGCAATGGCGGATGAACCCGCCGAGGCACTGGCCGCTTGACCCGCGCCGAAGGCAAGCGCCCCGGCCTCGACCGGGGCGCTTCGCTTGAAGGAGAAGCCCCCATGACCCGCACCCCCACCAGCCGCCCGCGCATGGCGGCGATCTATGCACCTGGCACGGTGCGCGCCCGCCGCTGGCACGGCGAAGGCGACGTGCGCGGCTACCGTCCGCCCCCCGGCTGGACGGCCTGCGCCGACCTCACCGACATTCACCCCATCAGCGGCCAGCTCTTGCCGCGTTCGGTGTAGTGGATCATCGAAATCAAGGAATAACGAGCAGCACCGGCCCCAAGCCGTTCCGCCTTTGGGCCGGTGGTCGAAGATCCGGGCGCAGCGGTGGCCGCGCCCGGTTCCAGCGTCCAAAGCAAAATCGCCACGTCGCCGCCTTCGACCAGGCGGCGACATGGCGGACGTGCAAGTGCCTTGCACGCGGTACAGCCATCGGCTCCCGCTGACGTGGGCAAGGTTTCGATGGCGCCCCGCCGCAATGGGCGGGGCTTGTGGGGCTACGCCCCGGCTTGCTGCGGCAGGTTGTGCCAAAGCGTGCCGTCCTCGACGCTGGCAGTTCGCGCCTGTACGTCACGAAGGACGGTTCACCGACACGCCGCCCGGCTTCGCTATGGAGCATCCACGCCACGCCTCAAGCCCGTCGCCGCAATCTGCGGCAAGGAGCGTTCTCGCTCGTCGTTGGGGTATTGGCCTTGCCCGCGGCAGGGCGCAAGCCAGTGAAGCCGTCATGCGGGGATGCCGAGTCGGCCACGTCTCCATTCGGGAGCGGGCGGCCGGTGCGTCCTTGGCTTGTCGTGAATCCTGGCGAGGGAACGGCTGTGCCTTGGGCTTCATGGCCGCAACCTTCCAGCGAAAACAATTTCCCCTGCGCTGCGCGCATTCCTCGCGGGACAAATTCTTTTCGCTTCCAGGCTCTCCACGGTGTTGCGACCGCTGCGCGGTGCGGCCAGCCCATCCCCCGCCGGCCGGATCACAACAAGGACGCACTGGCGCGACCTTGTTCAACCCGAAAGGAGAAACATCATGGCTAATATCGGCACCTTCACCGCAGAGAAAGACGGCTTCACCGGCCAGCTCCGCACCCTGACCCTCAACGTCAAGGTCAAGCTGATTCCCAACGACAAGGGCGACACCGAGAACGCCCCCGACTTCCGCCTTCAGGCGGCCGGCCACGACATCGGCGCGGCGTGGAAGAAGACCAGCGAAGCCGGGCGGCCCTACGTGTCCGTATCCCTCGACGATCCTTCGTTCCCGGCGACGGTCTATGCCCGCCTGATCGAGAACGAGGACGGCACGCACGACCTGATCTGGTCGCGCAGCAAGCCCAAGGCGGCCTGACGGCCGCCCACCGTGCCCCGCCCATTGCGGCGGGGCGCCGTGCTGCTGGCGCAGCACCTCACGCACGCGCCTACGGCGTGTCGCGTTCCTTCAACACCGCCTCAAGCTCCTGGCGCACCTGCGCCAGAAGCTGATCGGCCTTGCGCGTGCTGTCGCCGGCATAGGCCAGCGTCAGCAACGTGAGCGGATGCACGTCCATGACCTCGCACAGCTCGGTCAGCTTGTGCATGGTCGGGCTTTTCAGGTCGCGCTCCAGCAAACTCAGATAGGTACGGCTGGACACGTCGGAGAACGCTTCCTGGCTCAAGCCGCGCGCTTTCCTGACCGTCCGTATTGCCGTCGCCAAAGAGTTTTTCGCCGCCACCTATGGTTTTCCTTAGAAAACCAAGATGACAGCCGATTGCGCACTATAGGGCTACAAACTATAGTGCGCATTTGGTGTCGTTGATTTCCGTATTCGTGCCTTTGCAGAAATCCGCATGGGCGGATTCCGACAGAATCGGGGAACCGCATCCGTGTCTTTCCTGGCCTGCGCAATTCCGCTTCTTCGTTTCCGTGCATGTACGGATTCAATGGCTTGTGCTTTCGTGCTTTTCCGCCAAAGCACGCATCCGCTTCGGCGGTTCCGCGCTTCGGTGGAAAATCGTATCCGTGCATCCTCGGATGCGTGGGGATTCGGGCCATGACCCAGCCGCTCGTCACCGCTGAACAGCGGGCGCAACTGCTCGCCGTCGGCGCGGCACGCGCCGCTGATCGGGGCATCGACCCGATGCCGACGGTGCGACTGTTCACCCCTGACGCGCACGCCACCTGGCTGCTGGCCGCGCTCGACCCGGCTGATGGCGATACGGCATGGGGGCTGATCGACCTGGGAATAGGCATGCCCGGTCTGGGCCATGTGAAGCTGTCCGATCTGGCGTCCATCGTCGGGCCGCATAAGCAACCTGTGATGCGCGATCGCTACTTCCAGCCCGTGCGGCAGCTGTCGGAGTACCTGCGGCTGGCCGAGGAAAACGGCTCGATCACCGACTGAGCAGTCCCAGCCAACGGCAGCGCATTCTGACTATTTCAGTCTTACCCAAGACTTGGGCGGTCTGAATCCACACTCTTGCACCGAAGCGGTGCGTTCTGTTGCAAACAGTCATGATCTTTGGTGCGGGCTGCTGCACGGTGCTTCATGCTGCGCGCCATTTTCGTGGCCCCGCAGCCGTCGCATTCAGACGATTTCCGCAATGCCCTGGAGCGAATCAGTCTTGACACCAGCAGTTACAGCTTATCCCGATTTCGATGACGACTTGATGGCGACTCGATAGCTCCCGCACGGCGGAATCCGTGGCGACGTTCCTGCTGAATGACAGGAGGCTGCGTCATGGCTGACCCGAGCGCCGAACACTGGTATCCGACCGCCGCGTATCTCTACACGCTGCACCTCGACGGCCCCGCGCTGGCCTGGGAATACCTGCGGCGCCACCCCGACTACCGCCGCGACTGGCTGCGTCGGCGCCGCCGGCCAGAGGCCGCCGGGCGCTGGGGACTGCGCCTGCTGGAAGATCCCGCCCTGGATGCGCGCGACGCGCATCCGGCCTGGTTCCCCGATCACGATGCGGTGGTGCAGCTCTACCCGGACGCCGACCCGCCACCCGACGCGGTGGCCTTCGCGTTCTGGCGCATTCCCGGCCAGAAGCATCTGATCCACGATGGCAAGCGCCTGGTGCTGCTGACATGTTGGCCGGGCTGCTGCCTGCGCTTCGCACTGGCACCCGACCTGAGCGATGGCATGGCCTACGCCTATGCCATCCGCGCCTGCGCCACACCGTGCGTCCGCTATCAGGCACTGGCGGCCGAGCTGGACAAGCTGGCCATCGCTGGCGACGCCTTACCCGCGGGAATGGCACGGCCACGACCGACACTCGCCACATTGCTGGAGTTGAACACGCTCCAGGCGCTCGACGGCACCCTCGCGGGCGCGTCCCTGCGCGACGTGGCCGAAGGGCTGTTCGGCGTCGATGCCGTCGCCGACGACTGGTACGCCGACAGTGCCTTGCGCGCCCGCGTTCGCCGGCTGGTGCGCCGGGGCGATGCGCTGATGCGCGGCGGCTATCGTCGCCTTGCACAGCTTCCGCCCGTTGCACAGGGACGTTCTGCATCCCCTGCAAAACGTCCCTGAGCAAGAAGCCTTGCTTTCTTGAAAGTGCCTCTATCCGGCCGCGTGGTGTGGCCGGGCTTGATGGAGGTACATCCCATGCGACCCGCTCCCTTGCGGCCTGCCGCCGCTGCTGTCGCTGCGCCCGTGCAGCCCCAACGCTATCTGACCAACGACGAAGCCGCCGAGTACCTGCGGCTGTCGCCGCGCACGTTAGAGAAACAGCGCGTGATCGGCGGCGGCCCGAAGTTCCGCAAGTTCGGCCGCCGCGTCATGTACGCGGTGTCCGACCTCGATGCCTGGGCCGACCAACGCAGCTACGAGGCCACGTCCGACCCGGAATATGCCGAGCGTCACGCGGGCGACTACCGTGATGGCCGCTGATCGTCGGCTCGCCGGTGGCCATCGTCATGTCCAGCCCATCGCTGCCGTCGGGGCAGCGATCGCAGCAGCGGGAACAGCTCGACCTGTTCCGCGCGCTGCCGGGCGACGGCATGGCGCCGCGCGACAGCCAGGACTTGATGGCCTTTCCGTTCTTCTCGCTGGCGAAGTCGCGGCGCACGGCGCCGATCGACTTCCGCAGCGGGAACATCACCATCCGCGTGGAAGGCACGGCCGAGCACGGCATCGCCACGATATGGGATGCCGACGTGCTGATATGGGCCGCGTCGCAGATCGTGGAGGCGCGCGACGCAGGCATTCGCCCGTCGCGCTTGATACACGCCACGCCCTACGAAATCCTGCGCTTCATCGGGCGCGGCACGTCCCTCAACGACTACCAGCGCCTGAAAGCCGCGCTCGACCGGCTGCAATCGACCAGCGTGGCGACTTCCATCCGCGAAACCACCGGCCGGCGCCTGCATCGCTTCTCCTGGGTGAACGAATGGCGCGAGCTGGCCGACGCCAGCGGCACGCCGCTGGGCATCGAGCTGATCCTGCCGGACTGGTTCTATGCCGGCGTGCTCGATGCCGCCCTGGTGCTGACCATCGACCCGGCCTATTTCCGCTTGAAGGGCGGCATCGAACGCTGGCTGTACCGCCTGGTGCGCAAGCACGGCGGGCGGCAGGAACACGGCTGGCAATTCGACTTCCGGCATCTGCACCGCAAGTCCGGCAGCGCGGCGCGCTTCTCGGACTTCGCCTACGACCTGCGCGTGCTGGTCGCGCGTCAGTCGCTGCCCGGCTACGTCCTGGGCATCGAGCCGATGCCGGGCGAAAGGCTGGAACTGCTGACCTTCCGGCCCGTGCCGTTCACGGCACGGGGATAACTGCGGGAAAAGGTGTGGACGGCCTCGTGCTATCAGGAGTACCGGGTATCGTGCTATCGGGAGTACGCCTATCGTGCTATCAGGAGTACGAAAACGCCGCAAAGCCAGTAACGGCGAGGGTTTGCGTCCCCTCTAACTTACCTAACTATAAATCTCTAACTTTTAGTAGAAGCGTGCCGTTTCGGTGGACAACCACGAAACGGCACGGCCAGGCCGGCTTTCCAGCAGGGAGGGCCGCGCCATGATCTTCGCGTTTCTCAACCAGAAAGGCGGTGTCGGCAAGACCACGCTCGCCACCCACATCGCTGGCGAGCTGGCGATGCGCGGTCTGCACGTCATCCTGCTGGACGCCGACCCGCAGGGTTCCTCGCTGGACTGGACGCAGCGCAGAAGCCAGCAAGGCTTGCCACGGCTGTTCAGCGCCGTGGGCCTCGCCCGCGAAACTCTGCACCAGGAAGCGCCCGAGCTGGCGCGCCGCGCCGATCACGTCATCATCGATGGCCCCCCGCGCATCGCCGCCCTGGCGCGCTCCGCGCTGCTGGCGGCCGAGCGCGTGCTGATTCCCGTGCAGCCCAGCCCGTATGACCTGTGGGCCAGCTCCGAGATGGTGGCACTGATCCGCGAGGCACAAGTCTTTCGGCCTGCGCTGCGCGCGGCCTTCGTCATCAACCGGCGCGTCAGTACCACCATCATCGGCCGAGAAGCGCGGCAATCGCTGGCTGAACAGCCGCTGCCGGCGCTGCGCACCGAGGTGCGCCAGCGCATCGTCTTCGCCGACAGCGTGGCCGCTGGCCGGCTTGCACGCGAAACCGCGCCGGACAGCGCCGCCGCACGCGAGATCGCCGCGCTTACCGATGAACTGCTGCGGTGGCCGACATGAGCGGCCCGCGCAGCAAGCGCGTCGGCATCGGCGCACGTCCGCCCGCGAATCCGCACGCCGAGGCATGGATTCGCCAGGGCGATGCCGATGCGCTCAACAAAGGCGACCTTTACACGGCTCGCCTGACACTCGACGTGACGCCCGCGCTGCGCGCGCGCATCAAGATCGCCGCCTTCGGCCAGGGCGTGACCGTGGCCGAACTGCTGCGCGGCTTGCTGGAGCGGGAGTTTCCCGAGAACCGCATGGAGAACCTGCCATGAACGCATCCGCCTTGCCTGCCGCTCACGCGGCGACGGCTGCACCGGCTGCTGCGCCGCCGCCTTCGCTTTCGACGCTCGCCGGCCAGGCTGGCAGCGTGCCGCTGACTCGCGTATCCCTCGCCTACATCGAACCGCGATTCAAGCTCTACCTGCGTTTCGGCGAGCCGGCGCGCACGCTGCGGCTCGACCGCTGGCGGCGCTGCGCGGTGTTCCTGCCGCGTGCAATGTTCTGCCGCGTGCGCTGGGAAGCAAACGACTACGGCACGATCCGCTGGCAACTCATGGTGATGCAAGCCGCCACGCCGCTGGACGACATGCAGCGCATCCCTGGCGTGCGGCCGGGCGCACGCCTGCTGCTGCACGCCGAAGGCGAAAACGCGGTGCGTGCCGTGCTGGAACGCATCGACGACATCGACGCGCAAGGCATCGCCGCCATCGACGTGTCGCCTGCGTACTGGCGCACGCTGGGCAACCGTCTGGCGGCCCGCCTGGCGCTGCCCGAATACACCGCCGAGCGGCACGCCGCCTGGCTGGCCGGAAGGGCGCTGCCATGACGACCCAATCCAACACCACATGCACGCACGAAGCCGCGCCGCATCCTCGCTCGCGCCTGCGCGTTCGCATCGTGCTGGCGGGCTTCGCCGCCGTCGGCCTCGCTGCGCTGGCCTGGGCGGCTTTCGTGTCGCCGCTGCCGCGTCTGACCTACAACCCGTCCGACAGCGTGGCGGTCGGCTGGTATCGCATCGAACCGTTCGACCCGCGCACCGCCTCGCTGCCACGTCCGCTGTCCGTGGACAGCATCGTGCTGGTGCCGCTGCCCGACAGGGCCGCCATGCTGGCTGCGCAGCGCGGCTACCTGCCGACCCGCGTTCCGCTGCTCAAACGTGTGGGCGCGGTCGCGTCGCAGGAAGTGTGCATCGCTGGCGGCATCGTCCACATCGACGGCGCGCCTGCGGCCACCGTGCTGCCTGCCGATCGGCTGGGCCGCCCGCTGCCATCCTGGCGGCAATGCCGCCGCCTCGAACCTGGCGAACTGTTCCTGTTGAGCGTGACCAATCCGGCGTCGTTCGACAGCCGCTATTTCGGGCCGGTCAGCGCATCCGCCGTGATCGGCGTCGCGCATCCGGTCTGGCTGGAGACACGCCCATGATGGCTGCCGATTCGCTGCGCTTCATCGTGCCATCAGGCGTGTCGTCCCCCTGGCCGCCGCCGTGTCGTCGCGCGTGCAGTGCGAGCGCATCCGCGCCGCACTTCGCGCAACATCCGGCGCAGCCGTCCACCGTGCAGGCGTCTTGCCTCGAACGCGCCCGGCCTGCGGCCATTGGCGCGTTCGCCGGCGGGCTGGCTGCAAGCAGCACAGCGCCGCCGGGCCGCCGACGCCCGGAGCGACAGCGAAGGGCACAGGCGGAAGGCAAGACAAAAGGACGCGGCACTGGGCCGCGTCGAAAGCCTGTCTGCACATGGGGGTGGCGCGGCACGCAGCGGCTTCGCCGCCGTGCCGCGTGGGGCGCGAGGCCCGCGCCAATGCAGGCATCTCCGCGTGCTTCGCACGACAGGACACGCCGTGGCTTGCGGAGAGCGCAGCCATGACCGACCGCCGCGACGACGATTTCCGCGTGCGTCCCAGCGC
Source organism: Halotalea alkalilenta (assembly GCF_001648175.1). Classification (NCBI taxonomy): domain Bacteria; kingdom Pseudomonadati; phylum Pseudomonadota; class Gammaproteobacteria; order Oceanospirillales; family Halomonadaceae; genus Halotalea; species Halotalea alkalilenta. The sequence continues at coordinate 2,451,663 of NZ_CP015243.1, read as the reverse complement.
CCCGAAGAACCGGGGCAAGGGCCAGGGCCAGAGCTTCGTTTCCAAGGTGCTCAAGCAGGCTGGCAAGGCCAGCAGCGGCAAGTCGGCGGTGCGCCATTCCGCAGCCGGCGGCAGCGGCGCACACGCCGGCCAGCGCCCCGGTTCACGGCTTGGGCGCGGCCACACGGCGGCGCGTTTCGCGGGCGCGAAGCTGACGCCCATGTCGCGGCGCGTGACCATCAAGACCCTGCTGGTCAACCAGCGCAACGCCAGCCCGCAGTCGCTCGCCAAGCACCTGCGCTACATCGAGCGCGACGGCGCGGGCCGCGATGGCGAACCTGGCCGGGCCTACGGGCCGCAGACCGACGAAGCCGACCTTGATGCCTTCAAGGAGCGGGCCGCCGACGACCGGCACCATTTCCGCTTCATCGTCTCCCCGGAGGACGGCGCCGAGCTGGACGACCTGCGCACCTACACCCGGCATCTGGTGAATCGGATGGAAGCCGACCTGGGGACGCGGCTGGATTGGGTGGCGGTCGATCACTGGAACACCGACAACCCGCACACGCATTTGATCGTGCGCGGACGCGACGACACCGGCAAAGACCTCATCATCGCGGGCGACTACATCGCCCACGGCTTCCGCCATCGTGCCGCCGAACTGGCGACGGAATGGCTGGGGCCGCGTACCGAACTGGAGATCCAGCAGACCTTGCAGCGCGAAGTGGAGCGAGAGCGGTGGACGAGCCTCGACCGCACGCTGCAACGCGGGGCCGACGAGGATGGCTGGGTGCAGATCGAACGCTTCAACGAACCCCGGCTGCAACGCCAGCGCCTGCTGCTTATCGGCCGGCTGCAACGCTTGCAGCGCCTGGGCCTGGCCGACGAGACGCAGCCCGGCACCTGGGCGGTTCACGCCGATACCGAGAAGACGTTGCGCGCCTTGGGTGAGCGCGGCGACATCATCCGCACCATGCAGCGCGCCATGAGCGGCCAGCCGCGCGAGCTGGGGGTGTTCGAGCCGGGCGACGACGGCCGTACCATCGTCGGCCGCGTCGCTGCCAAGGGGCTGGCCGACGAGTTGCATGACCGCGGCTATCTGGTCATCGACGGCGTGGACGGCAAGGCCCACTACGTCGCGTTGAACGCCCGTGACGAGCTGGCGAACTATCCGACCGGCGCCGTAGTGGAGGTACGCGGTTCCGCCGAAGTTCGCGCCGCCGACAAGAACATCGGCGCGCTGGCGAGCGATGGCCTATACCGCGCCGATTATCACCTGGCGATCGAACAGGGCCGGGCCAAGCCCGGCGGCGATCCGCAGGAAGTCGTCGCGGCGCACGTCCGCCGGCTGGAAGCCCTGCGCCGGGCCGGCATCGTGGAGCGCGTGGCCGAAGGGCTATGGAAGGTGCAGGACGACCTGCCGGAACGTGGCCGCCAGTACGATGCCCAGCGCCTGGGCGGTGTGGCGGTGGAACTGAAATCGCACCTGCCCATTGAGCGGCAGACCCGCGTGATCGGCGCCACTTGGCTCGACCAGCAACTGATCGGCGGCGGCCGTGGACTGGGCGACCTAGGCTTTGGCCGCGAGGTCAAGAACGCTCTGCAACAGCGCGCCGACTTCTTGGCCGAACAGGGGCTGGCCCAACTGCGCGGTCAGCGCGTGATCCTCGCCCGGAACCTGCTGGGGACGCTGCGCAACCGGGAACTGGCGCAGGCGGCGAAGGACATTGCCGCTGAAACCGGCCTGGAACATCGCCCAGTAACGGACGGGCAGCGCGTGGCCGGCATCTACCGGCGCTCCGTCATGCTCGCCAGCGGTCGCTACGCGATGCTGGATGACGGCATGGGATTCAGCCTGGTGCCGTGGCGGCCGGTGATCGAACAGCGGCTGGGGCAGCAGCTCGCCGCAACGGTGCGCGGTGGCGGGGTATCGTGGGAGGTTGGACGAGCGCGCGGCCCATCTATCGGTTAGCGGGTGCCGGTGCAAGGGCAAGGGCAAGGACTAACCTTGCTTCTTGCCAGATGGCGGTCGCCAATTGGCGACGAGGGCAAGCAATCCCGGAAAGCGCGCTTCGAGGTCTTCGCTGCGCAGCCGACTGCGCCGCTCCAGCCCATACTGCCGCTGGCGGATCACCCCCGCCTCGCGCAGCGCCTTGAAGTGGTGAGTCAGCGACGACTTGGGGCGGTCGAACCCGAACCAACCGCATGGATGATCGTATGCCTGCGCTTCCAGCATCAGCTTGCGCACGATGGTCAGGCGCAGGGGATCAGCCAGTGCGCCCAGGATGGCCTCAAGGCGCAGGTCTGCGATAGCCGGTTCCGGCAACGGGTCTGGCAGGTCAGCGGGTTCGCCGCCAACCGCAACCGATTCGGTTTTTCTGACGGTGCTCATCGGCTGATTGTAGCAACTGTACGACATTTATCGAACAGGTTTGTTCCACAGTCGTGTCCAGAGTCCTGACAGGGTACTTCGGAGATCCATTTCGGAGGGCAATTGCTGTGGCGGCGAGACTGCGCCCCACTGATCCCCAGTGCGTTCCGCGACCACGAAGTTGAAAAGGTAGCCCGGCTCTTGTCCCATGCGAAGGTCAGACAACACTAGGCGACGATCATCATCCACCCTTGCACGCATATATCCACCATTGAACCATGTCAGACGCTCGACCACCGGCAAGTTCCGCACTGCGGCCAGTGCTTCGGTGTCGGAGACATAGGCGTGAAACTGCATCGGTTCACGGCCGGCCAATAGCGACCGTTCACCGACCAGATAACCATCAGGCGTCATCACAACGATGCGCCACACCAGCGTCGTGAGCGGCATCGGTATCGAGAATCGCGGTGCATGCTGCTGGCCTGTAACGGACAAGGCCGCAACGGCGTCCCGTTCGACCATGCCCTTTGCGAGCAGCGACCATCCAAGGTAGCCCGAACTCAACAGCAGGCCGACCAGCAGGCAGGCGGCACCGACCCGCCGCGCGCCGACCCAAGCGGCAAGCAGCACGCCAAGGAGCAGCGGCACGGTATAGCCGGGATCGACGATGAACATGCTCGACAGTGACATCGGGCCAATGGGCAACGGCCATATCAACTGCGTGCCGTAAGCGGTGAAGCTGTCCAGCAGCGGGTGCGTCAACAAAGCCAGTTGGGTCGCCCACATCCAGCGTTGCGGCGCTTGCTGCACGGGAAGCCAGCGCCACCGCAGCACGGCCCAGATCAACCATCCCACGAACGGCAGCACCAGCAGCGAGTGGGAGGGCGCGCGGTGCCAGGTCATGCGCGTGACCGGATCGTCGATCAGCATCAGCGGCAGCGTATCGAGGTCTGGCAGCGTTCCCAGCAACGCTCCGACCAGCAATGCTGCCCGTCGATGTCTGGCAGGTACGGCAAGCGCCGCGACGGTGCTTCCAAGAGCGATCTGGGTCAGTGAATCCATGTCAGTGCCGAACCTTGTTGCTGTACGAGATTTATCGAACTAGAGTATAGTACGATAAAACTCGTATAGGAGCCTATTGTGTCCAACCCCTTGGTGATCGTCGCCCACCCCGACCTTTCGCAGTCGCGTATCAATGCAAAGTGGATTGCCGCGCTGCGGCAGGAGCCGAGCATTGCAGTGGATGACCTGTATGGTCGCTATCCCGACGAGGTGATCGACGTGCAGGCCGAACAGCAACGGCTGGCATCGCATGAGCGCATCGTCTTGCAGTTCCCTTTCCACTGGTACAACTGCCCGCCGCTGTTGAAGAAGTGGCTGGATGTTGTCCTCGAACACGGCTGGGCCTACGGCCACGGTGGGGATGCGCTCAAGGGCAAGCAACTGGGCATCGCGGTGTCCACTTGGTCGAAGCCAGAGGACTATCGGAAGGATGGCCGCTACGGACGGACGATGGACGAGCTGACCAGCCCGTTCGAGGTCACCGCCCTGCGCGTGGGCATGCGTTATCTGCCGGGCTTTTTTCTCAATGGCGTGGGCGATATCGACGACCAGCAACTGGCTGCCAATGCCCTGGCGTATCGCGCTCATGTGCAGCAAGGCGAGAGGGCTTCCCGATGAAAGCCACGCCTGCGCCATCCGGCCTTTGGGCCGCCGCCTGGGTGGTGACGGCCGTGTTCATGCTGTCCAACTCGCCCACGCCGCTGTATGTGCATTGGCAGCAGCAGCTTGGGTTCTCATCAGGCGTGCTGACGGTCATCTTCGCGCTCTACATCGCGGGTTTGCTGGGGACGCTGCTGATCGCCGGCCAGCTATCCGATCGTTACGGCCGCAAGCTCGTCCTCATTCCAGGGCTGTTGGCTGCCTTGGTGGCGTGTCTGCTGTTCGCTTCGGCCACCTCGATCACGATGCTGGCGATCGGCAGGCTCTTGGCCGGTATCGCGGTGGGCGTGATCGTCTCGGCGGGCATGGCGGCGGTGGTCGATATGGGCGGCGCCGAACACAAGCGACGGGCGGCGCTCCTGGCTTCGGTGGCGATGGTGCTGGGCGCCGGGCTTGGGCCTTTGCTGGCTGGGGGCCTTGCACAAAGCCTGGCGCAGCCGGTGCTGCCGATCTTCGGCATCGAGGCGCTGGTATTGCTCAGTGCGCTGGGCATCGTGTGGTGGCTGCCGCTGCGCCGTCCGGTCGCGTCCGGCCCCGCACGGCTGCGCCTGCCCACGGTGCCGCAGGCCAACCGCCGGCAGGTCGCCTGTGGTATTGCCACCTTCGGCCCCGGCATCACCGCCACGTCTTTTGTATTGGCGCTGGGGCCTTCGCTGCTGTCGCATCTGCTCGATGTGCGCAGCCCACTGCTGGCCGGCGGAATGGCATGTGCGATGTTCCTGACCGCCACCGGCGTGCAGTTCGCGGTGCGCCAGTGGCCGATACGGCGCATCTTCGCCGCCAGCGCTACGGCGACGGTGCTGTCGATGGCGGCATTGGTATTGGCGATTCACGCTTCCCTGGTGCCGGCGTTAATCGCATCAGCGCTGCTCGCCGGCGCCGGCCAAGGGCTGGGCCAATTGGGTGGATTGACCCTGATCGGCCTGCATGTCCCGGACAGCCATCGCGCCCAGGCCAATGCTGTGCTCAACATCGGTGGCTACATTCCGGCCGGCTTGCTGCCGGTCGCGACGGGCTTCCTGATGGATGCGGTGGGATTGGCGTCGGGGGCCACGCTGTTCGCGCTGGTGCTGACGGTCACCGCGCTTGTCGGCGGCACCTGGGCCATGCGGCAAGCAGGCAACTGAAGCATCGACGGAGGAAAGGCATATGGAATTTCGCCATCTGCGCTGCTTCCTGGCCGTCGCCGAAGGACTGCACTTCGCCCGCGCGGCAGAGCGACTGCATATCGAGCAGTCGCCCTTGTCGCGCGCCATCAAGGAACTGGAAGAAGAAATGGGTGTGGCGCTGTTCGCCCGCACCACGCGGCTGACACGCGCGGGCAAACTGTTCTTCGATCATGTGTCGCGCGTGTTCTCTGTTTTGCAGGACGTGCGGTGTCGCCGAATTCGATCAATGCGTACCGACATCAACCTTCTCGGCCAGAAAGTCCAGGAAGGCACGCACGCGCAGCGGCAGATAGCCGCCCTGGCCGACGTACACGGCATGCACTTCCTCGACGTCGCCGGGATTGCAGTCTTCGAGTACCGGCAGCAATCGACCGGCGAGGATGTCCTCGCGCACCTGGAAGGCGGCCAGGCGCGCCAACCCCAGGCCGGCCAGGGCCAGCCGACGCAGCGCCTCGCCATCGCTGGCCTGCGCGTTGCCGGTCACGGGCACCACGATGTCCTCGCCGCCTTGTCGCAGCGGCCAGCCAGGCTGCGCCCGCACGTAGTTCGCGCCCAGGCGGTTGTGGGCCAGCAGTTCGGCCGGCGTGGCCGGCGTGCCATGGCGCGCCAGGTAGTCGGGCGTGCCGACGATCACCATGCGCGTGGCGCCGAGCTTGCGCGCTACCAGATTCGAGCTTTTCAGCGGGCCGGCACGCACGGCTACGTCGGTGCGCTGCTCCAGGATGTCGATGACTTCATCGGTCAGCACGATGTCCAGCGTCACATCGGGATGGCGCGCCAGGAACTCGGGGGCCAGCGGCAGCAGGAAGTGATGCCCGAAAGGCACGTTGGCATTGACCCGCAGCCGGCCGCGCGGCGCGGTGTGCTCGCTGGCGCAGCGCTCGGCTTCTTCCAGGTCGGCCAGGATGCGCACGCCGCGTTCGTAGAACGCGCAGCCTTCGGGCGTCAGTTGGAGTTGCCGGGTGGAGCGGTTCACCAGCCGTGTGCCCAGGCGCTGCTCCAGGCGCGCGACCAACTTGCTGACAGCCGAAGGCGTCATGCCACAGGCGCGGGCGGCGGCGGAGAAACCGCCCAGCTCGATGACGCGCACGAACACTTCCAGTTCGCCGGATCGGTTGGCTTCCACTCGTGCCATATGTGCCTCTTGGGTGATTTTAATTCACAAATGATGTTCCTTGGGTCAGTCTATTCCAATTCGGTCTTTGAGTTCATGATTTTTACATCAATAGGCGTTGAGTTCACCAAAAGGGAAAAATCATGAAATCGCTTTCCAGGGCTTCTGCTTCGGCCATGCTGACCTTGGCGGTTGCGGCAGGCGGAGCCATGTCCGCCACACCTGCGATGGCTGCCGCGCCAGCCTGGGTGGCGACTTGGCAGGCAAGCCCGCAACCCATCTGGGATTCAGACTTTCTGTTTCCCACCAATGTCCCGGCGGTACTGCATGACCAGACCGTGCGCCAGATCGCGCGCATCAGCCTGGGCGGACAACGCCTGCGCCTCGTGTTGTCCAACACCTACGGTCGCGAGCCAGTCGTCGTGGGCAAGGCCACCATCGCCTGGCCAACCGAAAACGGCGCCGTTGCCGCTGACAGCCTGCGCCTGATGACGTTCGGCGGGCAGGAGGCGGCGACGATTCTTCCGGGCGCGTCGCTGATCAGCGACCCCGTGGCCTTGTCGGTTCCTGCGCTGGCGCAGGTGGTCGTCAGCCTGCATGTGCCGCAGGCCACGCCGGTCACGACGTTTCACTGGGATGGCCGCCAGACGGGCTGGATCGTTGCCGGGGATCAGACCGGAGCATCCACGCTGCGGATGACGGATCGTGTTCACCAGAGCACCACGGCCCGTCCGCTGCTGGCAGGCATTCAGGTTGAGACCGCACAAGCGGCACATGCCGTCGTGGTCATCGGCGACTCCATCACCGACGGCGCCACGGCCAGTCTGGACCAGGACAGCCGTTGGCCGGACTTCCTGGCCGCGCGTCTGGCGCCGCATGGCGTGGCCGTCGTCAATGCCGGCATCTCCGGCGCGCGCCTGCTGTCCGACGGCATGGGCGTCAACGCGCTGGCACGGCTGGAGCGTGACGTGCTGGCGCAGCCAGGCGCGCGCAGCGTCATCGTGATGCTCGGTATCAACGACATCGCCTGGCCCGGCACCGCCTTCGCACGCGATACGCCGCGTCCCACGTTGGATGCCCTGACGGCAGGCTACCGCCAGTTGATCGAGCAGGCCCGCAGCCGGGGGCTTCGCGTCATCGGCACGACGCTCGCGCCGTTCGAGGGGGCGCTGCCCGGTACGCCACTGGAGGACTACTACCACCCCGACAAGGACGCCCTGCGCCGGCAGGTGAACGACTGGATTCGCAACAGTGGCGCATTCGATGCCGTCATCGACTTCGATGCGGTCCTACGCGATTCCACACATCCGGCACGCATGGCCGCGCGCTTCGACTCGGGCGACCGGCTCCATCCCGGCGACGAAGGCAACCGGGCAATGGCCGATGCCGTCGATCTCGATGCTTTGTTGCCCGGTCTTGGCGCAACGCCTGCGACGGCCGCAACACCCGCCGCCATTTCGCCACAGGAGCCTTGAGCCATGCTGTTCACACCTTATCGCCTGGGCGATCTTGAACTGCCCAACCGCATCGTCATGCCGCCGATGACCCGTTCGCGTGCCGCCAGCGGGAACGTGCCCACCGCGCTGATGGCCGAGTATTACGCCCAGCGTGCATCCGCGGGGTTGATCGTCACCGAAGGCACGCAGATCAGCCAGCAAGGTCAGGGCTATGCCTGGACGCCGGGCATCCACAGCCCTGAGCAGGTGGCCGGCTGGCGCGGCGTGACCGACGCCGTGCATGCCGCTGGCGGCCGCATCTTCACGCAGTTGTGGCATGTCGGCCGCGTCTCGCACGTCTCGCTGCAACCGGGCGGCTTGGCGCCGGTTTCGTCGTCGTCGCTGGTGGCCGAAGGCGTCAAGGTTTTCATCGACCCAGAGGGCAAGGGGCCGAAAGCCGGTATCGGCGAAATGGTGCAGCACTCCGCACCGCAGGCATTGTCCGAAGCCGGGATCGCGCAAGTGGTGCAGGATTTCGCTGCCGCCGTACGCAATGCGATGGCGGCCGGCTTCGATGGCGTGGAGCTGCACGGTGCCAACGGCTATCTCATCAATCAGTTCATCGACTCGCAGGCCAACACGCGCACCGACGGCTACGGTGGCTCGCTGTCCAATCGGCTGCGCTTTCTGCGCGAAGTCACCGAAGCTGTGGTAGCGGTGGTTGGGCGCGAGCGTGTCGGCGTGCGGCTGGCGCCGCTGACGACATTGCAGGGCGCGGTGGACGACACACCGCAGGCTACCTACCTGGGTGCGGCCAAGGTGCTTGACGGCATTGGCGTGGCCTACATCCACATCGCCGAAGCCGATTGGGAGGATGCGCCGGAGATGCCGGCTGCGTTCAAGGAAGCGCTGCGGCTCGTCTACGGCGGCACGCTGATCTACGCCGGCAAGTACACGGTCGAGCGTGCCGAAGCCGCGCTGCGCAACGGCTGGGCCGACCTGATCGGCTTCGGCCGTTCCTTCCTCGCCAATCCCGATCTGCCCGAACGCCTGCGCCAGGGACTGCCGCTGAACGAGCCCGATGCCAGCCGTTTCTTCGGCGGTGATGCGGCGGGCTACACGGACTATCCATTCGCAGCAGCGGGAAACGGTGAGCGATGATCCTCTCCCGCCAGCGTCATCCCGGCATCTGGGCACTGGCCGTCACGGCGTTTGCCATCGGCGTGGCCGAGTTCATCGTCGTGGGCGTGCTGCCCGCGATCGCTGCCGATTTGGGCGTGCCATTGGCGCAGGCAGGAGGGCTGGTCGGGTTCTATGCGCTGGCCCTGGCCATCGGAACGCCCCTCGTGGTGCTGGGATTGGCGCGACAGCCAAGCAAGCCTGTCCTGCTCGGATTGGTTGCAGTATTCCTGCTAGGCAACCTGGTGTCGGCGCTTTCACACAGCTACGCCATGCTGCTGGCCGGACGCATCGTGACGGCGGTCGCGCACGGCAGCTTCTTCGCCATTGGCGCGACCGTGGCGGCGCGACTGGTTCCCGAGGGACAGGCCAGCCGGGCCATCGCGCTGATGTTCGCCGGGCTGACGCTGGCAATGGTGATTGGCGTGCCGCTGGGCAGCCTGATCGGTAACGGCCTGGGCTGGAGGCTGCCTTTCTTTGCCGTCGCATTGCTGGCGGCATTGGGCTGGCTGGCGACCTTACGCTGGGTGCCCGACTTGCCTGCGCGGGGGCAGGACGCACCAGCACCCAACTGGCGGCGCTGACGCGCCCTGAAATCCTGGCGATGATGAGCATTACTGTTTTGGGCTTTGGCTCCAGCTTTTCGGCCTTCACGTTCATCACGCCCATCCTGACAGACATCACCGGCTTTTCGATCCGCGCGGCCAGTATGCTGCTGGTTGCATTCGGTGCTGCGACCCTCGCGGGCAATCTCATAGGCGGCCGTTGGGCGGCTCACTGGGGCTGGACAGCGACGCTGCGATGGATGCTGACCGGGCTATCGCTGACACTCATCGCGCTGGTACTGCTGATGCCATATCGGATACCGATGTTGGCGCTACTGTTCGTTTGGGGATTCCTGGCCTTTGGCATGTCGCCGGGCTTTCAGGCCGGCATGCTGGAGACAGCAGAACGCTGGACGCCCCATGCGGTGGGCTTTGCTTCCGCACTGAACATCTCCGCATTCAATCTTGGCATCGCGCTGGGAGAAACGCTGGGCAGCGCGTTGGTGGCGCAGGACGACATGGCGTTGACGCCCTGGGCAGGCGTGGGCCTGGCATTGATCGCGCAATGGCCCCTCGCGTGGCTCATCGCGAAATCGAAAGCCGCTCCGGCAGCACGAACGACGCAGGCATAGGAGCAGAAATGGAACTACGCCACCTGCGCTGTTTCCTAGCCGTTGCCGAAGAACTCCACTTCGCCCGCGCGGCGGAGAAACTGCACATCGAACAGTCGCCGCTGTCGCGCGCCATCAAGGAACTGGAGGAAGAACTGGGCGTGGTGCTGTTTGCCCGCACCACTCGCAGCACACGGCTTACCCGCGCGGGCAAGCTGTTCCTGGAACACGTGCCGCGCGTGTTTACCGCCTTGCAGCAGGCACGAGATAGCGTGAAAGCGGCAGCCAACGGTTTCCACGGCCAGTTGCGCGTCGCATTATCCGACGGCATCACGCCTTCACGCCTGCCGGCTATGCTGGCGCTGTGCCGGCAGGAAGAACCGGAAGTCGAAATCCGTCTGTTCGAGGTGCCGCTGTCGCAGCAGATCAAGGGGCTGCATGACGACCTGTACGACGTGGGGTTCGCCCAGTCCGATGAGGTCGGCGATGGCATTGCGGCCGAGGCGGTTTGGAGTGATGCGCTGATGGTGGCGGTGCCGGCGCGGCATCCCTTGCTGGCACACAAGCACATCCCCTTGGAAGAATTGCTGCGCTATCCACTGGTGCTGTGCGACCCGCAAGCGTGCGAAGGTCACGCGCGGCAAATCGAGCGCGTTCTGCGCCGCGTGGACATGGAACCGCTGGTGGCAGAGCGGGTGGCTTCCTGCGACTTGATGATGGCTCTGGTATCAGCAGGCTTCGGCCTGGGTCTGACAGGTGCCGCACACATTGAAGCCAGTCGGGAGTCCGGCGTCGTGGCGCGGCCTTTGACCGGCCGCTCGCCCGTGCTCACCACCTATTTACTGCGTCCGGCTGGCGAACCGTCGGAGACGCTGGCTCACTTCATCGAGCGGGTGCAGGTCATCGAATCTCCCAAGGCCAGCAGGCCCGTGCCGGGCCGCCATTCCCATCGTGCGGAGTAACCCAAGCCATGAAGAAGACCATCCCGTTTCTGCTGGCCGTAGCGCTGACGGCCTGCCACCAGTCAGAGACACCCCAACAGACAGACATTCCGACGGTTGAGGAACTGGCCGCCGACCCCGAACGGCTGAAAGAGCTTCGCCAGCAATGCAGAACAGATCGGCCCAGATTGGGTGACGTGCTATGCAACCGGGTCGCCGAAGCCACACGCAAGCGGTTCTACGGCGACGGCACGGTGCCCTATACACCACCGGAGAATCCGCCCAAGTTCTGATCGTAGGCGCTTCGCTAAGAATCTTCCGATTTCTTGCTCGACACGCCGCAACGCGCCATCGCTTGCGGCGTTTTTTCTGCCTGCGCTCCTGCGCGAAATCTTGCTTTTTACTCGACCTTTCTTCCGATAACGGTCTTTGACTGGCACCGGCCCGGCACTGATCCTCGCGCTATGCGGCACGTCCTTGTGCCGTTCTCGAACGAGGAATCAGCGCAGGAAATATCGGAGGCCAGTCTATGCAAGGTCAGGGCGTGCTGTTCGGGCAGATCGCCGCCGTCTTCGGCATCGTGATCGCCGGTGTGTGGGGTGCCACGCAATGGACAGCCGCCGCATTGGGCTATCAGCTACGCCTTGGCTCGCCCTGGTTTGATTTCTTCGGCACGCCGGTTTACTACCCGTGGAAGCTGTTCGAGTGGTGGTTCTTCTTCGATGCCTATGCGCCGCATGTCTTCGACATTGGCGGGGCTATCGCGGGCGGCAGCGGCCTGGTGGCCGTTGTCGTCGCCATCGCCATGTCGGTGTGGCGCTCGCGACAGGCCAAGCTGGTCACGACCTACGGCTCGGCACGCTGGGCCGATGCGGATGACATTCGCAAGGCCGGGCTGATACAGCCCGCCGGCGTGTTCCTCGGCCTGCATCGCGGCCAGTACCTGCGGCACGAAGGCCCGGAACACGTCCTGACCTTCGCGCCCACGCGCTCGGGCAAAGGTGTCGGCCTGGTGGTGCCGACGCTGCTGTCCTGGCCCGCATCCGCCGTCATCCACGACATCAAGGGCGAGAACTGGCAGATCACGGCCGGCTGGCGTTCGCGTTTCTCGCATTGCCTGCTGTTCAACCCGACCGATGCCCAGTCGGCGGCCTACAACCCGCTGCTGGAGGTACGGCGCGGCGCGCATGAAGTGCGCGACGTGCAGAACATCGCCGATATCCTGGTCGATCCCGAAGGCGCGTTGGAGAAGCGCAACCACTGGGAGAAGACCAGTCACGCGCTGCTGGTCGGCGCCATCCTGCATGTGCTCTACGCGGGCGAGGACAAAACGCTGCGCGGTGTCGCCAACTTCCTCAGCGACCCGGCTTGCCCGTTCGAGCTGACGCTGCATCGGATGATGACCACGCGGCATCTTGGAGATGCACCGCATCCGGTTGTCGCATCCGCTGCGCGCGAAGTGCTCAACAAGTCGGACAACGAGCGGTCGGGCGTCTTGAGCACGGCCATGTCGTTCCTCGGCTTGTACCGCGATCCCACGGTGGCCGAAGTCACGTCACGCTGCGACTGGCGCATCGCCGACCTGATTGCATCCGAGTATCCGGTGTCGCTGTACCTGGTGGTGCCACCTTCGGACATTAGCCGCACCAAGCCGCTGATCCGGTTGATCCTCAACCAGATCGGACGGCGGCTTACTGAATCGCTGGATGGCAGCGACGGCATTGAGCGCCGGCACAAGCTGCTGCTGATGCTCGATGAGTTTCCGGCGCTGGGGCGCCTGGACTTCTTCGAGACGGCGCTGGCCTTCATGGCCGGCTACGGCATCCGCAGCTTCCTCATCGCCCAAAGCCTGAACCAGATCGACAAAGCCTACGGCCAGAACCATTCCATCCTCGACAACTGCCACGTCCGGGTGACGTTCGCCACGAACGACGAACGCACGGCGAAACGGATCTCCGAGACGCTCGGTACCGCGACCGAACTGCGCGCGCAGCGCAACTACGCCGGCCACCGGCTGGCACCGTGGCTGGGGCACCTGATGGTGTCGCGGCAGGAAACCGCGCGGCCGCTGCTGACGCCTGGCGAAGTGATGCAGCTTCCGCCCGATGAATCCGTGGTGATGGTGTCCAGCGTCGCGCCGATCAAGGCGAAGAAGCTGCGCTACTACGCCGACGCCAACTTCAAGCAGCGTGTCTTGTCCCCGCCCGCGCTCGCGGCCGGGCGCTACGCCGACGCGCCGCCGGCTCGCCCCGACGACTGGAGCGGCCTGGCGATTCCCACCGTCCCCGTCGCACCGGCCAGGACATCCGCCGACGACCTGGGCGGCACCGATGACGGCGGCCCGCGTCGGCAGCCGGAGCTAACCGAAGTCACCGAATACAGCCCCGAACCGCTGTCCGCAGGCAATGACCTGGGGCTGCTCGATGACGACGACGACTTGCCGCTGCCTGCCTTTGCCGCGCTTCCCGGCCAGCTCGATCCGGCCATGCAGCGCACGGCCCGGCTGGCTTCCCTCGACCCCAACGACGGAATCGACTTATGAGCCAATACCGCCTCAATCTGTTCATCCAGCCCGAGCACGCCAAGCGCCTCGATGAACTGGCCGCCAAGAAAGGCGTGTCGAAGTCCAGCATCGTTGCCGCTGCCCTGGCGTCCTGGCTGTCTCCCGACGCGGGCGATCAGCGCGAGGCTGCCATTGCCAAGCGGCTGGATCGCCTGTCGCGTCAGGCCGAACGCATGGAGCGCGACCAGAACATCCAGATCGAGACGCTGGCGCTGTTCATCCGCTACTTCCTGACCGTCAGCACGCCGGTTCCCGAAGCCCATCAGGACGCGGTCCGCGCCCAAGGCAAGGCCCGCTTCGAGCAGTTCGTCGAACAACTCGGCCGCCACCTGCTGCGCGGCCGCAGCCTGGTGCGGGACGTGGTGGAGGAACTGCATCCCGACCCGATGCGGATGGGCGACGCGGCGGCGTTGGCCGAAGCCCATGAACGTGCTGCGGTGCGTGCCTCATGAGCGCCGTTCCGCAGATGCCGCCCGAGCCGCGTTCGTCGGCCGCGACTTCGCTGGATCGCCGCATCCAGATGCTGCGCACCGCAATGGGGCCGCTGATCGCCGCCGCGCTGGAAGACTCGGACGTGGTGGAAATCATGCTTAATCCCGATCACACCCTGTGGGTGGATCGGTTGTCGTCGGGCCGCGCGCCGTTGGGCGTGGAACTGCCCGAAGCCGATGGCGAACGCATCATCCGCCTGGTCGCTGCCCACGTCGGCGCGGAAGTGCATCGCGGCCAGCCGCTGCTGACCGCCGAGTTGCCCGAGACGGGCGAACGCTTCGAGGGCATTCTGCCGCCGGCCGCGCCCGGCCCGGCGTTCGCGCTGCGCAAGCGCGCCGTGAGCATCATTGGCCTGGATCGCTATGTGGCCGACGGCATCCTCACCGCCGGCCAAGCGGACTTCTTGCGCCGCGCGGTGCGCGAGCGGCAGAACATCCTGATCGCAGGCGGCACCAGCACAGGCAAGACCACGCTGGCGAACGCGCTGCTGGCCGAGATCGCCGCTACCGGCGACCGCGTGCTGGTGCTCGAAGACACCATCGAGCTGCAATGCGCGGCCCGCGACCATGTACCGCTGCGCACCCGCGCGGGCGTGGTGTCGATGCAGGAGCTGGTGCGCGCCACGATGCGCCTGCGCCCGGATCGCGTGATCGTCGGCGAAGTGCGCGGCGGCGAAGCCCTCGACCTCATCAAGGTATGGGGCACCGGCCACCCTGGCGGCATCGCCACCATCCACGCCGGTTCCGCGCTGGGCGCGTTGCTGCGGTTGGAGCAACTGATCCTCGAAGTGGCGGTGAATCCGCCCCGCGCCCTGATCGCCGAAGCGGTCAACGTGGTGATCCACATCGCTGGCCGTGGCCGCAAGCGCCACGTCGAAACCATTTCCCGTGTCGCCGGCTTCGACGGCACGGGCTATCGCCTGGCGGACGCGCTGGAAACGCCGTTTCCCGAGCTGCCGCCGGTTCCTCTCGCAGCCGATGCTGCTGCGCTTTTCCCGTCCCCTGACCAACCTGGAGAACTGCCATGACGCACGTCCATGCTTTCCGCTTTTCCGTAAAACCGCTTCCCAACCTCGCACGGCTGGGCAGCGTCGCCCGCCCTGCGGGGCAGGGGCTACTGCTGGCCGCGCTGCTGCTGTTCCTGGCCGGCACGGCACAGGCCGCCGGTTCCTCGATGCCGTGGGAAGGGCCGCTGCAATCCATCCTGGAGTCGATCCAGGGGCCGGTCGCGCGCATCGTCGCCGTCATCATCATCATTGCCACGGGCCTGGCGCTCGCCTTCGGCGACACGTCGGGCGGCTTCCGCAAGCTGATCCAGATCGTCTTCGGCCTATCCATCGCGTTCGCCGCGTCGTCGTTCTTCCTGTCCTTCTTCAGCTTCTCCGGCGGGGCGGTCGTATGAGTGCCGCCAACGAAGGCGCACCGGCTTTCGCGTCCGGTTTCGAGATTCCGCTGCATCGCTCGCTGACCGAGCCGATCCTGCTGGGCGGTGCGCCGCGCACCGTGGCGATCGCCAACGGCACGCTGGCCGCCGCCGTCGGGCTGGGCCTGCAACTGTGGATTCCCGGCGTGGTGCTCTGGATCGTCGGCCATTCGCTGGCGGTCTGGGGCGCTCGCGTCGATCCGCAGTTCATGCAGGTCTTCGCCCGGCACATCAAGCACAAGCCGCTGCTGGACGTGTGAGGGGGATGCCATGCTGAACCTTGCCGAATACCGCCAGCGGCCTGCGCTGCTGGCCGACTGGCTGCCCTGGGCCGGGCTGATCGCGCCGGGTGTTGTCTTGAACAAGGACGGTAGCTTTCAGCGCTCAGCCCGTTTCCGTGGACCCGACCTCGATAGCGCCACGCAAGGCGAGCTGATCGCCACCACGGCGCGGTTGAACAACGCGCTACGCCGGCTGGGCTCGGGCTGGGCCTTGTTCATCGAGGCCGAGCGCCGGCCGGCGGCGGACTACCCGCACTCCGACTTTCCCGAGCCGCTGTCTTGGCTGATCGATGAAGAACGCCGCGCGGCCTTCGAGGGTGAGGCCGAGGACGAAACGCTCCGGGGGAGCGTTTCGCGGCCGAACGGGCATCACTTCGAGAGCGCCTATCACCTGACGCTCGCGTACCTGCCGCCGGAGGAATCCCGCGCCCGCGCCGCCAGGCTGCTCTACGAGAACACGCCCGGCGACGGCGTGGACTGGCGTGGCCGGCTCGATACCTTCGTGGCGGAAACCGATCGCGTGTTCGACCTGCTCGATGGCGTGATGCCGGAAATCGCCTGGCTCGATGATGCAGAGACGTTGACCTACCTGCACGCCACGGTTTCAACGCGGCGCTATCGGTTGGCGGTTCCCGAAGTGCCGTTCCACATCGACGCGCTGCTGACCGATTCCGCCTTGGTCGGCGGCCTCGCGCCCACGCTGGGCGACCAACACCTGCGCGTGGTGTCGGTGCGAGGCTTTCCGACTTCGACGTGGCCCGGGATTCTGGACGACCTCAACCGCCTGGGCTTTGGCTACCGCTGGAGTACGCGCTTCCTCTGCATGGACAAAGCCGAGGCGGAAAAAGAACTCGGCCGCCTGCGCCGCCAGTGGTTTGCGAAACGGAAGAACGTCGTCGCGCTGCTACGCGAAACGATCTTCCAGCAGGAAAGCCCGCTGGTCGATACCGACGCCAGCAACAAGGCGGCCGACGCCGATGCCGCCTTGCAGGAGCTGGGCGGCGATCAGGTGGCCTTCGGCTATCTCACCGCCACGGTGACGGTGCTCGATGCCGACCCGGCCGCGGCCGACGAGAAGCTGCGCATGGTGGAGCGCGTCATCCAGGGCCGGGGTTTCGTGACCATCCCCGAAACCCTCAATGCCGTCGATGCGTGGCTGTCGTCCATTCCCGGCAATGCCTATGCGAACGTGCGCCAGCCCATCGTCTCGACGCTGAATCTGGCGCACATGATGCCGCTGTCGGCGGTATGGGCTGGGCCGGAGAAGAACGACCACCTCGACGGCCCGCCGCTGATCGTCACCCGCACCGATGGCGCGACGCCTTTTCGCTTGGTCACTCACATCGGCGACGTGGGCCACACACTGGTCGCCGGGCCGACCGGCATGGGCAAGTCGGTACTGCTTGCCATCCTGGCGATGCAGTTCCGGCGCTATCCCGGCTCGCGGATCTTCGCTTTCGACATGGGCCGCTCCATGCGGGCGACTGTGTTGGGCTTGGGCGGCGAGCACTACGACCTCGGCGCCGATGGCGGCATTGCCTTCCAGCCGCTGGCCCGCATCGACGGCGAAGGCTATCGCACCTGGGCGGCCGAATGGGTGGAAGGCCGCCTGCTGCACGAAGGCGTGACCGTCGGCCCCGACGAGAAGGTGGCCATCTGGTCGGCCCTGGGCAGCCTCGCGGGTGCGCCGCCGGAGCAGCGCACGCTGACCGGGCTTTCCGTGTTGCTGCAATCGAACGCGCTGCGGCAGGCGCTGTCGCCGTATGTGCTGGGCGGTGCCCACGGCAAGCTGCTGGATGCCGACCGCGATCGGCTGGGCATGGCCGACGTGCAGGGCTTCGAGATGGAAGAACTGATGCACAGCCCCGCCGCCGTGCAGGCGGTGCTGCACTACCTGTTCGCCCGCTTCGACGAGCGTTTCAACGGTACGCCCACGCTGCTGATTCTGGATGAAGCGTGGCTGTTCCTCGATGAACCAGCCTTCGCCGCACGCATCCGCCAGTGGCTTAAGACGCTCAGGAAAAGGAACGTCAGCGTCATCTTCGCCACGCAATCGCTGGCGGACATCAAGGATTCGACCATCGCACCCGCGATCATCGAGAGCTGCGCCAGTCGGATTTTCTTACCTAATCCGCAGGCGACAGAACCGCAGATTCGCACGATCTACGAGGGTTTCGGCCTCAACAGCCGGCAGATCGAGATCGTCGCCACCGCCGAACCCAAGCGCGATTACTACTACCAATCGCGCTTGGGCAATCGCCTGTTCGACCTCGACCTGGGGCCGGCCGCGCTTGCGTTCGCCGGCGCATCCACTCCGCAAGACCAACGCGACATCGACCGCGTGCTGACACAGGCCGGCGCACCCGGCTTCGCTGGCGCGTGGCTGCGCCATCGCGGCCTCGACTGGGCCGCCAGCCTGCTGCCGTCCGCACCGGCGGCCGCTTCGTTCCTTTCCCAACCACAGGAGAACCTGCCATGAAGAAGCGTCTTCTCGCGGCGACCGTCGCGGCCATGCTTTGCACCGCTTCCACCGTTCATGCGCAATGGGTCGTGGTCGATCCCACGAACCTCGTGCAGAACACGCTGACGGCCATCCGCACGCTGGAGCAGATCAACAACCAGATTCAGCAACTCCAGAACGAAGCCCAGATGCTGATGAACCAGGCGCGCAACCTGGCGAATCTGGACTTCAACATCGTCAACCGGCTGCGCTCGACGCTCGCCACCACCGAGCGTCTGATCGCCGAGGCGCAGGGGCTGGCTTACGACGTGCAGAATCTCGACCGCGATTTCGCGCGGCTGCACCCCGAGCAGTACGCCGCCACCGTCAGCGGCGACCAGATGTTCCGCGATGCCCGAGAGCGGTGGAAGAACACGCTCGATGGCCTGCATACGGCGATGCGGATGCAGGCGCAGGTGTCGCAGAACTTGCGCGAAGACGAAGGCGCGCTGGCCGACCTCGTGAGCCAGAGCCAGTCGGCCACCGGCGCGCTGCAAGCCATGCAGGCGACGAACCAGCTTCTCGCGCTCCAGGCCAAGCAGTCGATCCAGTCCCAGCAGCTCCAGATCACGCAAGACCGTGCGACCTCGCTTGAACTGGCACGCCAAGCGGCGGCCACCGAGCGCGCCCGCGAAGTGCGGCGGCGCTTCCTGGGCACCGGAACGCCGTACACGCCGCAGCGCGTGGATTTCTACGGCAACTGACCGGAGGCGGCCATGCGATGCGCTTCCGTCCTGCTGACCGTGCTGCTGGCTGCCTGCGGCCAGCGGCCCACCGAGAGCCTGGCCGACGCCTTGGCCGCCGATCCCGTGCGGCTCAAGGCATTGCGTGCGCAATGCGCGGCCGACCGGCAAGCCGTGGGCGAGGACGCTTGCCAGGCGGCCGCCGAAGCCTTCCGCCGGCGCTTCTTCGCCGGCCAGACCGGGCCTGACGAGTACCGGACGCTGGCCGAGCTGCCGCCCATTCCGCCCACCTTCGATGAACCCATCGGAGGGGAGACGCCATGAACGACGTGACCATCATCGACCGCTTCCTCGATACGTTCTCACGCTACATCGACTCGGGGTTCGGGCTGCTGCAAGGCGAAGTGGCGTTCCTGACCGCCACGCTGATCGTCATCGACATGACCATCGCCGGTTTGTACTGGGCGATGAGCCACGCCACCGGCCAGGGCGAGGACGTGATCGCCAAGCTGCTGCGCAAGGTGCTCTACGTCGGCGCCTTTGCCTACATCATCGGCAACTTCAACTGGCTGGCGGGCATCGTGTTCCGCTCGTTCGCCGGCCTGGGGATTACGGCCACCGGCTCGGCCATCACGATGGAGAACTTTCTTCAGCCTGGGCGGCTGGCCAAGACCGGCATCGACGCCGCCGCGCCGATCCTGGAGCAAGTCGGCGACATGGCGGGCTTTCCCGAAGTGTTCGTGAACCTTGATGCCATCGCGGTGATGTTCCTGGCGTGGCTGGTGGTCGTCCTATGCTTCTTCGTGCTGGCGATCCAGCTTTTCATCACGCTGATCGAGTTCAAGCTGACAACGCTGGCCGGCTTCGTGCTGGTGCCGTTCGCGCTCTGGAACAAGACGAGCTTCCTGGCGGAAAAAGTGCTCGGCAACGTGGTGTCGTCGGGCATCAAGGTGCTGGTGCTCGCCGTCATCGTCGGCATCGGTTCGGGACTGTTCGCCGAGTTCCAGGTGCATCCCGACGAACCATCCATCGACCATGCGCTGGTCATCATGCTGGCGTCGCTCGCGCTGCTGGCGCTGGGGATCTTCGGGCCGGGCATCGCCACGGGGCTGGTGTCCGGTGCGCCGCAGCTCGGCGCGGGCGCGATGGCCGGTGCCGCTGTCGGCGCTGTCGGCGCTGCCGGCACGGCCGTCGCCATCGGCGCCGCCGCGACCGGCGTAGGCGGTGCCGTAGCCGCCGGGGCACGCATGGCGCCGGCCGCCGCCAAGCTCGCAGGCAGCGGCGCGCGTGCCGCGACTTCTGCTGCCGGCAGCGCCGGTGCGGCATTCCGGGCCGGTTCCGCCGCTGCGGGCGGCGGGGCCAAAGGGGCGATGGCTGGTATGGGCAACGTCGCCAAGACCGGCGCGCAGGCGGCGGGCCGCCGCGCCGCGTCCGGCGCTTCCGCTGCTGGGCAGAAGATGGCCGGCCCTTTCCGCGCCGGATGGAACGGCGCGGAGGCCGACGGCGGCGCAGGGGCCACATCTGGTGGCACTGATGGCCCCGGCCAGGCCGCCGACGGTGCCGCCAGCTCGCAGAAGCAGGAGCAACCCGCCTGGGCCAAGCGGATGCACCGCCGCCAGCAGATCACCCATGCCGCCACCACCGCCGCCCACACGCTGCGCGGTGGCAACGGCGGCGGCTCCGGGCAAGGCCCGAGCCTGCGTGATTCCGACACCTGACCTTCAAGGAGAACACCCATGCGATTCAAACGACCGCAGGTGCGCTACGCCGACACGCCGCAGCCTGCCACTCCCTATCAAGCCGCCGCGCAGGTGTGGGACGACCGTATCGGCTCGGCGCGCGTGCAGGCGAAGAACTGGCGACTGATGGCCTTCGGCTGCCTGGTGCTCGCGCTGCTGATGGCCGCCGGCCTGGTGTGGCGCTCGGCGCAGTCCATCGTCACCCCCTATGTCATCGAGGTCGATCAGGCCGGGCAGGTGCGCGCCGTGGGCGAGGCCGCCACGCCGTACCGGCCCGCCGACGCGCAGATCGCGCACCACCTGGCGCGCTTCGTGACGCTGGTGCGTTCGCTGTCCATCGACCCCATCGTGGTGCGGCAGAACTGGCTCGATGCCTACGACTACAGCACCGACAAGGGCGCGGCGGTGCTCAACGACTACGCCCGCACCAACGACCCCTTCACCCGCGTCGGCAAGGAAACGGTGACGGTGCAGATCACCAGCGTCGTGCGCGCCAGCGACACGTCGTTCAACGTGCGCTGGACGGAACGCCGCTACGTCAACGGAGCGGCCGCCGGGCTGGAGCGGTGGACGGCCGTGGTGTCCATCGTGCTGCAAACCCCGCGCACCGAAGAACGCCTGCGCCGCAATCCCCTGGGCATCTACGTCAATGGTCTGTCGTGGAGCCGCGAGCTGGATTCTTCCGATGGAGCCAAACCATGAAATCGCTTGTCCGTTTTTACGCTTTCCCTTTGATGCTGCTGGCCCTGGCGGGCTGCGCCACGCAGGGCAAGCCGCCGCCCGTCATCCCCCTTGACGAGCCGGTGGAGGCGCAGTTCATCCCCGAGCCGCCGGCGCCGGTGGAAGTCGTCGCCTTGCCCGAGCCGTTGGCGCTGCCGGCGCAGTTGAAACCGCTGCCGGATGGCGAGGACGCCGAGCCTGCACCGGAACCGGCCGACGAAACCGTGCGCGTGTCCAAGGCCAACACGGAGGCGCGGGTGGCGCCCACACGCGAGGGCTATGTCAATGCGATCCAGGTCTGGCCGTTCACGGACGGCGCGCTGTACCAAGTCTATGCCGCGCCGGGGCGCGTGACCGTGGTTTCGCTCCAGCCCGGCGAGGAACTGGTGACGGTGGCCGCCGGCGATACCGTGCGCTGGATCGTCGGCGACACGTCCAGCGGCGGCGGCGGCGAGCTGCGCGTCAATGTGCTGGTCAAGCCCGTGCGTTCGGGCCTCAAGACGAATCTGGTCATCACCACCAATCGCCGCACCTATCTGCTGGAGCTGACCTCGACCGAGCGGGCATGGATGGCATCCGTCTCCTGGGACTACCCGCGCGACCGGATGCTGGCCTTGCAGCGCCAGGTGCAGGCCGCACAGACGGCCGCGCCGGTCGATACCGGGCTTTCGCTGGAGCGCATCCGCTTCCGCTACGCGATCAGCGGCAGCCATCCGTCGTGGAAACCGCTGCGCGCCTTCGATGACGGCGAGAAGGTCTATATCCAGTTCCCGGCCGGCATCGCCCAGGGCGAACTGCCGCCCTTGTTCGTCATCGGCGCGCAAGGTGACGGACAACTGGTGAACTACCGTTTCCGTTCGCCGTATTACATCGTGGATCGGCTGTTCGGCGCGGCCGAGCTGCGCCTGGGCGGGGACAGGGGCGACGTGGTGCGGATCGAGCGCACCGACGGCGTGGCGCGGAGGAATTGAGCATGAGCCAGGACGACACTCCCGACCTTGCCATCCCGCAGGCGGACAAGGTGGCCCCGGAAACGGTGACGCTACGCGCCCAGCCGCGCCCGGTCACACGGTTGAACCGGCGCGTGCTGGCGATCCTCGCCGGCAGCCTGTCGGTCGCCGTGCTGGGCGCGCTGATGTGGTCGCTGCAACCACAGCGGCGCGGCGCTGGCGAATCCACCGAGCTGTACAACGTCGATCGCGTGTCGCGCTCCGAAGGGCTGGAGCGGCTGCCGACCGACTATTCCCAACTGCCGCCCGCCTTGCCCCCCGACGTGCCCGAGCTGGGGCCGCCGCTGCCGGGCGACCTTGGGCCGGCCATCGTCAATGCGCAGCAGCAACCGGCAGTCGGCTACGCGCCACCCGGCCACGACCCGGCCGAGGCCGAGCGCCTGGCCCGCTTGAAGGAGGCCGAGGAAGCGGCCGCCTCGTCCGTGTTCTTCCGCTCGGGCACACAAGGCGCCGCGCCGGTGGCACAGTCGCAGGTTGCCGCTGCGCCGGGCTTCTCTGCCAATGCGGCCTTCGATCCGATGGCGGCCGGGCCGGCCTCGACGGCGGCCCAGCCCGCCGATCAGACCGCCGTACAGAACCGGCAGGAGCAGAAAGAGGCATTCCTGCAAGGCGCATCTACGGAAACCCGTAACTCCGGCAACCTGACCCTGCCGGCTTCGCCGTATCAGGTCATGGCCGGAACGGTGGTCGCCGCTGCGCTGGTGACGGGCATCAAGTCGGACTTGCCGGGCGACGTGATCGCCACGGTCACGGAGCCGGTCTATGACACGGCCACTGGGCGTTTCCTGCTGATCCCGCAGGGTTCGCGCATCCTGGGCCGCTACAACAGCCAGGTGAGCTACGGCCAGAGCCGGGTTCAAGTCGTCTGGAACCGGATCATCCTGCCGGACACGTCTTCGCTGACACTGGACAACCTGGTCGGCACCGACCCGGCTGGCTATGCCGGCCTGGAAGACGGCGTGGACTACCACTGGGGCCGCATCTTCGCCGGGGCGGCGCTGACGACGCTATTGGGCGTCGGTGCCGAACTGGCCGCGCCGGAGAACCGGCAGGACGGCGATCGCATCATCATCGCCGGGCGTGACAGCGCGCAGGACAGTATCAATCAGGTCGGCCAGGAGATGACCCGGCGCAACATGAACATCCAGCCGACCTTGACCAGTCGGCCGGGCCTGCCGGTGCGGATCATCGTCGCGCGCGATTTGACGCTTCGCCCCTACCAGCCGCTCATGTTCAACCGAGGAACATCACGATGAGCACGACCAAGAAGTTGCGCTTGGGGCCGCTGCCGTCCAGCAGCAGCGTCAAGCTGACCTTTGCCTGCCCTGCCAGCCTGAAAGCCGACCTCGACCGCTATGCACAGCTCCATGCGCAAACCTATGGCGAAGCTGTCGATGCAGCGACGCTGATCCCGCACATGCTGGAAGCCTTCATGGCGGGGGATCGGGGGTTTCGCCGTGGCACGGTGGCGCGGAAGGGTGTAGCGCCCGGGCACCCTCTAACGGATCGCCAAGACTCTCAGCAGCAGGGATGACCATTTGATGGAGTCATACACCAGTGCTGTGATGACGGGCTTCGTCCCGTGGACATCGCCCATATCGGAACGCAGCTTCTGCATCACGAACGCTGCTTGATTCAATGAGCCTTCGATGTTCGCGGACAGTGGTTTGTAGTCAGATTCAGACCATCCGATCTCGGCCAGTTCCCGCATCAAGCTGTCTTTCACCTCCAAGGCGTCGATGGACTTCTTGATACGCTCCTGGAACGATGCCTTTCCGGGATCGCCTAGGCGATACCGACCATAAATGTCGCTGGTAACGGCATCCAGGGCTCCGCAGGCGGCCGAGAGAGCGCCACTCAAGTCGCCATCGCGCAGCCTGCTCGCCGCTTTCTGGATATCCGCATGTGCCGCTTCGGGGATGTCGGCCAGTTCTGCGATATCGAAAATATCAACAGGGACCAGGGACGTACCGGAGAACTTCCAGCCCACGCGCGAAAGGACCCGATCCAGCTCCTCTATGACATCGGACTTGCGGCGCATCATTTCTTCGCAACAGATGGAGACAAAAGCGTTACGACACTTGTCATCCATCGCACCGACCTGTTTGTCGATCTCGCTCAGGAGCTGGGACTTCGATGCGCCATTCTGTGGCTTTTGTTCGAGGTGCGCGATACGGGACATGTCCAGATCGCCGTATCCGACGATCTGTTTGATGTCGCCAAAACTGAACTTCTCGGTCAGCGTAGATCGGACCGGCCCCCATGGAATCGCATTGCTTGCTGTAGCCATCTCGTCCTCTGTCCCCAGCTAGATTTTTTCATCATCATGGCGATGCCGGCGACCTCTGCAAATGCTCGGGGCTTTGGCGTGAGCCACTATCGATCGTGTCGAAGCTTTGCACTATCATTGAACGCTAGGCCACTCGTGCAACCGTCATTCTCGACGATGCAGCACGATCCAGCTGGTTTTCCTGAAGCTCCTATGTGGCCCCCAGCGAATGCCGGTGCTCGTCCCAAAGTCACCCGGATGGAGCGCTAACCTGCTGTCTCAATTGTGGTTTTGCCCCTTGTGACTGGCATGCAAGGGGCTTGACACTGGCCATTTTTTGACCCAGCGACGCTCTCGATCCTGGCGAGTCGAGAACCGTTTGGGGCCTGACGCACCTTTTGCTCGCTTAGATGCGAGGGGCGGTCCCCTCGCGCTCCCCCCGAAAGGGGACGCGCCGCCACGAGATCGCGAAACCCTGGCCGATCAATCGTTTGCCCTCGGGTCGGCGCGCATGGACGTCCCTGTCCGGGCGCGCCTTTTGCGACATCCATGTCGCAAACCCCGGTGCAAACGATTGCCGTCCAGCGCGCTCTCAGAGGCGGCTAGAAACCATCGTGGCGTCTTCAAATACTTTGTCAGCAGTCTAAAGGGACGCCGAGGCGTCCCTTTTAGTTCGTTCAAGATTCGTAGTTCGTTCAGGATTCGAGCGCCATCCACTCCAACGGTCGTCGCCGCCAGGCCGCCGGCCCAGCGCCTTTCAGCGCACAGTCAGTGCATGGTCACCCGATCGCCCTGCTCCTCGATCACCTCGCCCTCTTCCCACAGCTTGGTGCGGGTGATGGCGTGATCGATCATCTCACGCGCCACTTCGAAGCGGGTGTCGCGCAGCAGTTCGAGGGCCTGCTCGGAAAAGCGCACGCTGACCAGCGCCTCGCCGTCTCCCTCCGAGGGCCGTAGTACGACTTCTCCATCGGGTAGCTCGACGATTTCCAGTATCGCGGTATCGGACATTGAGTCACCTCGGTCTAAACGTGAAACGACCACCGACTGGATAAACGATCAGTGGCCGTTGCTTATGACCAGTCTAACATCGCTGTCAACCGGGTGACAGACTCACCACTCCAGCGCGCTCTCGCGCAGCTCGTTGGTCAACGCCTTGAGTCGTACGAGGCTCATCTCGACGGACGGGCGCTGGGCGTTGCCCACCGCGATCATTCCCGGGCGTACCGGCGCCTTGACCTCGAAACCACGCAAAGCCTCGAGGCTTTCTCCCAGCGCTCTCAGCTCACCCTCAGGCGACAGCAGCGCCGCCGAAAGCCGCGAGAGCTCGGCATTGTCATCCGCGCCTTGGATCAGTCCACTGCGCCACCCGCCTTGCGGCCAAGTGGGAAGACGGAGCAGCTCGGCCACCAAGGCATCGAGTGCCAGGTCGATCAGCGCCAGCGCCCCCTCCTCCAGCGCCGCCCGGCGGGCATCGACGAGCTGCTGCTCGACATCGCCCACCGCTGGCTGCCCCAACAGCAAATCGGCGCGATACAGCAATTGGTTGGTACGACGACGTGCTTCCACACCGGCCTCCTCGTCAGCCCTTGCGCTTGTCCTCTACCCGCCAGCGCCCGTCCTCGTACATCGCGCGCCAGCCGGTCGGCTTGCCGTCGACCTCGCTCATCACGTACTGGCTCTTGGTCTTGCGCGAGAAGCGGATCTGCGCCGGCTGGCCATCGGGGTCGGCCTTGGGGGCGTCGAGCAGGAAAAGATACTTCTCCGGCAGCTCGTCGCGATGCGCCACCAGCTCGGCGACCAGCGGCGCACGTGTCTCGCGGTTCTTGGGAAAACCGCTCGCGGCCAGGAACAGGCCGCTGGCACCGTCGCGCAGCACGTAGTGGTCATCGACCTTCTGGCAGCGCAGCTCGGGCATCGGCACCGGCTCCATCTTGGGCGGTGCCGGCTCGCCGCTCTTGAGCAGTTTGCGGGTATTGCCACAGGCCGTGTTGGTGCAGGCGAAGTACTTGCCGAAACGCCCCGAGCGCAGCTGCATCTCGGCGCCGCACTTGTCGCATTCGAGCGTCGGCCCTTCATAGCCCTTGAGCTTGAATCGCCCTTCCTCGATCTCGTAGTAGCCGTCGTCGTCGTTGCTCAGGTGCAGCTTGCGATGCTCATCGATCAGATAGCTGTCCATCGCGTTGCCGGTGCGGGGATTACGCCGGCGTGCCCGCAGCGCATCG
Source organism: Halotalea alkalilenta (assembly GCF_001648175.1). Lineage (NCBI taxonomy): Bacteria > Pseudomonadati > Pseudomonadota > Gammaproteobacteria > Oceanospirillales > Halomonadaceae > Halotalea > Halotalea alkalilenta. Next base: position 2,424,692 of record NZ_CP015243.1, on the reverse strand, counting down.
GTCTCGGCCTCATCGCCTGCGTCGGCGGGCACCACCTCGTCGCCTGGAATCAGGTCGATGGTGGTCTTGCAGCGCTCCTTCGGCGGCAGGTTGTAGCCCGAGCAGCCGAGGAACACACCGGTGGAGGCAATGCGAATCTGCATCTTGCGCCCGCAGGTGGGGCAATCGATGTCGGTGGGAATCGGCAGGTTGGGCCGCATCCCATCCTCGCCCTCGGCGTGGTCGAGCTGGCCTTTGAAGTCGGCGTAGAAACTATCGAGCAGGTCGATCCAACGGCGCTCGCCGCCGGCCACCCGATCGAGTTCGTCCTCCATCCGCGCGGTGAAACTGTAGTCGAGCAGGTCGTTGAACGACTCGACCAGCCGGTCGGTGACGATCTCACCGAGGGTCTCGGCATAGAAGCGCCGATTCTCGAGCACCACGTAGCCGCGCTCCTGAATCGTCGAAATGATCGAGGCATAGGTCGAGGGCCGGCCGATGCCGCGCTTCTCGAGCTCCTTGACCAGGCTCGCTTCAGTGTAGCGCGGGCTCGGCTTGGTGAAGTGCTGCTGGGGATCGAGCTGGACCAGCTCCAGCGGCGTGCCGGGATCGAGATCGGGCAGCGCCTGGTCCTCGGCCTGGCGTCCGGCCGGGACCGAGACCCGGGTATAGCCGTCGAACTTGAGCACCCGCCCCTTGGCGCGCAGCTCGAAACCATCGACCTCGACGCTCAGGGTGCTGGAGAGATACTGCGCCGGGGTCATCTGGCAAGCGACGAACTGGCGCCAGATCAGCTCGTAGAGCCGCTCGGCGTCACGCTCCATGCCTTCGAGCGCCCCCGCCGAACGCTTGACCTCGGTGGGGCGAATCGCTTCGTGCGCCTCCTGGGCGCCGTCCTTGCTGGCGTAGCGGTTGGGCTGCGCCGGCAGGTAGCGCTCGCCGAACTGCGCCTCGATGTGGGCGCGCGCCATCTCGATCGCATCGTTCGACAGGTTGGTCGAATCGGTACGCATGTAGGTGATGTAGCCCGCTTCATAAAGCCGCTGGGCCAGCGTCATGGTCTTTTTCACCGAGAAGCCGAGCCGGCCGCTGGCCGCCTGCTGCAGCGTCGAGGTGATGTAGGGCGCGCCCGGCTTGCTGGAAGTCGGTTTGTCTTCGCGATTGGTGATCGCAAGCCGTGCCTTGCGCAGCCCTTCGATCGCGGCGAGCGTCTCGGCTTCGCTGGTCGGGCGAAACGCCTCGCCGTCCTTGCGTGCCAGCTCGAAGCGGATGGCCTCACCGGTCGGCGCGGCCAGATCGGCGTGCACGTCCCAGTATTCTTCGGGGACGAAGGCACGAATCTCGCGCTCGCGATCGACGATCAGCCGTACCGCCACCGACTGCACTCGCCCCGCGGAGAGCCCGCGCGCGACCTTCGCCCACAGCAGTGGCGAGACCATGAACCCGACCACCCGGTCGAGGAAACGCCGGGCCTGCTGCGCCTGGACACGGTCCATCTGCAGCGTGCCCGGCGCCTCGAAGGCCTGGCGAATCGCATTCTTGGTGATCTCGTTGAACACCACCCGCTTGTAGCGGGTTTCATCGCCGCCGATGGTCTCGCGCAGGTGCCAGGCGATCGCCTCACCTTCGCGGTCCAAGTCGGTCGCGAGATAGACGGTGTCGGCCTTCTCCGCCAGGCGCTTGAGCTCCTCGACGACTTTCTCCTTACCCGGCAGCACTTCGTAATGCGCCCGCCAGTCATGCTCGGGATCGACCCCCATCCGCCGCACCAGCTGCTCGCGCGACTTCTGCCGCCGGTACTCGACTTTCTCCTCCGCGCTCATCTTGCGGGTGGTGGCCGCCTGACGCGCACGCTCGGCCGGATCGCTCGCACCCTTGCCACCGCTGGGCAGGTCGCGGATGTGGCCGACGCTCGACTTCACGACGAAGTCGTTACCGAGGTATTTATTGATGGTCTTGGCCTTGGCCGGCGACTCGACGATCACCAGTGACTTACCCATAGCGCTCCATCTCGTTGCGCCGCGTTCAGCGGCGGGGCTCAAGTCGTTCGCGACCAGCCCGGGAAAAATGCGCCTACCCTAACCTAGCCTGGGACGCTTCGCCAACTGCCGCCCTTCGAGCGAACCCGTATGCAGGATCATTGCGGCTCGATCGGTGCGGCTGAATAAAGGAAGCACGAGTTGCTCTTTTGCGCACGCGAAGCAGCGCGGAAAACCAGTGACGCCCCAGCGCCGAAAGTAGAGAATGAACGGATTCCAACTACCATATTCGCCGCCACACCCTTTTGGTCGAGTCGCCCGGCACGCACAAATCCGTTAAATTACGGACAATTACACTGACGCATGACTGACGCATAGATGCGCAAGGAGACCACTTGATGTCGCAATCCCAACATGTACCGATTCGCCGCACGAAAATCGTCGCCACCCTCGGTCCGGCCAGCGATCGACCCGGCGTGCTCGATGCGATGATCAAGGCGGGGGTCGACGTGGTCCGGCTCAACTTCTCCCATGGCAGCGCGGACGATCATCGCAAGCGGGTCGACGCGGTACGCGCCGCTGCGGAGCGCTACGCCCGCAACGTCGCCATCCTCGGCGACCTGCAGGGCCCGAAGATCCGCATCGCCCGCTTCAAAGACGGCCCGGTGGAGCTGGAAGACGGCGCCAACTTCGTGATCGACGTCTCCCTCGGTCGTGACGAGGGCGACCAGTACCAGGTCGGCTGCGACTACAAAGCGCTCGCCGACGACGTCGTCCCTGGAGACGTGCTGCTGCTCGATGACGGTCGGGTGGTGTTCGAGGTGATCAAGGTGGCGCCGCCGCGGATCGAATGCAAGGTCCAGGTCGGCGGCAAGCTTTCCAACAACAAGGGAATCAACAAGCAGGGCGGCGGCCTCTCCGCCTCGGCGCTGACCGAGAAGGACAAGGAGGACATGCTGACCGCAGTGGCCCTCGAGGTCGACTACCTCGCGGTCTCGTTCCCACGCTCGGGCGATGACATGCGTCTCGCCCGCGACCTGCTCGGCGACGCCGGACGCAACATCGGCCTGGTGGCCAAGGTCGAGCGCGCCGAGGCGGTCGCCGACGACGAGACCCTCGATGGCATCATCCTCGCCTCCGACGCGGTGATGGTCGCTCGCGGCGATCTCGGCGTCGAGATCGGCGACGCCCAGCTGATCGGGGTACAGAAGCGGATGATCGCCCGCGCCCGCACGCTCGATCGGCTGGTGATCACCGCCACCCAGATGATGGAGTCGATGATCGAGTCGCCCCTGCCGACCCGCGCCGAAGTGTTCGATGTCGCCAACGCGGTACTCGACGGCACCGACGCGGTGATGTGTTCGGCCGAGACCGCGGCCGGCAAGTTCCCGGTCGAGACGATCAAGGCGATGGACCGCTGCTGCCTCGGCGCCGAGCGCGAGCGCGCCGCGCAGGAGTCCAAGCACCGGATCAAGGACACTTTCCATCGCATCGACGAAACCGTGGCGCTGTCGGCGATGTACGCCGCCAACCACCTGCAGGGGGTCGCGGTGATCGCCTGTCTCACCGAGACCGGCCACACCCCGCTGATCGCCTCCCGGATCCGCTCGGGCCTGCCGATCGTCGCACTCTCGAGCAACCCGAGCACGCTGCGTCGCATGGCGCTGTTCCGCGGCGTACTGCCGGTGCTGTTCGACGCCGACAGCATGCCCTCCGCCGAGGTCAACAGCCGCGTGATCGATGAACTCGGCAAGCGCGGGCTCGCCGACAAGGGCGACTTCGTAATCCTCACCCGCGGCGATCATCACTCCGCTCAGGGCGGAACCAACGTGATGAAGATCGTCCAGGTCGGTGAGAAAATTGGCTGACCAGCGCCCGACCCGCCACGCATCGAGAGTGCTGCCGGCACGCAAGCGCATTGCGCTGGTCGCCCACGATGCGAAGAAGGACGAACTGATCGGCTGGGCGGGCAAATGGCGCGAGACGCTCTCGCGCCACTCGCTGCTCGGCACCGGCACCACCGCCAAGCGGCTCGCGGATGCACTGGGACTCGAAGTCGAAGGGGTGATGAGCGGACCGCTCGGAGGAGACCAGCAGATCGGCGCGCGAATCAGCGAGCAGCGCCTCGACGTGCTGGTGTTCTTCTGGGATCCGTTCTCACCCCAGCCGCACGATCCCGACGTCAAGGCGCTGCTGCGCCTGGCCGCGCTGTGGAACGTGCCGGTGGCGACCAACGTCGCCACTGCCGACTTCATGTTCGAGGCCCCGTCGATGTCCAAGGACTATCCGATCGCGATTCCCGACGCAGCCGAGTGGGTCGCCAGCCGTATCTGAAACTCGCGTAGCAATATGCAGCGCGCTATTTCTCATCCTCTCATCGCCTGTTCGCACGAGGTCTCGCGATGCCGCGACCGATCGAGATCGTTCCCGCCACGCCCGGGATGCTGCCCGAGCTCAGCGCCCTGCTCGGGCTGTTGTTCGCCCAGGAGAGCGACTTCGCGCCGGACCCCGACGCCCAGCTCCGCGGCCTGGAAATGATCATCGATGCGCCGGCCCTCGGCCGGATCCTGGTGGCAAGGCAAGGTGACGAGGTGCTCGGCATGGTCGGGCTGCTGTTCACCCTCTCCACCGCGCTGGGCGCGAAAGTGGCGATGCTCGAAGACATGGTGGTCACCCCCGCCGCCCGCGGCGAGGGCATCGGCGGCCGGCTGCTCGAGGCAGCCGTTGCGCTGGCCGAGCGGGAGGGCTGCCGCCGGGTGACGCTTTTGACCGACGGCGACAACCTCACCGCACAGCGCTTCTACGCCCGCCATGGCTTCAACGCCTCGGCGATGCAGCCGTGGCGCCGGCTGCTCGGCGTTAAGGCCTGATCTCACGGGTCAAGCGACCGCGACATCCTGGCTCGTAAAGCTTCTGGCCCTCTAGCTCGAACGCCACTGGGCGATACGCTGCGCTACCGAAAGCCGCGCCAAAGTGCGCTCAGCAACGATCCCTCGGTAGGCCTCGCGCCAATCGCGGTCAGTCCGAATGCACCCGGTCGACCTCGCCGCTGGCGAAGGCCCAGAGATGGTGGATGTCTTTCTCCAGCGTGCGGCCGAGCGAAAGCTCGGGCAGCGCGTTGAGGGCGAAGAAATCGGCCGCGTCGGTCTCGTTGTTGGGCACGAAACCTCCACCTTCCACTTCATCGCAGACGTAGAACAGTTTGTAGATGTGTTCAGGCGTCACCGGCAGATAGGGGTGGAGGCTGCGATCGCGCAGCAGGGCGAGACGCGGGTTGACCGCGAAGTAGCCAGACTCCTCGTGGATCTCGCGCAGCACGCAGCTCGACGGCGGCTCGCATACATCGGCCCAGCCGCCGGGCAGGGTCCAGCGCCGGTCGCGCTGCTCGCGTACCAGCAGCACGCGGTCATCGCGGAACACCGCCCCGCGTACGTCCACCTTGGGCGTGGCATAGCCTCGATCGGGGATGAACAGCTGCTCGACCCGCGCCACCGGCGTCTCGGCGAGCACTGCGAACATCTGGTTGGTGAGCCGCTCGAGTTCCTGGTAGCGCTCGAGCTCGTAGCGATTGTCGGTGTAGGTCTGCCCGGTCTGGGCAATGGCGCGCAGGCGCTTGGCGAAATCGACCCAATCGTGGGACATGATCATCTCTATCCTGGTTGAATCACCCGACTAGACTAGTCCATCCATGCCCCGCGCCCCAGCGCGGGATGAAACCGGTGGCAAGAACCCGGATGAAGATCGAACCGCTGCCGCCGCGGCCAGCACCCTCGGCGCATTCCTCTACCATGACCGTATCCGTTTCCAAGGAGCCTGTTGATGAGCCCTCGCCTCCCCCGGCTGATCTTCACCAACGCGCGGCTGCTCGACCCCGACGACGGCCGCTATCGCAGCGGGCTCGACCTGGTGGTCGAAGGCGATCGCATCATCGCTGTGTCCGCCGGTCAGATCGCCCTCGCCGAACCCCATGACCGGATCATCGACATCCAGGGCAAGACGCTGATGCCGGGGCTGATCGACTGCCATGTCCACGTACTGGCGGCCAATGCCAATCTCGGGCTCAACGCCCGGGTCCCCAATGCATTGGTGACCCTGCGCGCGGTGCCGATCATCGCAGCGATGCTGGCGCGCGGGTTCACCAGCGTCCGCGACGCCGGGGGCGCCGACTGGGCACTGGCCCAGGCGGTCGAGCAGGGCCTCATCGCAGGACCAAGGATATTCGCCTCCGGCAAGGCGCTGTCGCAGACCGGCGGACACGGCGACTTCCGTGCCCGTGGCGAGCTGTTGATGACCGAACCCTGCTCGTGCTGCTTCCGCGCCGGCGCTATCGCCCGGGTGGTCGACGGAGTCGAGGCGGTGCGCCTGGCAGTGCGCGAGGAGCTGCAGCAGGGCGCCAGCCAGATCAAGATCATGGCATCGGGCGGTGTCGCCTCGCCCACCGACCCGATCGCCAACACCCAATACAGTGAAGCGGAGATCCGGGCCATCGTGGATGAAGCCGAGGCGGCCAACACCTACGTCATGGCCCACGCCTATACCTCGCGCGCCATCCGCCGAGCGATCGAATGCGGAGTACGCAGTATCGAGCACGGCAACCTGGCCGATGCCGAAACCGCGCGGAGGATGGCCGAACTGGGGACGTTCGTGGTGCCGACCCAGGTCACCTACGAGATGCTCGCCAAGCACGGCGAACGCTATGGCCTTCCAGCCGCCTCGGTGGCGAAGATCGAGGCGGTGCGAGGCGCAGGTCGCGAAGCGCTGCTACGCTACGCCGAGGCGGGCGTGCCAATGGGCTACGGCTCGGACCTGCTCGGCGAGATGCACCAATACCAGAGCGAGGAGCTACGCATACGCGCAAAGCTGCTCGGCAATCTCGAGGCGCTGCGTTCGGCGACCAGCGTCGCCGCTCGCCTGCTTGAGCGCTCAGGCGAGCTGGGGTGCCTGGCGAACGGCGCGATCGCAGACCTGCTGGTGGTGGATGGCGACCCGCTGGCTTCGATCGACTGCCTGCTCGGCCAGGGCGAACGGCTCGAGATGATCATCCAAGCCGGGCGCATCGTGAAACAGCGCGCTGACTGATCCGGCTTGGTCCCTCGCCCGGCAGCCCCCATATGGTTCGTATCTGCCCGTGACCTACGGGCATCCACGCTGACCAAAAGAGGCAAACAGATGAAAGCCATCGCCATCACCGGTAAGCCAGAGCTCGAGCAAGCCTTCATCGAGCGGGAAGAGCCTAAACCTGCGCCGGGGCCACGGGACCTGCTGATCAAGATCCAAGCGATCTCGGTCAATCCGGTCGACACCAAGATCAGGCGCTCGGCGACGGAGTCGAAGGTGATCGGCTGGGATGCAGTGGGGGTGGTCGAGGCGCTCGGTGAGCAGGCGCGGGGCTTCGCGATCGGTGACAAGGTCTACTATGCGGGCGATGTCAGCCGCCCGGGAAGCGACGCCGAGTACCAATGCGTCGATGCGCGCCTCGTCGCCAAGGCGCCCGAGAGCCTCGAGATCGAAGAGGCAGCGGCGCTGCCGCTCACCGCGCTGACCGCGTGGGAGGGGCTTTTCGACGTGCTCGGCCTCGAGCTGCGGGATGAGCCGAGACCGGCTGCGCAAGCAGGCGCAGGACGAGCCCAGGAGACGCTGCTGGTGATCAACGGTGCAGGCGGCGTCGGCTCGATGGTGATCCAGCTGGCGAAGCAACTGACCGATCTGCGGGTCATCGCTACCGCCTCGCGGGAAATGTCGGTGGAATGGTGCAAAGAGATGGGCGCCGACCTGGTGGTCGATCACCACCGACTGGTGGACGCACTCGCCGCTGAAGGCATCGAGCAGGTCGACTACATCTACTGCTGTCACGACATCGGCGACCACTGGGACAACATGACCCAGCTGATCCGCCCATTCGGCCGCGTCGTCGCGATCGCCGAGACCAAGAAGCAGGTCGACGTCAACGCTTTCCAGATCAAGGCGGCGAGCTTCGCCTGGGAGCTCATGTTCGCCCGTGCGCTGCACGACTACTTCCCCGAACGCCAGGGCGAAATCCTGGCCAGGCTCGCTGAACTGATCGACGCGGGCCACCTGCGCAGCACCCTGAGCGAGGTGATCGGGCCGCTCAGCGTCGACAACCTGGCCGAGGCCCACCGCCGGCTCGAATCGGGCCATGCGATCGGCAAGCTGGTGCTCACCGTCGCCGATTGATCTCCGTCCTGGCGCCGCTGGCGCGGCGCCATCCTCCCAGCCGCCGCGCCAGCGGCGGCCAGCGCAGCAGCATCAATCCCAGCGCGATCAGCGCATATCGCCCCCACTCACCGAGATCGGCGCGCACGATCCAGAAGAAATGCAAAAGCACCAGGGCCAGCGCCAGGTAGACCAGACGGTGCAGCGGCTTCCAGCGCTTTTTCAGCCGCCTCACCATCGCCTGCGGCGAGGTGGCGGCGAGCACGCCAAGCAGCAGCAGCGCTGCCGCCCCGACGATGATGTAGGGCCTGCGGCTGAAATCGGCGAGCAGCAGCGCGGGCTCGAGGCCGATGATGAACAGCAGGTAGCAGGCGAAGTGGGCGAATGCGTAGACGAAGGCCCATACGCCCAGCTGGCGGCGAACCAGCCCGAACCCCGGCCAGCCGGTGAGTTTCGCCAGCGGGGTGAGCGCAAGCACCAGCAGCAGCAGCGTCAACGCGCCGATACCGAACTCGAGCAGCAGGTAGCGTCCGGGATCCGGCCCCGCCGCCCCCTGCGCCACTCGCCAGGCCCAGCCCAGCGGCCAAGCGATGGCGAGCGCGAATACCACGATGCGAAAGCCCAGCAGCAGGCGAGGGTGGCGCAGCTGGCTCCCCGGCCGGCTCAATAATCGGCCCTCAAGTCCATCCCCTGGTAGAGACTCGCGACCTGGTCGGCATAGCCATTGAACATCCGGGTCTCGATCAGGTTGGGCCGAAACAGGCCGCTGGGCAGGCGACGCTCACAGGCCTGGCTCCAGCGCGGATGGTCGACCTCGGGATTGACGTTGGCATAGAAGCCGTACTCGTTGGGGGCAAGGCTCTGCCAGCTCGTGCGTGGCTGGGTTTCGGTGAGCGAGATGCGCACGATCGACTTGGCACCCTTGAAGCCATACTTCCACGGCACCACCAGGCGCAGCGGGGCGCCGTTCTGATTCGGCAGCGAGTGACCATAGAGTCCCACCGCGAGCAGGGTCAGCGGGTGCATCGCCTCATCGAGCCTGAGCCCTTCCGTGTAGGGCCAGTCGATCAATCCATAGCGCGAACGCTGTCCCGGCATCTGCTCGGGATCATGCAGACTTTCGAAGCGCACGAAGCGGGCCTTGCTGGTCGGCTCGACCCGTGCGAGCAGGTCAGCGAGCGGAACGCCGAGCCAGGGGATCACCATCGACCAGGCCTCGACGCAGCGCAGCCGGTAGATCCGCTCCTCGAGCCTTGACTCGCCGACCACATCCTCGAGCGCCAACCGCCCGGGACGCGCGACCTCACCGTCGATCACCACGCTCCAGGGCTCGGTGACCAGCCCGCCCGCGTAGCGCGCCGGATCGTCCTTGCCGCTGCCGAATTCGTAGAAATTATTGTAATGGGTGACATCGTCGAACGGGGTCAGGCGGTCCTCCGGGCCAGGCTCGACCGCCTTCCAGCGAGCGTCCGCGAGCCTTCGATCGAGCCAGTCAGGTGCGCTGCCCGGATCGACATCGTCATAGCCGCCCGCCGCCGCGAAGGCGCGCGGCAGCGCACAGGCAGCACCGAGCCCCAGCGCACCGGCCAGCACTCGCCGGCGCTCCCGCCTGAAGTCTTGATACACCCGCTCCGGTGTCACCTCGTGCTCGAGCGCGTGCGAGCGCTCCCCGCGTCTGATCAACATCCGGCTTCTCCTCGGCGTGAACGAATGATCCCCTTCCGGGATTAGAACCCATCGCAGCGAAACCATTCATTCAGTGAGCACTGCTCGAATCCCGCATCAGGCGCTGGACGCCGAGCGTCCAGCTGGATAGCTTGGCTGCTTTTCGCCCAAGGAACCCAGTATGCTCCCGATCGCCGACTTCCGCCGCGCCCTCGCCCGCGAGAGCCACTGCTTCGCCGATACCCTCGCCTTCATCGAGACCCACTACCGCTTCACCCCTACCGCCTTCGACAACGGCGGCGTCAGCAACGGCATCGACGACAACCAGGGCTCGTGCCGGGTACTGGCACTGGCGCTACTGGAGGGACTCGAAAACCACGAGGCACTGCGCGCCTTCGGTGAGCACTATCGCCACGTGCTCGCCGATCCCGAAGGTCACGACCACGCCAACATCCGCGCCCTGGCGATCCATGGACTCGACGGCGTGCGACTCCACGGCGACCCGCTGGCGCGGCGAGACTGAACGCAGGCTGGTGCAACGCAAACGGCCCGGGGAGAAGCTCCCCGAGCCGTTTGCGTTGCACCACCTCGGCGTCTACCGCATTTCGCCTTTCATTTCACTTCGACGCCATGGGCCTGCTTGTCGGCGTGATAGCTCGAGCGCACCAGCGGCCCGGAGGCGACATGGGTGAACCCCATCTCGTAACCCGCCTTGGCGTACTGGGCGAAGGTTGCGGGCGGCACCCAGCGGTCGATCGCCAGGTGGCTACGCGAGGGCTGCATGTACTGGCCGATGGTCAGCATATCGACGTCGTGGGCGCGCAGGTCGCGCATCACTTCGATGATCTGCTCGTCGGTCTCGCCGACCCCGACCATCAGCCCGGACTTGGTCAGCACCTCGGGGCGCGCGGCCTTGTAGCGCTTGAGCAGGTCGAGCGACCATTGGTAGTCGGCGCCTGGCCGCACCTTGCGATAGAGCGAGGGCACGGTTTCGAGGTTGTGGTTGAACACGTTGGGCGGCTGCTCGGAGAGAATCTCCAGCGCCACGTCCATGCGTCCGCGAAAGTCCGGCACCAGGGTCTCGATCTCGATGTGCGGACTGCGGGCGCGGATCTCACGGATGCAATCGACGAAATGGCGGGCGCCGCCATCGCGCAGGTCGTCACGGTCGACCGAGGTGATCACCACGTACTTGAGCCGCATCTCGGCGATCGCCTCGGCGAGCTCGCGAGGTTCTTCGGCGTTCAGCGCGTTGGGCCTGCCGTGGGCGACGTCGCAGAACGGGCAGCGACGGGTGCAGATGTCGCCCATGATCATGAAAGTGGCAGTGCCACCGCTGAAGCACTCGCCGAGGTTCGGGCAGGAGGCTTCCTCGCACACGGTGTGCAATCCGTGCTTGCGCAGCGTCTGTTTGATCCGGGTGACCTCGGGGGAGATCGGCATGCGGACCCGAAGCCAGTCGGGCTTCTTCGGCAGCGTCTCGGTCGGGATCACCTTGACCGGAATGCGAGCCACCTTTTCCGCGCCGCGCAGCTTGACGCCGCGCTCGACGCGATTCGGGTTGGCCACGGTAACGGGCTTGGCGATGCTCTCGCTCATCTGTCACATCCTGGACGTCGGGAAATGTCTGCCAGGCAGTCCGGCAGGCCGGTTGTGGGGCGAAGCGTCACGGGTCGGCGATCGCCGCCGTCCGCCAAGGCGGCGGCGAAAGCCTCGAGCCAGCGGTCCGCTTCGATGTCGAGCGACACCGGCGCGGCTGCGAGCTCACTCAATTGGGTCATACGCATGCCAGCGTAGCCGCAGGGATCGATACGGTTGAATGGCCGCAGATCCATATCGACATTGTACGCCACTCCATGAAAGCTGCAGCCCCGGCGTACCCTGAGCCCCAGCGATGCCACCTTGGCTTCTCCGCCAGCCGGCGCGCGCACGTACACGCCGGGCGCGTCCGGGCGCGCATAAGCCTCGATACGGTGGCTGGCGAGCGCATCTATCACCGCGCGCTCGATCGCGCTGACCAGCGCGCGCACGCCCAGACCGCAGCGCTTGAGATCGAGCAGCAGATAGAAGACCAGCTGCCCGGGACCATGGTAGGTGACTTGCCCACCGCGATCGGCCTGCACCACCGGGATGTCACCGACCTCGAGCAGGTGCTCTGCGCGCCCTGCCTGACCCTGGGTGAACACCGGCGGATGCTCGACCACCCATATCTGATCCGGATCATCCGGGCCGCGTTCGTCCGTGTAGGCGCGCATCGCCGCGAGCGTGTCGGGATAGTCGACAAGGCCGAGCCGATAGACCTCGATCGGATGCGTGCCCGACGCCTGGGGGGAGTCCGAGGCAGCCGGCCGCGCAAGGGCTTGGTTCGCGACGCCGTTCATATCACCATGTGCACGCGACCGCTCGCCTTGAGCGCTGAGAACAGCGCCGAGAGCTGCGCCTGACCGGTCGCGGTGATGGTCACCCGCAGCGAGCGGAAGCGCCCGTTGCGACTGTCCTGATGGCTTGCACGGCTACGGTCGAGGGTCGGATCGAAGCGCTCGACGATGTCGAGCATGTCGTCGCAGAAGCCCTCGTCACTGTCGCCAACGATCTTGAGCGAATAGTCGGTGGGAAATTCGATCTTCGGCGCCGGCTGGCCGCCGTCACCCGAAATCACCGAGGACTGGCCGGGTCTGGAAGGAGAAGTCATCGCCTAGGCTCCCATCGCTGCTTGGCTCGAAATGATTGCATTCTACGCGAGCCAGCGGAGAACGTCACAAGCACGCTGCCCGGCCGCGGCCAGGCAGCGGACAAGATCAGAAGAAGCTGGTGACGAAACGAACCAGCTTGTCCCAGGCCTGCTTGATGAAACCGCCCTCCTCGACCGCTTCGAGCGCGACCAGCGGACGGGTCGCGATCTCGTCGTCGCCACGCATCACGGTCAGGGTCCCGAGCTCCTGCCCGGCGGCCACCGGCGCCTCGATGTCAGAGGAGAGCTCGACCCGCTGGGTCAGCTCGCCGTCGCCCTGGGGCAGGGTCACGTAGACCTCATCGGGAAAACCGACCGGCACGTTGTTCTGGCTACCGCCCCAGACCCGGGCGTTGCTGACCACGTGGCCGGCATCGAAGAGACGCTGGGTATGGTAGTAGCGGAAACCGTAGGAGAGCAGCTTCATGGTCTCCTGGGCACGCGCCTCCTCCGAGTTGGTCCCCATCACCACGGCGATCAGCCGAGTGTCGCCGTCGACCGCCGAGGCCGCCAGGCAGTAACCCGCGGCTTCGGTGTGCCCGGTCTTCAGTCCATCGACCCGGCCATCGCGCCACAGCAGCAGGTTGCGGTTGGGCTGGCGGATACCGTTGTAGGTGAACTCGCGCTCTTCATAGAGCGAATAGTGCTCGGGGAAGTCGAGGATGATGTGGCGCGACAGGTCGGCCAGATCGTAGGCGGAGGTATAGTGCTCGTCGTGGGGCAGCCCGGTGGCGTTCATGAAGTGGGTGTTCTTCATGCCGAGCATCTGCGCATGCTGGTTCATCAGCTGGGCGAAGGCATCCTCGCTGCCGGCGATGTGCTCGGCCATCGCAACGCTTGCGTCGTTGCCCGACTGCACCACGATCCCACGCATCAGGTCGCCGATGCTGACATTGGTGTTGACGTTGAGGAACATCCTCGAGCCGCCGGTGCGCCATGCGTTCTCGCTGACCCGCGCCATATCGCTCTCGTTCAGCCGTCCGGCCTCGATCTCGTACTCGGCGATGTAGGCGGTCATCAGCTTGGTCAGGCTGGCGGGCGGCAGACGCTGGTGGGCGTTCTGCTCGAGGATGATGTCGCCGCTCTTGGCATCCATCAGCACCCAGGAGGTGGCGGCCAGGCTGGGCGGAGCCGGCACCATGTTGAGTGGGTTGAGGGTCGGCCCCGCCGTCGGCTGGGCATCCGGAGTCGGCGCTTGCGCGATGGCGGAGGTGGCAACGAACAGCACGGTGGAGGTCGAGGCACCGAACAGCGCCACCAGGGTCAGCCTGCGCCAGCGACGCACGGGTGAAGCATGCAGAATCATAGGACTTTACTCATTTCCAGTCGTAGGCGTTGCAACGTGGGTCGAGGCGACGGTCATCCATCGCGCGACGTCGTGGTAGGCCACCTCAGCCACTGCCGTTGACCAGCAGCGGATCCAAGTAGCCCGCCTCCGCGAGCCTTGCGCGCACCGTCTCGAGCGCGGTCGGATCTGTGAAGGGACCAACCTGCACCCGGTGTAGCGCGCCATTCTCGCTGATGCGCACCGGCTGCGAAAGACGGCTTTGCAACGAATCGCGCAGCCGCGCGGCGTTCTGCGCCGAGCCCAGCGCCGCTACCTGAAGGAAGATCGGTGCGCCGCTCGGCGCGCTGCGATCGATCCCGGCACTCGGCGGTGCTGCCGGGGTCGATGTCGGTGTCGAGGCGATCCGGCGAACGTCTTGCTCGCCAGGCCAGCTGGCCGGATCGATCGCCTCGACCTTGACCCTGGCGGTGCCACGGGCCAGCACGTCGAGGCGATAGGCCGCGGCATAGGAAAGATCGATCAGCCGATCGTCATGGAAGGGCCCGCGATCGTTGACCTTGACGATCACGCTGCGCTGGTTGTCGAGGTTGGTCACCCGGGCGTAGGTCGGCAGCGGCAGGCTGCGATGAGCCGCCGACATCGCATACATGTCGTAGCGCTCACCGCTGGCGGTGTCGTAACCGTGGAACTTGGTGCCATAGAAGGAGGCGATCCCGGTGGCCGAGTACCCACGGGCATCGCTCATCACCTGATAGCTCTTGCCGAGGACCTGGTAGACCGGCCGGTTGCCGCTGGCTGCGAGCGGCTCGACCTTGGGTACCGCATCAGGCACCTGGGAGAGATCGCGCCCGTCCGTGGGATAGGCATCCTGGCTCGAAGCGTAGCGCCCACTGCCACCGCCGCTGGCGCAGCCGCCGAGCAGGACGAGCACACAGGCGAGCGCGCCGCAGCCTTTGATCGAATGGGTCGGTTTCATTGCCGCTCGAGCGCCTCCTTGATCGACTCCGCCAGCGTCGTCACCGCCATCGCGTAGAGGTGACTGCGATTGTAGCGAGTGATCACGTAGAAATTCTCGGTGCCGAGCAGGTACTCGTAGTGCCCATCGGCGAAGTCGAGCGCGATCGGCGTCACCGGCAGATCCTCCGGCAGCTCAGCGGTGGAGACGATCCCGTGATCGGCCAGCGACGCGATACGCTGGGCCGGACGCTCGATCGAATTGACCTCGACCCCTTCGGGAGGGCTCGAAGGTCCCCGCGCCGGTGCCGCCACCGCAAGGCCCTGGACCCAACCGTGGCCGGCGAAGTAGTTGGCCACGCTGCCGATCGCGTCGACCGGCTCGCGCCACAGGTCGCGCACACCGTCGCCATCGAAGTCGACCGCGTAGGCCTGGTAGCTCGAAGGCATGAACTGCGGATAGCCCATCGCTCCAGCGTAGGAGCCTTTGAACGACAGGGGATCGAGCCCTTGCTCCTCGGTCAGGGTCAGGTAGGCTTCGAGCTCCTTGCGAAAGAATGGCTGCCTCGGCGGATAGTCGAAGGCCAGCGTCGACAGCGCATCGATCACCCGGTGGTTGCCGGTGACCCGGCCGTAGTCGGTCTCGATGCCGATGATCGCAGCGATCACCTCACGCGGCACGCCGTAGTCCCGCTCGGCACGCTCGAAGGCGTCGAGATGCTCGGCGACGAACTGAACGCCGCGGCTGATCCGGGCCGGCTGGATGAATATCTGGCGATACTGGTCCCAGCGCAGGTGCCGCTCGGCCGGACGCGACATCGCATCGAGCACCGATTGCGAACGCCGGGCGTCGGTCATGACCCGCGAAAGCTCGGCGGAGTCCAACCCTTCTCCGGTCAGCTTGCGCACCATCTCGGCGACCTCGGAGCGGTTCGCCGGATCGTAGTCGGCAGCCAAGGCCTGCGGTGCGATGCAAGCGGCGACGAGTGCCGCGGTGAATAGCCCGATACGGCTGCGAAGGGGTGTCGCCGGGGCGGCCCGAAGGTCGATCGTCACCTATTGCTCTCCTGAATCGTTTGCCTGCACGGCGTCGCCGCACCGGCGGGTGCTGTCCCTGGCGATTGGCGTTTGCTGACCAGTAATCCTATCGCGGCAACAACTTACGGTGAGTGCCAATCGCCATCAGAATACCGAAGCCCGCTAACAAGGTCACGCTGGCGGTACCGCCGTAGCTGATCAACGGCAGCGGCACGCCGACCACCGGCAAGAGCCCGCTGACCATACCGATATTGACCACTACGTAGATGAAGAAGGTAAGCACCAGGCTGCCGGCCAGCAGCCGACCGAAGGTGTCCTGGGCACGCACCGCCAGCACCAGGCCCCGGCCGACGATCATCAGGTAGCAAAGCAGCAGCAGGCAGACGCCGACCAGGCCGAACTCCTCGGCCAGCACCGCGACGATGAAGTCGGTATGCCGTTCGGGCAAGAACTGCAGCTGCGACTGGGTACCGTCCATCCATCCCTTGCCGAACACCCCGCCAGAGCCGATCGCGGTCTTCGACTGGATGATGTTCCAGCCGGCCCCGAGCGGATCGCTCTCGGGATTGATGAAGGTCAACACCCGCTGGCGCTGGTAGTCGTGCATGTAGAGCCACATCAGCGGCAGCGCGGCGGCGGCGACCAGCAGGCAGAGCAGGATCAGCCGCCAGGAGAGGCCGGCGAAGAGAATCACGAAGCCGGCGGCGAACATCACCAGCATCGCGGTACCCAGGTCAGGCTGCTCGAGGATCAGCACCACCGGGATCAGCATCAGCACCAGGCAGATGCCCAGGTCCTTCCATGACAGCGGCAGCGGGCGACGGGCCAGGAACGCAGCAAGCGTCATCGGCATCACCAGCTTCATCAGTTCGGAGGGCTGGAAGCGGCCAAGTCCGGGTATCTCGAGCCAGCGCTGGGCGCCCATCGCGTGATAGCCGCTGACGTCTACGGCGACCAGCAGCAGCGTCACCGTGACGTAGAGCACCGGGGTCCAGCGCATCATCGTGCTCGGCGGAATCTGCGCGATCACCGCCATCACCACCAGCGCACCGACGAAGCGCAGCGACTGCGCCTCGACCCGCTCGACCATCTCGCCCGAGGCGCTGTAGAGCACCACCAGGCCGCCGGCCATGGTCAACAGCAGCGCGAACAGGAGCCAGGGATCGAGATGCAAGGCGTTCCAGCCGAATCGCCACGCCCCCTCCCGGCGACGCCGGTAGCTGCGTTTCCATCCACTGATCATGCAGACTCCCCTCCGCGCCCTGGGATGGCGCACGCATCATAGGTCATGGCCATCGTCCCGTCCGGGGATCTTCACCTCGTGATCAGCCCCAGGCTGCATCCAGGCGTCGATCATCGCACGGCCGATCGGTCCCGCCACCCGACCGCCCCAACCGCCGTTCTCGACGATCACCGACACCGCGATCTCGGGATCCTCGACCGGTGCGAAGCCGGTGAACAGCGCGTGGTCGCGCAGCCGCTCGGCGACCTCGGCAGCGTCGTAGCGCGCATCCTGGGCGACGGTGAACACCTGCGCGGTGCCGGTCTTGGCCGCCAAGGTGTATTGGCGACCCTGGCTCAGCACCGCGGAGGTGTCGGCGACGTCCTTGAGCGCCTGGATCACCAGGTCCCACCAGCGCGGGTCATCGAGCTCGACATCCTCCGGAGAGTCCGGGAACGGCGGGAGAATCTCCTGATCGCCAATCGCCGCGACCAGATGCGGACGCACCGACTTACCGCGGTTGGCGAGCACCGCGGCCGAGGAAGCCATCTGCAAGGGCGTCGCCAGCCAGTAGCCCTGGCCGATCCCGGCGGAGAGCGTCTCGCCGGGATACCAGGCCTGGTTGTAGCGGCCACGCTTCCAGTCGCGGCTCGGCATCAGCCCACTGCGCGCGCCCCATACGTCGAGCGCGTCGTTCTCGCCATAGCCGAAGCGATGCATGAAGGCGGAGATCCGATCGATGCCGAGCGAATGGGCGAGGCCGAAGAAGTAGGTATCGTTGGAGACCAGCAGCGCCCTGTGCATGTCGACGCGCCCGTGCCCCCACCGCTGCCAGTTGCGATAGCGGTGCGGGTCGTTGGGCAGCTGGTAGTAGCCGGGGTCGAAGATGGTGTCGCCGGGGCGCATCACTCCGCTTTGCAGCCCGGCCAGCGCCATGAACGGCTTGACCGTCGAGGCCGGCGGGTACTCGCCGCGAAAGGCCCGGCTGTAGAGCGGCAGGTCCTTGTCGTTCTGCAGCTTCTGATAATCGGCGTGGCTGATCCCGGTGACGAAGGCGTTGGCATCGAAGCCGGGCGAGGAGACCATCGCCAGAATCGCGCCGGTCTTCGGCTCGATCGCGACGATCGCTCCCCGCCGCCCGTCGAGCAGTTTGGCACCGAGCTGCTGGAGCCCGCTGTCGACGGTCAGGGTCAGGTCCTTGCCCTTGATCGGCGCGGTACGATCGATCTCGCCGAGCACTCGCCCTCGAGCGTTGGTTTCGACCCGGCGCAGCCCGACCTGGCCATGCAGGATATCCTCGTAGAAGCGCTCGACCCCGCTCTTGCCGACGAAGTGGGTACCGGCATAGTTGCTCGAATCGAGCCGCTCGAGGTCCTCCTGGCTAATCCGCCCGACATAGCCGAGAACGTGGGACATCACCATGCTTTGCGGGTAGTAGCGCAGCAGCTGGGCTTCGACCTCAACGCCCGGCAACCGATAGCGGTTGAGCGCGAGCCGGGCGATCTGCCCCTCGCTGAGATCGCTGAGCAGCAGCGCCGACTGATAAGGGCGCTGGCGCTGGCGCGAGCGCTCGAGCAGGGTCTCGCTCATCTCACTGGGCAGGCCGAGCACCTCGACCAGCAGTTCGACGGTCCGGCTAACGTCGCCGGCCTGCTCACGGGTCAGCATCAGGTTGTAGGTCGGCCGGTTCTCGGCCAGCAGCTCGCCGTTGCGGTCGAAGATCAATCCGCGAGTCGGCGGCAGCGGCTCGACGCGCACCCGGTTGTTCTCCGAGCGGGTGGCGAACAGTTCATGCTGGTAGACCTGCAGGAACACCATCCGCGCGACCAGCACACCGGTAAGTACCACGATCAGCGCGACCGCGGCGAAGCAGCGGCGCCGGAACAGGCTCACTTCGGCGGCGGAATCCTTGATCTGCGAAGGCCGGTTCCCGCCATTGCGCAGGCGGCGCAGAAAACCATTACCCATCGGCAGGATGCTTCCCAGTACGGAGGGAGAAGATCGGTGGCAGTCGGTACATCGTCAACACACGCCAGATGTCTCGGCCAACGCGCAAAATGGGCTCGCGCGGTCAGCGGTGATAAGGGTGGCCGATCGACAGCGTCCAGGCACGATAGAGCTGCTCGGCGAGCACCACGCGCACCAGGGGGTGCGGCAGCGTCAGCCGCGACAGCGACCAGCGCGCATCGGCGCGCGCCAGGCAGCGCGGATCGAGGCCGTCCGGCCCACCGATGAGCAGCGCCACGTCGCGACCGTCGAGTTTCCAGCCGTCGAGTCGAGTGGCAAGCTCGGGCGTGCTCCAGGGGCGCCCCTGGACGTCGAGGGCGACGATCTGGAGATCGGCATCGAGTCGGGCCAGCATGCGATCACCCTCCTGGGTGATCGCCCGGGCGACGTCGGCATTCTTGCCGCGCGGCCCGGGAGGAATCTCTTCGATCAAGAGCGAACACTCGCGTGGCATCCGCTTGCGATACTCCTCGACCCCTTCAGCGACCCAGCCGGGCATCCGCGTACCGACGGCGAGGACGCGAAGTTTCACTGCCGCGCGTCGCCCCGGTCCATCGGCAGGTCGCTCCAGAGCTTCTCGAGATCGTAGAGCTTGCGAGTCTCCGGCATCATCACGTGGACCACGACGTCGCCGAGATCGACCAGCACCCACTCAGCGCCGTTGCGGCCTTCGACGCCGAGCGGCATTACGCCCTGCTGCTTGGCCTTCTCGACCACATTGCCGGCGAGCGCGCTGACGTGGCGGCTCGAAGTGCCACTGGCGACGATCATCACGTCGGTGACGTTGGTCAGCTCGGCGACATCGAGTTCGACGATTTCCTGCGCCTTGAGTTCCTCGAGCGCATCGGTGACCAGTGAAGAAAGCGCATCTGTCTGCATGTTAACCATCGAATTGAGGCGAGCCCCTTGAGGCAGTTTTAAGCGCGGACCAGAGAGGTCCGCGAGTGAAGGGATGCATTCTACCCTCAAGCGTGGGCGAACGCCCCCTCGGCGACGGAGATTGTCATCGGCCCGCGCTGCCGCCGTGGCGATAAAGCCCGCGCTGAACGATCAGCCGTTCGACCGCCTCGGGCACCAGGTAGCGAATCGAGCGCCCGCTGTCGATCCGCTCGCGCAACTCGGTCGCCGAGACCTTGATCGGGTTCGGCAGCGGCAAATGGAGAAAGCCGCCGTGCGGCTTGACCATCAATGACTCGATCGAGTCGCAGCGGCGCGGCTCGATCAACGCGGTGAGCGCCGCAGAGGGAGTGAAGGAGGAGCCGGGACGCTCGATCACCACTACGTGGGCCTGCTCGAACAGCGCCTCCGGGCGGTACCATTCGGCGAGATGGCGAAAAGCGTCCATGCCGATCGCCATCACCAGGCGGGCGTGCTCGCCATACTCGGCGCGCAGCGACTCAAGCGTGGCAAGCGAATAGGAAGGCCCATCGCGTTCGATCTCGCGATCGTCGACGATAAGACCCGGCGTATCGCTGGCGCCCGCGGCGACCATCGCCAGACGATCGCGCGCGGATACCCCGGGCGTCGCACGGTGAGGCGGCTGGCGGTTGACCACCAAGTGGACACGATCGAGCGCCAGCGCTTCGCACAGCTCCACCGCCGAACGCAGATGACCGATGTGAACCGGATCGAAGGTCCCACCGAGCATCGCTACCCTCGGCTCAGCCACGCAGCTGCCCCTCGCCGAGCACCACGTACTTCTGGGTGGTCAGCCCTTCGAGGCCGACCGGGCCCCTGGCGTGCAGCTTGTCGGTGGAGATCCCGATCTCGGCACCGAGGCCGTACTCGGCACCGTCGGCGAAGCAGGTAGGCGCGTTGACCATCACTGAGCTCGAATCGACCGCGGCGAGGAAGCGCTCGCTGCGCGCGAGGTGCTCGGTGACGATCGCGTCGGTATGGTGCGAACCGTAGTGATTGATGTGTTCGATCGCCGCTTCGGCGCCGTCGACCACCCTTACCGCCAGAGTCGGGCCGAGATACTCGGTGTACCAATCCTCTTCGCTGGCCGCCAGCATCGAAGGCACCAGCGCGCGCGCCCGCTCGCAGCCCCGCAGCTCGACACCATGGTCGATAAGCCGCTCGGCGATCCGTGGCAGGAACGCCTCGGCGATCGACACATCGACCAGCAGCGTCTCCATCGCGCCGCAGATGCCGTAGCGATAGGTCTTGGCATTGAAGGCGATCTCCAGCGCCCGCTCGAGCTCGGCACTGGCATCGACGAACACGTGGCAGTTGCCATCCAGGTGCTTGAGCACCGGGATCTTCGCCTCCTCGCTCACCCGCTCGATCAGCGAGCGCCCGCCGCGCGGAATGATCAGGTCGATCGATTCGCGCATCCGCACCAGCTCGCCCACCGCCGCGCGATCGGAAGTGCCGACCACCTGGACCGCTTCCCGCGGCAGACCGGCATCCTCGATGCCGAGGCTTACGCACTCACCGATCAGCGCGTTGGAGCGGCTCGCCTCCGAGCCGCCGCGGAGGATGCAGGCATTGCCGGACTTGAGGCACAGCGCGGCGGCATCGACGGTGACGTTGGGACGCGACTCGTAGATGATCCCGATCACGCCGATCGGCACGCGCATCTTGCCGATCCGCAGGCCGTTGGGGCGGCGCTTCAACCCATCGATCGCGCCGACCGGGTCGTCGAGCGAGGCGACCGTGGCGAGCCCCTGGATCATCGCATCGATCCTGGCGTCGGTGAGTTCGAGACGATCGAGCAGCGCACTGGCCAGGCCGCGCTCGCGGGCGAGCGCCAGATCCTCGCGGTTGGCCGCCTTCAGCGCCTCGCGACCGGCCTCCAGTCGCTCGCCGATGCAGGCGAGCGCGGCGTTCTTCTGCCCGCTGTCGGCCAGCGCCAGTACGCTCGCGGCGGCGCGGGCGCGGGCGCCAAGCGCTTGCATATAGCGCGCCAGTTCACTGGACGCCTGCGAGGAGGATGAGTCGATGTGATGTGACATCCGATGCTCCGAATCGCGTCAGGTACCGGCGCCGGATCGGCGACGGTGCTTGGATCGCGCCACTATAAGCCACTCGAACGGGCGGCACAAAAACACCCCACCGGCCTTCATCCCCGGTCAGGACGCAAAGGTGTCTATTCGGCTACACTCTGGCGGCCTCGCCCGGCGGCCCTTGCGCCGGAACACGAGGCCTTCGATCGGATCGCGGGAGAACACGGATGAATTTGGTCGCTTGGGTCGAGCCGCTGACCCAGACCCCTTGGGCGCTGCTGCTGCTCATCGGCATTCTCGCAGCGCTGGAGTCGCTGGCGATAATCGGGCTGATCCTGCCGGGTGCGGTAATGATGACCATGGCGGCCTCGCTGGCCGGCAGCGTCCAGCTCTCGGTACCGCTGGTGCTGTTGAGCGGCGCGCTCGGCGCCACCATCGGCGACGGCCTGAGCTACTGGCTGGGCGCCAGCCAGCGTCATCGGATCCCCAAGCTCTGGCCGCTGAATCGCCATCCAGAGTGGTTGGAGCGCGGCCAGCTGTTCTTCCATCGCTACGGTACGCTCTCGGTGCTGCTCGGCCGCTTCGTCGGTCCGGTACGGCCGATCATCCCGATGGTCGCCGGCATGATGTGCATGCCGCGGCGCCGCTTCGCGCTGGTCAACGCGCTTTCAGCGCTGGGCTGGGCGCCGCTGTACATCCTTCCCGGCTACTACCTGGGCCAGGCCTGGAGCGCGAACCTCGCCCTCTCCCACGACACCATGGTGTGGCTGATCGAGTTCGCCTTCGTCACGCTGCTGGCGATACTTACCTTTTCCTGGCTGCGCAGGCTGTTCGATCGCCCCGGCATCGGCTATCGCAGCGCCTTGGGATGGGCCCGGCAGAGCAACGCCGGACGCCGGCTGTGGCGCCGGCTCAATGGCAGGTTTCCCGGCCGCGAGCCGCCGCTGGCCTCCCTCGCGCTGCTGCTGGCGACGGGATTTCTGTTCATCGTCTGGACCGGGGTGGTACTGCTCCACGGGCGTGAGCCGCTGGTGATGGACCTACGCGGCCAGGCGATGTTCATCGAACTGGCCAAGCTCGGCTGGCCGTTGTCGATCGCCAGCCATTTCGATCTGATCGGCGATACCTACGGCATCGCCGCCTTCACCCTGCCTTGGCTTGTGTGGTGGCTGTATCGGCGCTACTACGCGGTGCTGCTCCACTGGATGCTCGCACTCGGCCTGATCAGCCTGCTCAACACCGTGCTCAAGCAGGTGATCCAGCGCGTCCGTCCGGACACGCCGGACCACCTCGCCAATTCGTTCTCCTACCCCAGCGCCCACACCTCCGCCGCAGTGGTGGTATACGGCCTGGCCGCGGCCTTCGTCGCCCAGCGGCTGCCACGCAGCCAGCGCAGCTGGCCCTACTGGGCGGCGACGCTTTTGATCATGCTGATGGCGATATCGCGGCTCGCCTACGGGGTTCACTGGGCGAGCGATCTGATCGGCGGCGCGCTGGTCGGCCTGATGGTCTGTTCGACGGTGCGGATCAGCTACCAGTACCACGCCCAGCAGCGGCTGTCGTGGCAACACTGGCCCTGGGTCCTCGGGCTTTCGATCGTGCTGCTGCTGGCGCGCATGCTCTTCCTGCCCCAGGCCTGAACATCGAGCGCACGAAAAAGCGCCACCCGCCTGGGCGGGTGGCGCTCATCCTAATGGCCTGGCAAAGCTCAGCGTGCCTCGAGCGCCCGCAGCAGCCGTTCATGTAGCCCGCCGAAACTACCATTGCTCATCACCACGATCCGATCGCCCGGACGCGCCTCGACGACCAGCGCCTCGATCAGTCGATCGAGTTCGATGTGTACCTCGGCGGGCGGTCGGCACTGCGCGGCGACTTCGTCGAGCGACCAGCCAAGCCCTGGCGGCTGGTACCAGTAGACCCGATCGGCGGCGTCCACGCTCTGCGCCAGGCGCTCGCGCATCGCACCGAGCTTCATCGTATTGGAACGCGGCTCGATCACCGCCAAGAGCCTGCCCGGCTCACCCTCGGCGCGATGGCGTCCGAGCGCTGCGCGCATGCCCTCCAGGGTGAGCTTGATCGCGGTGGGGTGATGGGCGAAATCGTCGATCACCCCGACCCCACCCACCACCCCACGAAGCTCCTGGCGCCGGCGCGGCGGCTGGAACGTCGCCAGCGCCGCGGCGCAGTCCGCAAGCCCTACCCCGACCGCGGCGGCGGCGGCCGACGCCGCCAAGGCGTTACGCACGTTGTGAACGCCGCTCAGCTGCCAAGCTATGCTCGCCTGCTGGCCCATGCCGCGCAGGGTGAAGCGGCTGCCGTCGCAGCTCTCCAGACGCAGCCCCCAGGGCGAATCCTCGCGCTCGCCGAAACGCTCGACCGGCGTCCAGCAGCCGCGCGTCAGCACCCGGTCGAGCGCCGGCTCGTCGTCGGCGACCAGCAGCCGGCCGTTTGCCGGTACCGTGCGGACCAGGTGATGGAACTGACGCTCGATCGCCGCCAGGTCGTCGAAGATGTCCGCGTGGTCGAACTCGAGATTGTTGAGTACCGCGATGTCCGGGCGGTAATGGACGAATTTGGAGCGTTTGTCGAAGAACGCGCTGTCGTACTCGTCCGCCTCGACCACGAAAGGCGCCGTCGCATCGCCGAGCCGAGCGGAGAGCTCGAAGTTGCCTGGCACACCGCCGATCAAAAAGCCCGGGGCGAGCCCCGCGCATTCGAGGATCCAGGCCAGCATGCTCGCCGTGGTGGTCTTGCCGTGCGTGCCGGCCACCGCCAGCACCGGGCGCGTACCGAGCACCGACTCGCGCAGCCACTGCGGGCCGCTGACGTAGGGCAGACGACGCGAGAGCACCGCCTCGACTTCGGGATTGCTCCGGGTCATCGCATTGCCGATCACCACCAGATCGGGCACCGGATCTAGGTTGGCCGCGTGATAGCCGTCGGTCAACGCGATCCCCTCGCGCGCGAGCAGCAGGCTCATCGGCGGATACACATTGGCATCAGAGCCGCTGACCCGGTGCCCCTGCGCTCGCGCGAGCAGGGCGAGGCTGCCCATGAAAGTGCCGCAGATACCGAGGATATGGACGTGCATGAATGGAGTCCCGTACCAGATGACCGATCGAGCGCGCAGCCTAACATGACGGGTTGCGGCTTCGAAGGCCAGGACGTGCCAGCGCACTCTAGTACGCCTGGTCGTGATCCTGGGAGGTTGTGCCACGCGCCTTCACTGTCAGCGCGCCCCGGTTTGGGTATGATGCGAGGGCGGCGCTTCGAGCTGCCGCCGACCAAGAAACCGCCGTCGCGTACCTGCCACCGAGCAGGAGAAACGCGAACGCAGCGGACGCGACCCGCGACACAGTCGACGAGAGAGACACATGACCCAAACCAAGCGCTACAACGCTTTCTATGCCCAGTCCGGCGGCGTCACCGCCGTGATCAACGCCAGCGCCTGCGGAGTGATCGAGACCTGTCGCCGCCACAGTGACCGGATCCAGACCCTCTATGCCGGACGCAATGGCATCATCGGCGCGCTCACCGAGGAGCTGATCGACACCTCCCAGGAGAGCAGCGAAGCGATCGCCGCATTGCGTCACACCCCGGGGGGCGCGTTCGGCTCCTGCCGCTACAAGCTGAAATCGATCGACACCCACCGCGCCCAGTACGAACGCCTGATCGAAGTGTTCAAGGCCCATGACATCCGCTACTTCTTCTACAACGGTGGAGGCGACAGCGCCGACACCTGCTTGAAGATCTCCCAGCTTTCCGAGCGCATGGGCTATCCGCTACAGGCGATCCACGTCGCCAAGACCATCGACAACGACCTGCCGCTGACCGACAACTCGCCCGGCTTCGGCTCGGTGGCCAAGTACGTCGCGGTATCGACCCGCGAGGCCGCGCTCGATGTCGCCTCGATGTGCTCCACCTCGACCAAGGTGTTCATCCTCGAGGTGATGGGCCGCCACGCCGGCTGGATCGCTGCCGCCGCGGGCCTGGCCGGCGAGGGAGAGGAGCAGCCGCCCCACCTGGTACTGCTGCCCGAAGTGGCGTTCGACCGCGCCAAGGTAATGGCCAAGATCAAGCAGACCGTCGAGCGCTGCGGCTACTGCGTGATCGTCGCCTCCGAAGGCGTGCGCGACGCGGAAGGCAAGTTCCTCGCCGATACCGGACTGGTCGATGCCTTCGGCCACAGCCAGCTCGGCGGAGTCGCCCCGGTACTGGCCGGGATGGTCAAGGAGGAACTCGGCTACAAGTACCATTGGGCGGTAGCGGACTATCTGCAGCGCGCCGCACGCCATATCGCCTCGCAGGTCGATGTCGACCAGGCCTATGCGGTCGGGGTGCGCGCGGTGGAATGCGCGCTGGAGGGCAAGAACGCGGTGATGCCGGCGATCCGGCGGGTGAGCGATGCACCCTACGCCTGGGAGCTGTTCGATGCGCCGCTGGAGGAGATCGCCAACCGCGAGAAGATGATGCCGGCCGAATACCTGCGCGAGGACGGCTTCGGCATCAGTGAAGCCGGACGGCGCTACTTCACTGCGCTGATCGCGGGCGAAGCCTACCCGCCTTATGAAAATGGCCTGCCCAAGGTCGCCGAGCTCAAGCGAGCGCTGGTGGCACCCAAGCTGCCACCGTTCTCGATCTAGCCCGACTGGGCACGAGCCCGGAAGCTCCGGCGGGGCCCACCCGAGCGCATCGGGTGGGCCCCGCTTTCGTCAGCGCGCCAAGCTAGCCGAGCCACCAGTTGATCAGCAGGATCACCAGCAGCACCGTAGCGATCAGCTGCCACTGCCTTACCTGGCGCACCTGACGCCAGGCCCCCCCGGCACGCGGCGCCGGATCATGCCCCGCGCGTAGCGCCACCAGCAGCTCGGAGAGCCGCCGGAAACGCAGCTCGCGGCGAGGCGACAGCGCACGCTCAAGCGCCAGGTCGAGGGACTCCGGCACCTCGGGCACCAGCCGGCGTACCGGTCGGTAGTGCAGCGTCTCCAGGTCCATCTCGGTGCGCAGGCTCTGCATCGGGGTCTGAAACGGCAAGTGCCCGCCCCTATCGCTACCCTGGGCGAGGCCCAGGCGAGCCTTCATTCCCCGTTCGCTGGCATCGGAATAGCTCAGCAGCCAGTAGATCAGAGCCGCCAGCGAGAACTGATCGCTGCGCCGTCCCACTTCACCATCGAGGGCGTACTCGGGCGCGCTGAACGCCGAAAGCCCGACCTCGCGCGCAAGCGCCACCGCCGCGGTGGTACCGGTGTCGCGTGCGCAGCACGAGGAGAAATCGATCAGCACCACCTGGCCGTGCTGGTCGACGATGAAGGCGTCGGGGTGCACCCCTTGATGGATCACCTCGCGCCGGTGCAGCGCACCGACCGCCTTGGTCAGCTGCCGCGCGATGTCCAGGCGCTGCTCGAGCCCAGCGGCGACGTGCCCGCGGATCCAATCGCCGAGCAGCTCGCCCTCGACGAAGCGCATCAGATAGTAGTAACGGGTCGGCGGGCGCTTGAACTCGACCAAACGGTTGACGAAGGGCGAGCGCAGCCGCTTGACCAGGTCGCGCTGGTAGACGAAGTGGCGCAGGTAGCTGCTGCGCTCCGACAGCTGGGGGCTCGGCGCCTTGAGCAGCAAGCGCTCGCCGCTCGCGGCGTCGCGCACCCGATAGACCCTCACCCTGTCGGTGCGCGCCAGCACCTCCTCGACCCAATAGCCATCGAGCTCGTCGCCTACGTCGAGTTCACCGGGAGGCTCCAAGCCATCGCCCAGCACCCCACGGGAAGCGCTAGCGTCACTGCTGCCGAGCCGATCGATACGCACCAGCTGGAAGCACAGCGCCTCGGCGCCGTAGCCGCGCAGGCTCGCCATCTCAACCGCCCGGGCAGCGAGCCGCTCGCAGGCACCGTCGAGATCGCTCGCATCCTGGCTGATCAACTGGACGTAGTCGCTCGGCGACAGCGTTCCCCGCATCGCCTGGGTGGTGAACAGAAACAGATCGCCCTGGGCCAGCGGCAGGTTGAGATAGTCGATGTCGAGACTGGCGTCCATGCCCAGCGCCCGGGAAGGGTAGCGGTAGCCGCCGAGATCGGTGACGTGGTCACGGGTAAGCTGCTCGAACTCAGCGCCGCGCAGGCGAAACACCAAGGTGTCGCCGGCGTGGAACAGATGCCCTTGGTCCTTGAGCAGGATCAGTCCCGAGAAGGCGCTGACGTAGCTGCCGCCGGAGACGAAGCGGCTCTGGCTGTAGCACCAGCCGTTGAGCGCGCGCAGCACGCGGGTGGCCGCATGCTTGACGTTCCAATCCAGCGGCGTTGAGAAGTAATCGGCGAGAAATCCGCGCACGGCGAGATCCGCCGCCTGCCGCGCGATCGCGTTGCGCCACGGGGAGTCGGCGATCACCGCGCAGGCGCCGCGCCCGGCGAGCAGCTCGCCATCGGGCACCTGGGTGGCCATGGATGAACGATGGTGGCGCCGTTCGGAGGTGACGAAGGCCTGCCCGACACTGAGTGCTAAATCGCTTGCCACGTCCCGAACGCTCCCTCGTTCCAATTCGATCGTCCAGGCGCCGCGAGGGCGCTGGCGCGAGATACCACCGTAGTTCCAGAGCTTGCCATAAAAGCCCATTCACCGCAGAGCGACATGCCGGATTATCTCAAAAAGTTGCCTCGGTGGCGGCGGGTTGGTAATCCCTTGGGCCTGTTCGTATACTCTGCCCAGCGTATTGAAAGACACCCTAGGTTCATCAAGGACCCATCGATGAGTTTCAAAGCCATTCCAGCCGGCAAGAGCCTTCCCGACGATCTCTACGTAGTGATCGAGATCCCGGCCAACCACTCGCCGATCAAGTACGAGGTCGACAAGGACCTGGATTGCCTGATGGTCGATCGTTTCATGGCCACGCCGATGTTCTATCCGGCCAACTACGGGTTCATTCCCCAGACGCTGGCCGACGACGGCGACCCCCTCGACGCGCTGGTGGTCACCCCCTACCCGGTGCAGCCGGGCAGCGTGGTGCGCGCCCGCCCCCTGGGCGTGCTGCACATGACCGACGAGGCCGGCGAGGATGCCAAACTGATCTGCGTGCCTCACGGCAAGCTGACCACGCTTTATGATGCGGTGGAGAACATCCACGACCTGCCCGAACTGCTGCGCCAGCAGATCGCGCATTTCTTCGAGAACTACAAAGACCTCGAGAAAGGCAAGTGGGTCAAGATCGACTCCTGGGGCGATATCGACGAGGCTCGCAAGGCGATCGTCAAGGCCCAGAAAGCGTTCGACGCCGACAAGGCCTGAGCCCTTCGCAACCGCCGTGCCCCCTCAGGGAAGCCATGCGCTTCCCTGAGCTTTTTGACCTCCCCCGCGTCGTGTCCCTTCGATTCGTCCACCGGCCGCACTGGTGACGACAGGGGCGCAGGATGGCACCCGTCCCGGCGAAGTGCCGCCTGATGCGCCATCGATGAACCGACGATGGACCAACGATGACGCCAAGCCCTCCCGCCGCGCCTCGAGGTTTCGACATGCGCCACCTCGCGCCCCTGCTGCTGGGCCTGATCCTGCTGCTCGGCCTTGCCCCCGCCCAGGCCTCCTCGCTGTTCACCGAAGACGCTCCCCCCCAGGGTGCGATGAGCAACCCCGCGAGCGAGAGCGTCGGCCCCAGCGCCTTCGCCGACGACCGCGACGGCTTCCTCCCGGTCGACCGGGCCTTCAGGTTCCACACATGGCGCGAAGGCAAGCGCGCCTGGTTCGGCGCCGAGATCGCGCCCGGCTACTATCTCTATCGCCATCGCATCGCGGTGAGCACCGACCAGCCGGATGTGATACTCGGTGAGCCGGCGCTGCCGGTCGGCGAGTTCAAGTCCGACCCCTACATGGGCGACGTCAACGTCTATCACCAGCGCCTCGAGTTCAGCGTTCCGATCGAGCAGGCCCCGGCCTCCGGCGCGCTGCAGCTGACCCTCGAGTACCAGGGCTGCGCCGAGGCGGGACTCTGCTACCCGCCCGAACGGCGCACTTTCTCGGTCGACTTCGGCGAGCGCCCGGCAATATTCGACACACCGCTCCAGGCCGAGCCGGCCACCGCGCCCGCCCAGCGCAACGACGGTATCTCGCTCTGGCGACTGGGCCTTCTGTTCCTCGCCGGGCTGGGGCTCACCTTCACCCCCTGCGTGCTGCCGATGCTACCGATCGTATCCGCTCTGGTGGTCGGTCGCGCACCCTCCCGGCGCCGCGCGCTTGCGCTCTCGTGCTGCTACGTCGGCGGGATGGTCGCCGCCTATACCCTGCTCGGCCTGGTGATCGGCCTGCTCGGCGCCGGCTTCAATCTGCAGGCGCGGCTGCAGTCGCCCTGGGTGGTGGTGCCCTTCGCCGCGGTTTTCGTCCTCCTCGCCGCCTGGACGCTCGACTGGCTGCGACCGCCCAGCACCGGGTTCGGCAATCGGATAAACGCGCTGGAGGAGCGGCTGCGCAGGCTTGGCCCCGGCGGCCTGGTCCTGGCCGGCGCAGTATCGACGCTGATCGTCACTCCGTGCCTGTCGGCGCCGCTCGCCGGGATCCTTGCCTATCTCTCGACCACCGGGAACGCGACCCATGGCGCACTCGCGCTTTTCGCCCTGGGCCTCGGCATGGGCGTGCCGCTGATCCTGGTCTGCGTGTTCGGCGCCAGCATCCTGCCAAGTCGGGGCATGTGGATGGAACGGGTGCGCATGCTCTGCGCCATCGCCCTGCTCGGGGTCGCACTGTGGCTGGTCTCGGCCTGGCTGCCGGGCTCGCTGGTACTGTTCGGCTGGGGCGTACTCGGTATCGCCGCGGCTCTCGCCCTCGGCGCGCTGGAAAGCACCACCGCACCGCTGCTGCGCGCCCTGGCCGTGGCGCTGGCGCTCTGGTCCGGCGCCTGCGTGATCGGCGCGGCGATGGGGCAAAACGACCCGCTGCGCCCGCTGGCAGGCGTGGACAGCGAGCGCTCGATCGCCGCGACCTCGGCGCCGAGCTTCGCCACCATCACACGCCTTGCCGAACTCGATGCCGCAGCGGCGCGCGCCCGCGAGGCCGGCAGGCCGCTGCTGGTCGACCTCTACGCCGACTGGTGCGTGAGCTGCAAGCGCATCGAGGGCGAGCTGTTCCCCCGCGCCGAGATCAGCGCACTGCTCGAGGGCTTCGAGCGGGTACGCTTCGATCTCACCGACGACTCCGACGACGCCCGCGGGCTGCTTGCGCGCTATGGGCTGTTCGGCCCGCCGACGCTTCTGTTCTTCGACGCCAGCGGAGAACGAGGCGACCTGCGCGTGCAGGGCGAACCTTCCGCCAGCTCGCTTGAGGCGGCATTGGAGCGTGCAGTACGGCTGGCCAGGCCCTGAATCCCCGTCGCCAGGCCCACTGGACAGCCCCAAGGTTTTTCGGCACACTCCGCCATCACCGCCTCATTAGGGCAAACGTCGAGTATCGTGCAGGTATCTTCACGGTTGGCGACAAGGTTAACAGCGGCCACCGAAGAGCTTCGCATTGACGTCCCTGCCAGGCCGTTACGCGCTTTGCGCATTCACCCCGGATATTTCACAGGACCGCCCATGGACATTCGCAAAGTCAAGAAACTGATCGAGCTGCTCGAAGAATCCAACATCAGCGAAATCGAAATCCAAGAGGGCGAGGAGTCCGTGCGCATCAGCCGTAACTTCACCGGCGGCCAGCCGATGCAGATGCCGAGCGCCACCTACTACGCCCAGCCGACCGCCGCGCCTGTCCCTGCTGCCGCGGCCGAAGCGCCTGCCGCGGCACCCGCGGCGCCGACCGGCCACCAGGTCACCTCGCCGATGGTGGGCACCTTCTACCGCGCGCCCGCCCCTGGCGCCAAGGCATTCGTCGAAGTGGGCCAGAGCGTCAAGCGCGGTGACACCATCTGCATCGTCGAGGCGATGAAGATGATGAACCAGATCGAAGCCGACAAGGATGGCGTCATCGAGGCGATCCTGGTGGAAGATGGCGAGCCGGTCGAGTACGACCAGCCCATGATCGTGATCGGTTGAGCTGTTCGCAGACTGAAAGCGAAAGCGTCCACTCAATCCATCCAGCGAGTAGCCCCATGTTGCAAAAGGTACTGATCGCCAACCGTGGCGAAATCGCACTGCGTATCCTACGCGCATGCAAGGAGCTCGGGATCAAGACCGTCGCCGCCCACTCCAAGGCCGACCGCGACCTGATCCACGTGCGCCTTGCCGATGAAGCGGTCTGCATCGGCCCCGCACCATCGAGCGCCTCCTATCTCAACATCCCGGCGCTGATCTCCGCCGCCGAGGTCACCGACGCCCAGGCGATCCACCCCGGCTACGGCTTCCTTTCCGAGAATGCCAATTTCGCCGAGCAGGTCGAGCGCTCCGGTTTCATCTTCGTCGGCCCCACCGCCGACGTGATCCGGCTGATGGGCGACAAGGTATCGGCGATCGAATCGATGAAGGCGGCGGGCGTGCCGACCGTGCCCGGCTCCGATGGTCCACTGCCGGACGATGAGCACGAGCAGCTCGAGATCGCCAAGCGGATCGGTTTCCCGGTGATGATCAAGGCCGCCGCCGGCGGCGGCGGCCGTGGCATGCGCGTGGTTCGCGATGCCTCCCAGCTGGCCTCCTCGGTGGCGATCACCAAGAACGAGGCCAACGCCGCTTTCGGCTCCGACGTGGTCTACATGGAGAAGTATCTCGAGCGTCCGCGCCATATCGAAGTCCAGGTACTGGCCGACGGCCAGGGCAACGCGATCCACCTGTTCGACCGCGACTGCTCGCTGCAGCGCCGCCACCAGAAGGTGCTCGAGGAGGCCCCCGCCCCCCACGTCGATGCCACCGCGCGTGCCCAGGTGCTCAAGGCCTGTGTCGATGCCTGTCTGAAGATCGGCTATCGCGGCGCGGGCACCTTCGAGTTCCTCTACGAGAACGGCGAATTCTTCTTCATCGAGATGAACACGCGCGTGCAGGTCGAGCACCCGGTCACCGAGATGGTCACCGGCATCGACATCGTCAGGGAACAGCTGCGCATCGCCTCCGGCCTGCCGCTGTCGATCCGCCAGGAGGACGTCGAGCTGCGCGGCCACGCCTTCGAATGCCGAATCAACGCCGAGGACGCACGCACCTTCATGCCGTCGCCTGGCAAGATCGAGTTCTACCATGCCCCGGGTGGCCTCGGTGTGCGGATGGACTCGCACCTCTATACCGGCTACACGGTGCCGCCGAACTACGACTCACTGATCGGTAAGCTGATCACCTACGGTGAAGATCGCGAGAGCGCGATGACGCGAATGCGCAACGCGCTCGACGAACTGCTGGTCGAAGGGATCAAGACCAACATCGCGCTGCAGCAGGATCTGGTCCGGGACGAAGCCTTCGCCCGTGGTGGGGTCAATATCCACTACCTCGAGCACAAGCTGGGCCTCAGCTGAGGCTACCGGGAATCGCACGGGGGAGGCGTCGATCGATCGGCGCCTCCCCCGCGTCGTTACCGCCTGGCGCATCGCAGCCATAGACCCAAAGACAGACAAGGAGCCCAGCATGGCCTGGCTACAGCTCAAGGCACGCATCGACCCCAGCCACGCCGAGACCCTCGAATCGCTGCTGCTCGACGAGGGCGCTTCTGCAATCACCCTGGAAGATGCCGAGGATCGCCCGCTCTACGAGCCCGAGCTCGGCACCACGCCGCTATGGGCCGAAACCGTGCTCACCGGCCTCTACGACGATCTGGAAGGGATCGAGGCGATGCTCGAGCGGGTTAGCGCTCAGTGGGCGGCGATCGAACCCGACACCCCCTGCCCCGAGATCGAGTACGAGATCCTCCAGGACCGTGACTGGAGCCGCGAGTGGATGGATGGGTTCGAGCCGTTGAAAATGGGCCAGCGGCTGTGGATCGTACCGAGCTGGTTCGAGGCTCCCGAGCCCAATGCGGTCAACCTGCTGCTCGATCCGGGCCTGGCCTTCGGCACCGGCACCCACCCGACCACCGCGCTGTGCCTCGAGTGGCTGGACGGATTGGCGGTGGACGGCGAACTCGACGACCGCGAACTGCTCGACATCGGCTGCGGCTCGGGCATCCTCTTCATCGCCGCGCTCAAGCTCGGCGCCGCTTTCGCCGACGGCACCGATATCGACCCCCAGGCACTGCAAGCGAGCCGCGACAATGCCGAGCGCAACCAGATCATCGATGCCCGCTTTGCGCTTCATTTCCCCGAGGAGGCGCCCGAACGCGAGTACGATCTGATCACCGCCAACATCCTCGCCGGGCCGCTAGTCGAGCTCGCGCCGATGATCGCTGGGCGCCTGAGCCCGGGTGGACGCTTCGCGCTCTCCGGCATCCTCGCCAACCAAGCGAACGGAATCTGCGACGCCTATGCCGAGCAGGGCCTGGTGGTCGATGAGGTCGAGGAACGCGAGGGCTGGGTCCGCATCGCCGGGCGCCGACCGCGCTGATCGAGGCCGTCGCAGCGTCGCGCGCCGCGGACGCTGCGTACGTCATTTTGCCCTTTTCGTCTGGGGTAGCTTCAACAACCCAGGCCAGGCGGCTATCATAGGCGCCCTCTCATAGTTCCCTAAATACCGTCGATGACCTCATCCGCCGTCGCGCCGTTTCGCATCGGCGCCCACACGCTCGCCAATCGCCTGGTACTGGCCCCGATGGCCGGCGTCACCGATCGCCCTTTCCGCGCCCTGTGCCGGCGTCTCGGCGCGGGACTGGCGGTATCGGAGATGGTCACCTCGGATCGAAAGCTATGGCACACTCCCAAGTCCAGGCTCCGCCTCGACCACAGGGGCGAGCTGGGCCCGAGGGTGGTACAGATCGCCGGCGGCGACCCGCGGATGCTGGCCGACGCGGCGAAGGCCAACGCCGACCACGGCGCCGAAGTGATCGACATCAACATGGGCTGTCCGGCGAAGAAGGTCTGCAACAAGGCCGCAGGCTCGGCGCTACTGCGTGACGAAGCGCTGGTCGGCGAGATTCTCAGCGCCGTGGTCGGCGCGGTCAGCGTGCCGGTGACCTTGAAGATTCGCACCGGCTGGTGCGATGAAAGCCGCAATGGGGTCCGCATCGCCCGTCTCGCCGAGTCGCTCGGCATCCAGGCACTGGCGGTGCACGGCCGCACTCGATCGCAGAAGTTCCAGGGGACGGCCGAGTACGAGACGATCCGTGCGATCAAGGCAGCGGTCAAGATCCCGGTGATCGCCAACGGTGACGTCGATTCGCCGGAAAAGGCCGCTCACGTGCTCGCCGTCACCGCCGCGGATGCGCTGATGATCGGGCGAGGCGCCCAGGGCAACCCTTGGATCTTCCGCGAGATCGATCACTACCTGCGCCACGGCGAGCGGCTGCCAGCGCCGACGCTTGCCGAGCGCGAAGCGACCATGCACGAGCATCTTCTCGCGCTCTACGAACACTACGGCGAACACATGGGTATTCGCGTCGCGCGCAAGCACATTGGCTGGTATCTCGCTACGCTTACCCATGGTGCCCGCGCTCGCGCCGACTTCAATGCGCTGGAAACGAGCACCGCCCAGCTCGTCTACATCAATCGTTATTTTTCCACCGCGCCGAAAGACGCAGCGTCCGACGGAAGCACGATCCAATGAACGACAGACCTCCCGTACTCCTCGAACAGGCAACGATCGCCGACGAATCCGTCGAAGCGCTCGATGCCGGCCACGCGACAGACGGCCAGGCCACGCTGAGGGAGACGGTGGCGCTGACCATGCAACGCTATTTCGAGCATCTCGACGGCGAGAGCGTCACCGATCTCTACCAGATGGTGCTCAGCGAGGTCGAAGCGCCGCTGCTCGCCAGCGTCATGGCCCACGTCAACGACAACCAGACCGCGGCGTCCCAGCTGCTCGGTCTCAATCGCGGCACGCTACGCAAGAAGCTCAAGCAGCACGGCCTGCTCTGATTCGATGACGGTGCCCGTCCCGCCTTCGCCCGGGTCGGGCACCGTCGCCATTGAGATTTCCCCCCACCACCCGAGCCTGCGAGTCTCCCATGAGCATAAGCATCTCCCCCGTGCGTCGCGCGCTGCTGAGCGTTTCCGACAAGACCGGCATCGTCGATCTGGCCCGAGCCCTCGACGCCCGAGGCGTAGAACTCCTCTCCACCGGCGGTACCTATCGCCTGCTCGAAAGCGAAGGCATCCGCGTCACCGAAGTCTCGGCGCACACCGGCTTCCCTGAAATCATGGACGGTCGGGTCAAGACCCTGCATCCGAAGATCCATGGCGGCATCCTCGGCCGGCGTGGCCAGGATGATGCCGTGATGGCGGCACACGACATCGCGCCGATCGACATGGTGGTGGTCAACCTCTATCCGTTCGAGCGCACCGTCGCCAATCCCGATTGCACCCTCGAGGATGCGATCGAGAACATCGACATCGGCGGTCCAACCATGGTTCGCGCCTGCGCCAAGAACCATGCCCATACCACCATCGTGGTCTCGAGCACCGACTACCCCCGCATCCTCGATGCGCTCGAGCGCAACGACGGCGGCGTCGAACAGGCGCTGCGCTTCGATCTGGCGGTCAAAGCATTCGAGCATACCGCGGCCTATGACGCGGCGATCGCCAACTACCTCGGCCTGCGCGTCGAGGGAGAGCAGGCCAGCTTCCCGCGCACCTGGGGTGAGCGCTTCGTCAAGCGCCAGGAGATGCGCTACGGCGAGAACCCCCACCAGCGCGCCGCCTTCTACACCGAACCCGCGCCTGCCGAGGCTTCGGTCGCGACCGCAAAACAGCTGCAGGGCAAGGCGCTATCGTTCAACAACGTCGCCGATACCGACGCCGCGCTCGAGTGCGTCAAGGCGTTCAGCAAGCCCGCCTGCGTGATCGTCAAACATGCCAATCCCTGCGGCGTGGCGGTAGTACCGGATGCCGAGGGCGGCATCCTCAAGGCTTACGAGCGCGCCTTCGCCACCGACACCGAGTCGGCCTTCGGTGGGATCATCGCCTTCAACCGTGAACTCGATGGCGACACCGCCAAGGCGATCATCGAGCGCCAGTTCGTCGAGGTGATCATCGCCCCCAGAATCAGCCAGGCAGCGCGCGATGCCGTAGCCCCCAAGGCCAACGTGCGCCTGCTCGAGTGTGGCGAATGGGGTGCCGAGCGGCTCCCTGCCTGGGACTACAAGCGAGTCACCGGGGGCCTGCTGGTGCAAAGCCGGGATACCGGGATGATCGATGCCGAAGAGCTCAAGGTCGTCACCCAGCGCGCACCGAGCGAGCAAGAGCTGCATGATTTGATCTTCGCCTGGAAAGTAGCCAAGTTCGTCAAATCCAACGCAATCGTCTATGCCAAGTCCCGCCAAACCATCGGCGTCGGCGCCGGCCAGATGAGTCGGGTCAATTCGGCGCGAATCGCGGCGATCAAGGCCGAGCACGCCGGTCTCGAAGTGCCTGGCTCGGTGATGGCCAGCGACGCCTTCTTCCCCTTCCGCGATGGCATCGACAACGCCGCCCAGGCGGGGATCACCGCGGTGATTCAGCCAGGTGGCTCGATGCGTGACTCGGAAGTGATCGAGGCCGCCGACGAAGCGGGCATCGCCATGGTCTTCACCGGCATGCGCCACTTCCGCCATTGATCCAACCGCGGCCCGCTCCGGCAGGGCCGCGCGCGAAGCCGGAAAAGAGAAAAGCCCCGAGGAAGCGTGCTAACGCTCCCCGGGGCTCTTCTGTTTCTCGCCGCTCGATGCGAGCGGCGCGTTCACCGCGGGGTCATCGACCCCGGGCGGATGTCAGTGCACATGGTCACGCGGGCGGCGCTCTTGATCGGTCGAACGAATCCGGCAGGGCTTCAGTTCGGGACGGAAAAGGCGCTGGTTCAACGCACCGGCTGCCCCACCCGCGACCAGATTGAGCAGCGGAGCGATGAGCGATGCCAGACCGCTGAGCCACGGGTCGCGAGTCAGCGCGAAGAACACCGCGAAGGTGACAGAGAAATGCAGCATGCCGAAGTTCATTTGCTTGATCATCGCATCTACCTCCGGTCGCGTAACGTCTCGCAAGGCGAGTCGATCAAGTTGATCCCATGACTCAAAGATAGCCCAGGATGGCTTTTTTCATCAAGCGACTCTTGATCAACCCAGGTTAATTAACAGAATGAAAAAAGCGCCCGGCAGCTTTTTTCGCTTGCCGGGCGCTCCGAAGCCGTCAGCTACCGATATTGATGCACAGGTACTTGGTCTCCTGGTACTCATCGAGACCGTACTTCGACCCCTCGCGTCCAAGCCCGGAGGCCTTGACGCCGCCGAAAGGAGCGGCTGCGTTGGAGATCAGCCCTTCATTGATCCCCACCATGCCGTAGTCGAGCGCCTCGGCGACGCGCCAGACCCGGCCCAGGTCGCGGGAATAGAAGTAGGCGGCCAGGCCGAACTCGGTATCGTTGGCCATCGCGATCGCCTGCTCTTCGCTTTCGAACGAGAACACTGCCGCCAGCGGACCAAAGGTCTCTTCTCTCGCCACCTTCATCTCGGCGGTGGCACCGTTGATCAGGGTCGGGGTGAAGAAACGTCCGCCGAGGCTGTGCGGCTGGCCGCCGAGCAGCAGTTCGGCGCCCTTGTCGAGCGCATCCTGGACGTGCTCGCCGACCTTCTCCACCGCGTTCTGGTCGATCATCGGGCCGATATTGATCCCCTCCTGCGTACCGGGCCCTACCTTGAGCTCATGGTGCATCGCCGCGGCGAGCTTTTCGCTGAAGGCGTTGATCACGCCGCTCTGGACCAGGAAGCGATTGGTGCAAACGCAGGTCTGGCCCGCGTTGCGGAACTTCGATGCCATCGCCCCCTGCACCGCGGCATCGAGATCGGCATCGTCGAAGACGATGAAAGGCGCGTTGCCGCCGAGCTCGAGCGAAATCTTCTGCACATGGGCCGCGGCCTGGCTCATCAACCGGCTGCCCACCTCGGTGGAGCCGGTGAAGGTGATCTTGCGCACCAGCGGTGACTCGGTCAGCGCGGCGGCGATCTCCGCGGCCGAGCCGGGCAGTACGTTGAACACCCCTCGTGGCACCCCGGCGCGCTCGGCCAGCGCTGCCAGCGCCGTGGCCGAGAGCGGCGTCTGGCTCGCCGGCTTGATCACGATCGGACAGCCCGCGGCCAGCGCCGCCGCGGCCTTGCGGGTGATCATCGAGGAAGGGAAGTTCCATGGTGTGATCGCACCGACCACGCCAACCGGCTGCTTGAGCACCAGGATCCGCTGGTCGGCCTTGGCACCCGGGATGGTGTCGCCGTAGCTACGCCGCGCCTCCTCTGCGAACCAGCGCATGAAGCTCGCCGCGTAGACGATCTCACCTTCGGCCTCGGCCAGCGGTTTGCCCTGCTCGAGGGTCATGATCATGGCGAGGTCGCGCTTGTGCTCGAGCATCAGCTCGTACCAGCGCATCAGGATGTCCGCGCGCTCGAGCGCGGTTCTGGCCCGCCAGGCGGGGAAAGCGGCATGGGCCGCGGCGATCGCGCGCTCGGCCTCTTCACGGCCTAGCTTCGGCACCTGGGCGATGATCTCGCCGCTCGCCGGATCATCGACATCGATCTGCGCGCCGCTGTCCGCGGCGACCCAGCTGCCATCGATGAACGCATGGGGACGAAAGAGCGCCTCGTCATTCAGCCTTGAACTCAACGCTTGCATGGCCTTGCTCCTCGTATCGGATCCGGCCGCGCACCACGGTGCAGGCGGACGGACTAGGGCGTGACGACACGCCCTAGCGTGTGCCCACCAGGGTCAGGAACTCCTGGCGGGTATTGAGATTCTCGCGCATCTCCCCGAGCATCACCGAGGTCTTCATGCTCGAGTTCTGCTTCTGCACGCCGCGCATCATCATGCACATGTGGCGCGCTTCGATGATCACCCCCACCCCTGCGGCACCGGTGACTTCGGCCACCGCCGAGGCGATCTGGTGGGTCAGCTCCTCCTGGATCTGCAGCCTGCGGGCGTACATGTCGACGATACGGGCGAACTTCGACAACCCCAGCACCTTGCCGCTGGGCAGGTAGCCAATGTGGCAACGACCGATGAACGGCAGCATGTGGTGCTCGCAGAGCGAATAGAGCTCGATGTCCTTGACCAGCACCAGCTCATCGGTCGATGAGCTGAACACTGCGCCATTGACGATCTCCTCCAGCGTCTGCCGGTAGCCATAGGTGAGAAACTGCATGGCCTTGGCGGCGCGCTCGGGAGTATCGCGCAGGCCCTCTCGGGTGGGATCTTCGCCGAGCTCACTGATAACGGCGCGATAGTGGCGAGCGAGTTGGTCTGTCATCGTTGGGGGTCCGGAAGGTACGTGAAGCGGCGGCCCGCGCCGCTCGAAAAGGGCTCATTCTAGCCATTCCGCGCTGGCATCGCACTCATGCCAGCCAAGGTTTGCGCGCGATCGCCACCCGTTGGAGCTCGAGTGCGCGCAGCTGATCATGCCAGAAACCATCGCCCTCGACCCAAGGGAAAGCGCGGGGGAACGCAGGATCGTCCCAGCGCGCCAGCAGCCAAGCAGCGTGGCGCATCAGCCTGACGCTGCGCAGCAGTTCGATCCACTGGATCTCGGCGCGATCGAACGAGCGGTACTGCTCGTAGCCCTCCACCAGCTCTTCGAGCTGCGCACGCCAGCCCTGCTCGTGATCGTCACCGAGCAACATCCATAGGTCCTGCACCGCCGGGGCGTACATGCAGTCGTCGAAATCGACCAGGGCGAAGTGCTCACCGTCACCGAGCAGATTGCCGACATGACAGTCGCCATGCACCAGGATCGAGGCGGCATCAGGCAGGCGCAGGGATTCGATCGACTCGATCAGCCGCGCGGAGATGTCGGCGTAATCGGTGGCGAGCCGCCCGCGCAGCCGACCACTGGTCAGCACCGTTTCGCGGCTGGCGCTGCAGCTCGACACCGCATCGAAATGCGGACGGTGGAGAAGCTCCAGCGACTGCGCGCTGGCGTGCATCCTGCCGATCACCTCCCCCAGCGCGAACAGCTGGGCGGGGTCGTCCAGCGACGGCGCCCGCCCGGGGACCTGGGCGAAGATCGCCAGGCGCTGATCGGAAAACTCGAACAGGCTTCTCCCACCGGCGTCGCGCCATAGCGGCCCAACCGGCACCCCATCGGTCTCGAGCCGCCCTAGCAGCGCATGCTCGTCGAGGATCGCGGCATTCGACCAGCGCCCGGGGCGATAGAACTTCGCCACCCAGCGCCCGCCATCGTCGTCGCGAAACGAGACTACCCGGTTCTCGTAGCTGTTCAGCGCGAACGGCTCCGAACCGAGCGAAAAGCCCAGGGATTCGATCGCGTCGGCGATCATCATCGGATCGAGAGTTGAAAAAGGTGGGGGGCGGATATCGGGTGGCATCGGGTCTCCGAAGCTAGGAGGACAATCTCACTGCCAGGCGAACGGTCTCACCGGTGGTGGAGCACCAGCATGGCAAGGACGGCCAGGCTCAGCGAGGCGAACAGCGGCCCTTTCACCTCGCGCGCGAACGCGCGCCGCTGTGGCTCATCGTCGCGCCGCGGCCACCACGCGCCTCCCCGCCGGCACCACTGCCACCAGCGCCACAGCACCGGCAGCGAGGCCAGCGCCAGTATCGACAGGTTAAGCAGTGTGGGCATCGATATCATCGCATTCTGGGCCGCATCGAGAGCCCGACAGTATAGGAGCTCGAGCGCCCTTCGGCGACGCATTGCTCAACAAAGTTCACCGGTGACCATCAGCGCGTGGATGATTCCCGGCACCCAGCCCAGCAGGGTCAGCAGCAGATTGAGCAGCAGGGTGGTGCTCAGTCCGGTCTGAAAATAGACGCTCAGCGGGGGCAGGATCACATCGAGCACGTAGAAGAAAAAGCACATGGAGCATCCATCCAAGAGCGCGGGGGCGTGAAACTCGAGCGGCGACCAACACCGCCATAGAATGCCCCATATCAAAGGCGATGGACGAAAAAAAACCCACTTCAACGAACGAAGTGGGTCGAAAGAAGAGTGAAAACGTCAGGAACCTCGATCTTCGACTCGCATCCTGCGCTTGCAGCGCTCCTTGCTCTTGCTTAGCCTCTCACCTGCCATCGACGCTGTCAGTGCACCTAGGTACACTCGCGCGACCTGCAGCCGACGAATCGACCACCACGATCACAGCGTGAACACTTGCAATACTGCGCGAGTGATCTCTGCGGTGCCCTGGATCGCTTCGTTGGTCTGCTGGGATGCGCATCCGGAAAGCAGCAGTACGGCACCGGATGCCATCGCGAGCAGCGCATGACGCGCACCTGCGTTTGTGATCATGAAATTCAGCCCTTCGTCATCGCTGCCACCACCTGGAATCATTGGCAGCGGCGTCCATTCGGCTTTCGTCATCAAGGAGTCCATGCAATGCAAACCGCTGATTCGGAAGCGCCGCTCCTATGGCTGGCCGGCATTCTTCCCTATCTCGGTCTAGCCCTGGCGATCCTCATACTGCTCGTCTTCATCATCGCCAAGGTCTGGGTCTTTCCTTCTCCCGAGGTGCGCCTGTCTCGCAATCGCCGTCGCGCCAAACGCAAGCGCGGACGCGGCTAGCCCCTGCTCGAGGACTCAATACATCCTGACGTAGAGGGTCAGGCCAAGCGCCAGGATGAACATCAGCGCCACTAGCCAGGTAAATTTATCCATCGTCACCTGCCTGGAGGAAATGTCCTACAAGCATGAACGCACCATCCGCCTGGCGGAATTAACCCTATCTGAGCGCAGGTAGCACCTGGCATCCGAGCCCCAAGACGCCATCACGCCAATTTGGTACATACCACCCCACTTGGACGTTGGCCTGAGCAGCCCAGCCCGACTAAGGTAGTAAGGTGTGTCGCCAACAACGAATAACTAGAGGGCTCCGCCATGCATCACGCCGTCATTCCCTATTATCTCCATGACGCAGATCCTGCCCCGGCCTACTGGCTGGTGGTTCGCCGCACGCCCCGTGACGACGCCGCGCTCAGCCGCCATGAGTCCCGGGAAAGCGCCATTGCCGTCGCCGAATCGCTCAACCGCGCGGTCACTGCCGCCTGAGCCGGCGAGGTTCCCGGCGATGGCCTGTCATCGCCGGGACGCATCGCTCCTGTACCAACTTCCGCCTGCGTTTGCTCTGCCCCTCATCGCCTGGTCGGCAGACTCCGTGGCGTGCGCGCAAGCGCCAGCGCCGCAACCTCGAGGCATCCCGCATCGAAGCAGCACTGCGCCAGCGCCTCGAACGTCGCGCCTGTCGTCATCACATCATCGAACAGCAGCACACGAGGCGGAGGTGAGATGGCCAAGCTAAAGACCTCAGTGAGATTGCGCTGCCTCGCCCGACGTCCGAGCCCACGCTGACTGCCGGTTGCCCGCAGGCGCCGTGCGCGCAGCAGGGGCATGCCGACCCGCCTGGCGAAGCGTCGGGCCAGCCAGTCGGCATGGTCGAATCCGCGCTCGCGGACGCGCACTGCGTCCGAAGGCACCGCCAGCAGTACGTCGAATCGCGCGCCCCAGTCCCGCTCATCGGACTCGATCAGCACCGTCAGCGCCAACTCCACCAGCAGACGTCCGGCACGGAAGTCCCCCTCGAACTTGAAGCGCCTCACCAGCCAAGCGATCTCATCGCAAAACACCAGCGGCGCCCTGCTCGAGCTCATCAACGGCGGCGCGCTCAAACAGCGTGAGCAGTGCAAGCCACGCGCACCGCCCGGCAGCGGCTCGGCGCAGCCAAGACACGCCGCCCGGTTGCGCGGCAGCGCCGCGAAACACGCAGCGCACCATGGCATCCCACGCAGTGGCACGCCCAGACACAAGGGGCAATGTCCAGGAAGCAGGCGCAGCAGCGCCCTCTCCCACCAAGGAAATACCCGCATCCCGCCTCCTCACTCGCGCCGACCCAATCTTTCCATCGTCGCGCGAATGGCTTGCTTGAGGCCGATCCTTCCATTGGGCCCGACCCGCAACGAAAGGCATGGCGAACACCCCGTAACTGTTGCGGCATCTTCAGGTACGTCGGTTCAAGTTGCCACGCCGGCTGACTGCATCCGTCTTTTGAATACCGGCTTTTCAATGGGTGAATCGCTGCAAGGCGATATTCGAATCTTCCTGAAGCTGATAACAGCATTGGGCGAAACGAGGGTTTACCGGTTATACCTTGACCATTAACCGAACGATTATTTCATCCAGTGGCGCCGTTGTTAACCCACCCCAGTCGTTCATTTCGTCCCCCAGACCACCATTTCATCCATCGCCAATTCATTTTACAAAAACATCTAAAAAACATAATTTAAATGACCTCTTCTGCTGAAAACCCTGTGATATACCGTATAGCTCTCAATCGGCAGGGAGAGATCATCGTGTACGATCAAAAGTCGCCTTTCCATATTGGCCAGAAAAGAACCATAGG
Organism: Halotalea alkalilenta; assembly: GCF_001648175.1. Lineage (NCBI taxonomy): Bacteria > Pseudomonadati > Pseudomonadota > Gammaproteobacteria > Oceanospirillales > Halomonadaceae > Halotalea > Halotalea alkalilenta. Next base: position 2,380,363 of record NZ_CP015243.1, on the reverse strand, counting down.
AGAATTGCGCAAAGCGCTGGAGTCTTATGGATCACGGTGCAAGGGGTCCATCTATGTGCACGCCTACCTATATGACAGAAATACCTTGAGAAAAAAACCTCAGTCCAAGCCTGGCATATTCATAATCAATCAACTGGCCGACTGCGTGGAAATCACCGTCAAGACAGACAGAAAAAGCGTGAAAGAACTCTTCGAGTCCTTGAGCAGCGCATGAAAACGGATCCTGTCACTAGATCGAGGCCTATCCACGTATCACTGGGCCTTTTCAACATCCCCCACACCGCCCCAGCATAACGAGTGCGCTGCCCCGCACTGCCCCTATGCAGAGGTCCGAGCGCAACTCCGACTTGCGAGGGAAACACCGTAAGGAGCGCCCGAAGCACACGGCCCCTGCGCACCGGGCGTTGATGACTCTTTACTCACCAAGCCTCGGCAGGCATAATGTCGCCCGCCGTGCCGGCTTGGTGGAATTGGTAGACACGCAGGATTTAGGTTCCTGTGCCGAAAGGTGTGTGGGTTCGAGTCCCATGGCCGGCACCATTTCTAAATAATTGTTCTTCCTACTCTTTTCCTTCGTTCCAGAAAATCATCCAACAGCACAGGATTTTGCGTGTGAGTGGATTGTGAATCGAGTTTCTCGACCGCATCCCTGACACGATGAGGCGCGAGGTGTGCGTACTTCTCGGTACCTACACTATGCGGCACTATTCTTGTCGAATGCTATGGACAATCCTGCCCAATGCATCCACCAACATGAGCGGCAGCCCAGAAGCGGAACCCGTTCAAGCCTGTTGGGAACGCACATGGACTCAGCTATCCAAAGTAGTATTTCCAGCTCAGAGTTGCTGACTCGCCTATGCGCATGGCTGAGCGGAGCAATGTCGACGTGGTGCCGCAACGACAAGCCATTATTTCATATTACTAATAATTAAGGTCCGGCTTCGCACCCTATCCCTTTTCGTCACGCCAAATCCGGCGTCTCCCACTTGCGTCCCGGCATGGCCGACAGAAGCTGGCGGGTATAGGGCTGCTGCGGATTGCCGAAAACCTCGGCCACGGTCCCACGCTCCACGATACCGCCTTTGCTCATCACGATCAGGTTGTCACAGATTTGCGCGGCGACACGCAGGTCGTGGGTGATGAACAAAATCGTCAGTCCCATGTTGCGCTTGATGTCGGCCAGGAGCAGCAGCACCTCTTTTTGCACCGACACGTCCAGTGCGGACACCGCTTCGTCCGCGATCAGGATCTTGGGTTCGACCATCAACGCGCGTGCGATGCAGATACGTTGACGCTGCCCGCCCGAGAACTGTGACGGATAGCGGTAGAGCGCCTCCTCCTCCAGCCTCACGATCTTCATCAGCCGCTTTGCACGCTCCCAGGCGACGCTGCGCGAGACGCCGAAGTTCATCGGTGCGCCGATCAGCTGCTCGCCGATCGAGCGCCGGGGATTGAGCGATCCATAGGGGTCCTGAAAGACGATTTGGATGTCCTTCCTCGCAGCCCGCAGGCTCGCCCGCGAGCCTTGTGCGAAGTTGCGGTTGCCGATCCAGATCGCACCGTCGTCGGGGTCCAGCAGGCGGATCAGACAGCGCACCAACGTCGTCTTGCCCGAGCCGCTTTCGCCGACGATGCCCAGCGTCTCACCCTTGCGGACGGTGAAATCCGTCGGGTGCAGCGCGTGAACCGTGCGCGCCCTCCTCGTCAGCGTGCCGGCGACGTGATAGCTCTTCTTCAGCCCTTGCACACGCAGCGCGATCTCGTCACTCAGCGGTTCGGGCGTATCCTCGCGCTTACGAGGGACGGCGGCGATAAGCTGGCGGGTATAAGGGTGCTGGGGATCGTTCAGCACCTCATCCGCGCTGCCCTGTTCGACGATGAGGCCCTTTTGCATCACCACGACACGATCCGCGATTTCCGCCACCACATCGAAATCGTGTGTGACGAACAGGATTCCCGCACTGTGCGAAGATTTCAAAGTCTTGAACATCGACAAAATCTGCGCCTGCGTCGTCACGTCCAGCGCTGTCGTCGGCTCGTCCGCGATCAGTAGCGTCGGGTCCATCGCAAGCGCGATGGCGATCACGATACGCTGGCGCTGCCCGCCCGAAAGCTGATGCGGAAAGCTTGAATAGATGCGAGACGGGTCAGGAAGGCGAACCTCCTCCAGCAGGGCCATCGTACGAGCCTTGCGTTCGGCTTTAGCCAACTCGGTGTGGGCCGTGAAGATCTCCTCGATCTGGTCACCTACGGTAAAGCAGGGATTCAGCGCGGTCATGGGCTCCTGAAACACCATTGCAATGCGCTTGCCGCGCAACCGAGCGTGTTCACGGCCCGACATCTTCAGCAGATCCCGTCCCTCGAACAGCATCTGCCCGCCCGAAGGCTTCAGTGCCTTGGGCAACAGACCCATTGCGGTGAAGGCTGTGACCGACTTGCCCGAACCGCTTTCGCCCACCACGCAGACGATCTCGTTCGGGTGGATGTCGAAGGAAAGGCCGCTGACCGCATGGGGACGATCACCATTTTTGGGCAGATCGACCGTAAGGCCACGCACCGATAGGACGGCCTGCGTCATGGCCGCAGCTTTCCTTCACCGATGTCCCAGAACAGACCGGCCATCATCTCCGCCGCCTCTTTTGCAACGCTGACCATCATGTGTTCGTCCGGCGCGTGCTGCGAACAGGACGGGTGCGAATGCGGGATCCAGATGGTAGGCATGCCAAGCGTTTCGGCAAACACCTCGTTGGGAAGCGAGCCGCCGAAGTTCGGCTGAACCGCGGGCTCCTTGCCGGTGGTTCGTTTGATCGAGGCCACCACCAGACGGGTCCAGGCATTGTCGGGGTCGGTGCGGGTGGCGCGGAAGAAGCCACGATCCATAGGCTGGATGCGGATATCCTGGAAGCCGTTTGCATCCAGATGTTCGCGCAGGGCAGGCAGGATGCGTTCGCGGTCCACGCCGACGACATAGCGAAGCTGGCAGGTGGCCTTTGCCGAGCCGGGAATGGCGTTCACCGGAGCTTCGGGGCGGCCGCAATGGTAGGCCAGCACCTCGAAGTTGCACCAGCCATAGACCTGCTCGGGACCGGTCAGGTTCGGCTCGCCCCATGAGGGGTCGGTCTCGGGATCGTCGGGGCCAACTTCCATCTCGATATTCTTCAGCGCGGCATGAACGTTCGCGGGAATCGCGCCCGGTGTCCATTCGCGGATGTTGATCCGTCCCTTGGCGTCGGTGATCGTGGCCAGCGCGTGGGCCAGACGGATGCCCGCGTTGGGCAGCAGCCCCCCCCAGTTGCCGGAGTGATACGCGCCGTCACGCAGCTCGCAGATCAGATGGAACCCGTGCCCGCCGCGTGCGCCAAGGAACACCGTCGGCACATGGGTCGAAACGCGCGGCCCGTCAGACGCGATCAGCACGTCCGCCGCCAGCAGGTCCTTGTGGTCCTGCGCGATCTCGGCAAGACCCGGAGAACCGGATTCCTCGCCCATCTCGATCAGCACCTTGACGTTGAAACCAAGACGGCCACGCGCTTCCAGCACCAGACGCAGCGCGGCGAGGTTGATCGTGTGCTGTCCCTTGTTGTCGACGGCACCCCGGCCATAGATGCGCTCGTCGGCAAGCGTCGCCTCCCACGGGCTGCGGTCCTCCTTCCAGTCGCCTGCCATGCCCCACAGTACGTCACCATGGCCATAGGTCAGAATGGTGGGCTGGGACGAGTCCTCGATCCGCTCGGCGAACATCACGGGGACACGCTCGAGCTTCGGGTTCGGCAGAATCCGGCAGGTGAAGCCCATGCCTTCAAGCATTGGGCGCATCTGTTCGTTCAGATAGCGCAGGTGGTCAGGGGCGCTGTCTTCGCGAGGGCTTTCGGACGGGATCGCCAGGCGCTCCCGCATCTCGTTCAGAAAGGCACCTCCGGTCACATAGGCTCCGGCATCGGCGACAACGGTCGAACGGGTCATGTCGGTCTCTCAGTTCCTGTTTTCGGGGGCCAGCACATCGCGCAAAGCATCGCCCATCATGTTGATCGCCAGCACCAGAACGCAGATTGCGGCACCGGGGATCAGGATCAGCCAGCTGTCGAACAGTAGATATTGGCGCCCCTCGGCCACCATCAGGCCCCATGAGGGTGTCGGCGGTTGAACGCCAAGACCGAGGAAGGACAGCGAGGCCTCGAGCAGGATCGCGTGCGCCATTTCGAAAGTAGCGATGACGGCGAAGCGATCGAAGATGTTGGGCAATAGTTCCTTGACCAGCAGCTTCGGGGTGGAATAACCCATCGACTGCGCGGCCTGGATGTACTCCTGATTGCGGATCTGCATCACCGCGGAGCGTATGACGACCGCGAAGCGGTCCCACAGCAATAGTCCCAGCACCAACACGACGACGATGAGCGAGCCGCCGAAGATCGCGACTACCGCCAGCGCCACCATGATGACCGGCAGCGTCAGGCGCGTCATGATCAGGAAATTGATCACCAGATCGACCTTGCCGCCGAAATAGCCCGCCAACACCCCCATCACGGTGCCGATGATCCCTGAGGTGATCACGGTGAATATCCCGATCAGCAACGAGATGCGCGCGCCATAGATGATCCGGCTCAGATAATCACGGCCCAGACCGTCGGTGCCGAAGGGATGCGCCCAGTCCGCCCCTGCCAGCCAGAAGGGCGAAGCGGTGCGGTTCGTCATGTTCTGCGCCAGCGGATCGTAAGGCGCGATCAAGGGCGCAAAGACCGCCATGACGAAGATCAGGCCCAGCACGACCGCGCCGCAGAGGAAGGCCGGGTTGGCGAAGGCGCGGGCGGCAAAACCCTTGCGGCGCGTTTTGGGGAGGATGAGTTCCGGACCGTTCATTGGGTACGGATCCTCGGGTCGAGCCAGGCGTTGATGAAGTCGGCCAGCAGGACCATGACGACGTAGAAGACGGCGACGATCAGTAGCACCGCCTGCACCACTGGCAGGTCCATGCGCGAGATGGATTCCCATGCCAGGAAGCCGAGCCCTTGAATGCCGAACACCGTCTCGATCACCACCGATCCACCCAGCATATTGCCGAACTGCACGGCGGTCAGCGAAACCACCGGGATGACCGCGTTGCGCAGCGCATGCTTGAACACCACTTTCCAACCGCTGATGCCCTTGGCCCGGGCTGTGCGAATGTAGTCGGAAGACAGCGCCTCGATCATGCCCTGCCGGATCAGCCGCATCATCGGCGGGGTGGAGTAATATCCAAGCGCGATGGCGGGCAGCACGAAATGCCCCAGCGTGGCCGAGCCCGACGGCGGCGCGATGCCCAGGGTCAGCGAAAACACCACGATCAGGATCAACGCGAACCAGAAATTGGGCATGGCCTGCCCCAGTACCGCGATCAGCATCGCGGCGCGGTCGATGATGCTATTGGGCTTCAGTGCGGCCGCGACGCCCAAGGGAACCGACAGCGCGAGCATGACGCCAAGCGCCATCACCGCCAGCGTCATGGTATTGGGCAGCCGGTATGCGATCAGCTCGGCCACCGGCTGTCGGAAAAATAGCGAGTTACCGAAATCCCCCTGTACCGCGCTGGCCAACCATTCGCCATAACGCACCGCCAGCGGCCGGTTGAGACCCAGATCTTCGCGGATCGCCTCGATCTGGGCGGCGGTGGCTTCCTCGCCCGCCACCGCGATCGCGACGTCGCCCGACGCGTTCAGAAGGGTGAAGGCCAAAAGCGAAACGGCAACGCAGACGAGCAGCGCCAGACCGATCCGCTGCATCAGATATCGAGCCATGTCTCACCGATCACCGATAGTGGGAGGGTCCCGCGCCGGAACCGGCGCGGGACATGGGATCACTCGTTCCAGCTCGCTTCGAAAAAGCGTGGCGTCTCGTCGGGCACGGGGGTGAAATTCAGCTTGCCGTCGTAAACGTAGTTCAGTGCATAGGTGAAGATCGGCACCTGGAACGCCTGATCCGAGATGCGCCCGAGCGCCTTGGCATAAGCGGCCTTGCGGGCTTCGGGATCGATGGTGGTGTTGCCTTCGTTAAGCAGCGCCGTCGTTTCGGCATCGCGGGCATAGTCGACGGAGGACCCGTCATACCAGTAGCCCGGTCCCGCACTGACATCCAGGATCGAGGACGACCCCCACGCCTGGAACCACATCGGCGTGCGTCCCTCGGTCCGAGCCTGCGCGATGGCCGAGGCCTGCAGCATGGTCAGGTTCGCCCTGATACCCACAGCAGCCAGATCGCCGATGATCGCCTCGACCACGGGACGGTCGCGATAACCATAGAAGTCGAGCGAAAATCCGTCGGGATAGCCCGCTTCGGCCAGCATCTCCCTCGCTTTCGCGGGGTCGTAGTCATAGGTGGTGACCTCGGTCGCGATGCAGCCGAACTGAGGTGGTGCACAGGCAGTGTCGATGGTCTGCGAACCAGGGCCGATCATCGCTTCGCGGATGCCGTCGCGATTAATGGCATGGTTGATCGCACGGCGCACCTCGAGATTCTTCAGCGCAGTGTCACCGGTGCGACCTGCGGCATCCATGCCGATGAAGCCGATGCGCAGCGTGTCACCGGATTCGACCTTGAGCTGCGACTGGCCCTCGAACTGCTGTACCGCATCCGGCGGGACGCGCCAGATCCAGTCCAGGTTGCCGGTCATCAGCTCGATGGCTTGTGTGTTGAACTCTGCGATACGACGGAATTCCAGCTTTTCGATAGAAGGCTTGCCCTTCACGCCGCCGAAATAGTCGGGGAAGGCTTCCATCTTCACCCGCTCGCCGGCGACGACGTCGGTCACGCGATAGGGCCCGGTGCCGATGGGCTGGCGCGACATACCCTCAGGTCCGACCTCGGCATAATAATCCGACGGATAGATCGGAAGGACGTTGGCAAGATATTCCAGCACGGCGGGAAACACGCCTTTGGTCTTCAACCGCACGGTATAGTCATCGATCTTCTCAGCTCCTTCGAGAAAGAAGATCGACTGAACAGTCGCGTGGGAAGTCACATATTCGACCGTGCCGACGACATCATCCGCCGTAAAGTCGCTGCCGTCATGGAACTTGACCCCATGTCGCAGTTTGAATTCTATCGTGGTGTCGTCGATCCACTCGAAAGATTCGGCCAGATGCGGTTCGATCTGGTTAGTGTCGTTATTGCGATAGATCAGCGTGTCCCAGATGTGGTGTCCGAGAACGATACCCTCACGAATCGTATGGGTATAGAAGTCGATACTGGATGGCATGCTGTCGGAAGCCCAGACCAGCGAATTGTCCGATGGTCCGGCCACTGCAGGCACCGCACCCAGGCCAAGAACAATCGCGGCGGTATAAGCAAGAGTTCGTTTCATATCCATTCCTATTGAAGGATCGTGACGCCTTTATTGTTTTTAGAAACGTTACCCTAAGGAACGTAATGTTGTATCTATAGTTCTTTAAAGCCTGGGGACTGTCAACATGGACGATGCCTGACGCCGTTACTTTTTCATGCAGCGTCCTTCGGCATCGACTCCCGCTTGGCGTTCAGATCCCCCCACTCTGCGACAAACTCGGATGGCGGTTGCGGACTCCATGTGCAACACATCTGTTGAATTAATGCCGGAGGAGCATGCCGCATAGCCATGATCTCTTGTAAGGCTTCTTGGACCCTTTTTCCACCATCTCGATCGAGCATTCCATCGAGCGAGAGTGATATGTCTGCATGACTCGCTAAAGCTCCAGCTGTCAGGCCCGATCACCTCTTTGTCGACGAACACATCGCCTTTGGCAGTACCGACCTACGGTATCTCCATGCTGTAGAACGTGCGCCGGGATCACATCCCTGCGGAAAACCGCCCGTAGCTGCCTTGGCAATAGATCAGTGGATCGTCGCCCGAGGTTCCGATCGCCCGGTCGATGCGGGCGATCAGGCCGGTATGGGTACCATAATCGAAACGCTGATCGGTCACGCAAAAAAGCGTTGCCTGCGCCTGACCAAGCCACGGCAGGCCATCGGTCTGCCGTCCGGCGGCCGCGAGGCCGTGCCAATCCCCTTGCGCAAACCGCTCAGGCCCCGAGGCGCGTCCAATCGCCGCCGCCAGATCGCGCACTGCGTGGCCGAGAATGCCGAGCGAAAACGCTCCCCTGCGCGTCAATGCGTCGTGGGCCGAAGCTGCACGGTTCACGCAGATCAGCAGCGAAGGCGGCTCCATCGACACCGAAGTAACCGCGGTTGCCAGCATGGCATGACGCTGCCCTTCCCACTCGGTAGCGATCAACGCCACGGTCGAACCAACACCGCGCCACAATCCGCGAAAGGTGGCGGCGTCCCCTTCCACGACGTTGTCGGTCACTGTCGTCATTCGGCCCACTCCCGATATCGCCCGCGCGGCATGCTCATAGTGATACGACCTTGCGGCCATGGCGTGAGACGATGTCACCCAGTTCCGGCAGCGCCAATCCGAGGTTCTCGCGCAGCGTCGGGCCTTCGTATTCGGTGCGGAACATGCCGCGCGCACGCAGCTCCGGCAGGATGAATTCAGCGACGTCTTCCATGCCGTTGGGCAGCGTCGCGGGGCAGATATTGAATCCATCCGCGGCATTTTTTTCCGACCAACTCTGCAGTTCGTCGACGATCGACTCAGGCGTCCCCACGATGGTCCAGCCAGAATTTCCCGCCGCCACCGTCAGGTAGACATCCCGGATCGTCAGATTATTCTCCTGCGCCATCTGGTAAAGACTGTCGGCCAGTGACTTGACCTTGGCATGCTTGGGCTCCGGCAGTGGACCATCGATATCGTAATCGCGCAGGTCACCAAAATGGTGGTAAAGGATCGACAGGCCCACCTGCGGCTCGATCAATTGCTGCAACAAGTCTTGCTTGGCTTTGGCCCGCTCCATCGTTTCGCCGACATAGAAAGTCACGCCGGGCATGATCAGGAGCTCGGAGGGATCGCGACCATAGGCAGCCACGCGGGCCTTCATGTCGGCATAATAGGCCTGCGCTTTCTCGATCGAATGGGCAGAGGAGTAGATGACGTCTGCCGCCCGCGCGCCAAGATCCCGCCCCGGCTCGGAGCCTCCGGCCTGCACGATGATGGGTCTTCCCTGCGGCGTGCGCGCCGAGTTCAGCGGCCCTCTGACCCTGTAGAAGCGCCCCTGGTGATTGAGGATGTGCAGCTTCTCCGGGTCATAGAACAGGCCACTTTGCTTGTCCCGCAAGAAGGCGTCCGGTTCCCAGCTGTCCCACAGTCCCGCCACGACATCGACGAATTCATCCGCCATCGCATAGCGCGTGTCGTAATCGAAATGCTGGTCACGGCCGAAATTCCAGGCCTCCTGCTCAGACCAAGAGGTGACGACGTTCCAGCCGGCCCGCCCCCCGGAGATGTGATCGAGCGAGGCATAGCGGCGGGCGACGTTGAACGGCTCGTTGTAGCTTGTCGATGCGGTCGCCACGAGACCGATGCTTTGCGTGCAAGCGGCGATAGCCGACAACAGCGTGGTTGGTTCCAGCTCCGCATTCTTCATGCTGCGGGCGGCGGAACCAGGCGGCAGGTCGTCCTCGCGTACACCTACGCTGTCTGCGAAGAAGATCATGTCGATCTTTTCAGCTTCGGCCTTTCTTGCGACCTTGAGAAAGTGTTGCAGGCTGAGCGCGCCACCCGACGGAACGTCCGGGTGACGCCAGGCGGCGACGTGATAACCCAGGTATCGACAGGATAATCCGAGCTTTATTTGGCGAGTCTGGGCCATGGTTTTTCCTTTCCTGGCAGGAACAAGGTCGGGCACTGCGGTTTCACTGCGAAACGCACCTGTGATATCGAATCGAAGACATCACACTTTTCGACAATCTCTCCCGCAAGAGCGCGGGTAGAGAGGACTCAGTTCGACATCGAAATACGATCATCGCTTTTCGAGCGCCCATCGTTCGATTTGTTTTTCAGGTCGGGAACCGGGTTTAGACCGAGATTAGCGCGCAAGGTCTCTCCTTCATATTCGCGATGGAATATGCCACGCCGCTTCAGTTCCGGGATGAGCTTGGTGATGAAGTCCTCGGCGCCACTCGGGAAATAGGGAGCCATCAGGTTCCAGCCGTCGCAGGCACCGCTTTCGAACCAGCGCTGCATGTGATCGGCGATGGTTTCGACGGTTCCACAAACCACGCAGTGCCCTGAGGAGAGGGATATCTCTTCATAGACCTGACGCACCGTCATCGGTTTTTCCCGCAGGCGGCGCTCCCATTGATCGCGCGCGCTCTTGACCCCATTCGATTCCGGCAGCGGCAAAGGCACCGGGTCCTCCGGATCAAGATGGCTCAGATCGCCGAAGGTCTTGGAAATGAGCTGCATCCCCACCTCGGGGTGGACGAGGGACTTGAGCTCCGCCATCCGGGCCTGCGCTTCGGCCTCGGTCGCGCCGATGATCGGCATCAGGCCCGGCATCACCAGCACCTGGGACGGGTCGCGGCCCGCCGCCGCTACTCTTGCCTTCATATCCGCGAAGAATTCCTGCGCCAGTTGCAGGTCCTTCTGTCCCGTATAGATGATGTCCGCGACCCGCGCTCCGAGGTCGCGCCCGGGCACCGAACTGCCGGCCTGCGCGATCACCGGATGCCCCTGTGGCGAGCGACGCAGGTTCAGCGGGCCGCGCACTTTGTAGAACTCACCCTGGTGGTTCAGCACATGCATGCCTTCGGGGCGGAAATACTGCCCGCTGGCCTTGTTTGCAATGAAGGCGTCATCGTCGAAGCTGTCCCACAGACCGGTGACCACATCGACGAACTCGTTCGCTCTCGCGTAGCGTTGCGCATGCTCCATCAGCGTATCGCGATTGAAGTTCAGCGACTCGTCCTCGCTCCAGCCGGTCACCAGATTCCAGCCCGCCCGACCGTGGCTGATATGGTCGAGTGAGGCGTACTTCCTCGCCAGCGTATAGGGTTCGTTATAGGTGGTCGATGCCGTGCAGATCAGCCCGATCTTCGACGTGATCGCGGCCAGCGCCGCCAATAGCGTCAGCGGCTCGAACCTGTCGATATGGCCATGATAGCTAAGCTCTTCGGCATTGCTGTGCGGGATGCGCACCGCCGCGCCATCGGCGAGGAAAACGAAATGGATCTTGGCATCCTCGGCCATCTTGATGATCCGGGCATAGCCTTCGAAATCATTGGCGATGTCGGGGTCGGCATCCAGATGGCGCCAGCCAGAACTATGGCCGCCGTTTTGCACCATGTTGATGCCTATCTTCATCATCGATCTCGGTTGCGTCATTTTGATCTCCATTACCGGCCTGCCACCGGCATTTGCGGTTCGGATGTCTGCGCCGGCGCGCGGCGAAGAGGAAAATGGCAAAGACAGTCTTCGGGCGTAGCGCGGGTGCCACCACGCGGCCCAGCCTGTGGGCGCATCTCGACGCAAAGACGTGGCAAGCGATGCCCGTCCGCGATCACCAGCCTGTGCGGGTCCGTATGCGTCGCTAACGTTCGGGCATGGAGGCAACGGGTGTGGAAAGCACAGCCCGTAGGAAGCGCAAGCGGACTGGGCACCTGGCCTTCGAGCAAGCGCACGGGGTTGGCCCTTGCCGCTTCCGGGTCGTCTTGCGCCACGATCGAGAGCAGGCTGTCGGTATAGGGATGGGCAGGCGCGTCGCACACCCGTCGAGTCGGACCATGCTCGACGAACCGGCCCAGATACATCACCCCGGTCGCATCGGCGAACCGGCTGACCAGCGCCAGATCATGGGTGATGAACAGATAGGTCAGCCCGAGCGTTTCCTGCAAATCAACCAGAAGGTTGATGATCTGCGCCTGTACGGACACGTCCAGCGCGCTGACCGGCTCGTCCAGAACCACGATTTCCGGCTCGCAGATGATTGCCCGCGCGATGGCGACGCGCTGTCGTTGCCCGCCTGAAAGTTCGTTCGAGTAGCGCCCTAGATGCGCGACATTCAGCCCGACCTGACGAATCGCCTGTGCGATCCGCCGCCGCTGACCTTCGCGACTGCGCTCGATACCGTGGACGATCAGCGCCTCGCGCAGAACCTCGTAGACCGTCTGACGCGGGTCGAGCGAGGCCCGGGGGTCCTGCAGCACCATCTGTATTCGCCGCCGGAGCTTGCGCTTTTCACGCGGCTTCAGCGACTGGATCGGCTGTTGGTCCAGCAGGATCTCGCCCGCCGAGACCTGCACCAGGCCGGTGATCGCACGCGCCAGCGTACTTTTACCCGAACCGGATTCCCCCACGATGCCGAAGCAAGATCCGCGCGGCACGTCGAAACTGACGTCGTCGACGGCCTGCACGCGGCGGCCGGGCGCCTTGCTGAACAGCGGGCGCGGCAGGGTGAACTCGACCGACAGGCCGCGTATGCTCAGGATCACGTCGCTCGAGGCATCGCCATAGGGCATCTCAGCGCTCCTCGGCGAAATGGCAAGCAACCAGCTGACCGCCGACGGCGCGCGCTGCGGGGGCCTGGGTCTGGCATCGAGCGCGCCCTTGGGCGCGGCTGCAGCGCGGGGCGAAGCTGCATCCCGGCGGGAACTGCCCGAGCATCGGCGGGTCACCGGTGATCGCCATCAGCCGCTTGCCCTCGCCTGCGCCATGCAGCGTCGGCGCCGCCGCCCGCAACGCCTGGGTATAGGGATGCAACGGATGGCGGAACACATCCTCGACCGAACCGGTCTCGACGATCCGGCCGCCGTAGATCACCGCCACATCATCGGCGTAGCGCGACACCAGCCCGAGATCGTGGGTCACCAGCATCATCGCCATCCGATTTTCCAACTGCATTCGACGCAGCAGCACGAGGATCTGCTGTTGAATCGTTACGTCCAGCGCCGAGGTCGGTTCATCCGCCAGCAGAATATCGGGATCCTGGGCCAGCGCGATGGCGATGACGATGCGCTGCTTCATCCCACCCGAAAACTGATGTGGATATTGATCGAGCCGCTGCTTCGGGTCCGCGATCTGCACCGCGGTAAGAAGTTCCACCGCACGGCTGCGGGCCTGCGCTTTGGGCATCGGATTGCCCGACAGGATCGCTTCGATCAACTGCGCTCCCACGGTCATGACCGGATTCAGCGCGCTCGATGCATCCTGGAACACTACGCCAATATGGCTGCGGCGCAGCTGCTGCAGCCGAGTGGCCGACATGGCGTCGACATTTTCGCCTTCGATCGCAAGGATGCCAGCGGTGATCCGGGCCTGTCCGCGCGGCAAAATGGTGCCAACCGCCCGCAGCAGCGTGCTTTTGCCCGAGCCCGATTCGCCGACGACCGCCAGCGTGCGCCCCCGACGCAGCGTGAAGCTGACTCCGCGTACGGCGGGCAGCGCACCTGAATCGGTCAGATAGGACACCTCCAGATCACGTGCGCGAACCAGAACGTCCGCCTGCCCCGCCCCCAGCGCCGGCGCGGCAACGCTGCCTGCTGATCGTTCACGGCCAGGTTTCGCCCGAAGCCTGCGCCACCAACGCACACGCCGCGTCTTCGAGGCGGTAGGGTCGTAGATATTGCGAAGCTCCTCGCCGAGCAGATTGAAGCCAAGCGCCGAGAACGCGAGAAACAAGCCGGGGAAAGTCGCCATGTAGGGGTGGCTGCGGATATAGGAGCGGCTTTCGCCCAGCATCGCGCCCCATTCGGGTTCGGGTGGCTGGGTGCCGAGCCCGAGGAAGCTCAGCCCCGAAGCCGTCAGCAGCGTCGAGGCGAACAGCAGGCTCGACAGCGTCACCAGAATCCCCGCGATGTTGGGCAGCACATGCCGCGCCATCACCCGCAATGGAGAACAGCCAAGCGCTACGCTGCCCTCGACGAAAGGTTCAGCCAGGGTGCTGAGCGCGACGGCGCGCGCGGTGCGGATGAACACCGGGATCGAGACCACGCCGACGGCGATGATCACGTTCGTCGTACTCGGCCCCAGCAGAGCGACGAGCGCCAGCGCGAAGACGATATCGGGAAAGCTGAGCATGATGTCGACGCAGCGCATCACCCATTGGTCGAGCCAGCCGCGAAACCATGCCGCCGCGAGACCGAGTGGAACGCCGAACAGGAAGGCCACGGCGACGCCACCGATGCCGATCCCGAGCGAAGCGTGCGCCCCGTACAGGATCCGGCTGAACTGGTCGCGGCCGAGCTGATCCGTTCCGAACCAATGCGCGGCAGAGGGCCCCTTCAGGGTGGCGAGGAAATCCTGCTGGTAGGGATCGAGCGGCGCGATGAGGGGGCCGAACAGCGCGATGAAGACCATGATGGTGACGATACCGAGACCGATCGCGCCCTTGGGCGAGGATAGCAGCCGCCGCAGCAGCTGGAAGGAAGGTTTGCGACGCCTCGGCATGTGCGTTGCACAGAGATCTTCGGAGATGGGAACGGTCATGGGCGTCCATACCCCGTGGCTGCCGACTTTTCGTGCGTGCGGGGATCGAGCCATTGGCCGATCAGGTCGACGGCGAGATTGATGACGATGAACACGGCGGCGAACATCAGCACGCAATACTGGATCACCGGATAGTCGGAGCTGCCGACCGCCTCCACCAACAAGCGTCCGAGTCCAGGGATGCCAAAGACGGTCTCGGTCACCACGGATCCGCCGAGCATCCCACCGAACTGCACGCCCGCGACGCTGACCGCGGCCACCAGCGAATTGCGCAACGCATGGCGCACGATGACGCGAGTTTCGCTCAGCCCTTTGGAACGCGCGGTATCGAGATAATCCTTGCCCATCACTTCCAGCAGATTGGCGGTCACCAGACGGCTGAACAGCGCAGCCGGGCGCGTCGCCACCACCACCACCGGCAGCACGAAGTGCCAGGGCGTCGTCGCCCCTGCCGCTGGCAACCAGCGCAGCTCCACCGCGAAAAGCCAGATGCACAGCAAACCGAGCCAATAGATCGGCATCGAAATCCCGGCCAGAGTGATGGTCGTCACGATGGCGTCGAACCAGCCGCCCTGACGCAGGGCGCAGATCACGCCGGTGACGACGCCGAACACTACCCCTAGAACCAGTCCGCCGACCGCGACGATGAGCGTTTTCGGCAAACGCTCGCCGATTTCCTGTACCACAGGGCGGCTAGTGCGATACGAGACAGCGATCTCCGGATCGACGATGCCTTTCAGAAACAGGCCATAGCGCGCGATCGGCGAGCGATCGAGCCCGAGATGGCCGCGGATGGCCGCGATTTCCTCATCCGAGGCCATGTTCCCCGCCAGCTGGGCGGCAGGGTCGCCGGGAATCATGTCGACGAACCAGAATGCCAGGATACTGACGGCAAAGAGTGTGGGGACCGCGACGAGTAGGCGCCTGAGGACGTACATTCATCGCTCCTCTCAGCTATCCGATACCGACACATTGTCGAAGACCATGGTTTCATCGGGACGGATGATGAAGTTCTTCACCCGGTCCGCGACTCCCAGCGCCTGTTTCTGATACCAGAGGAAGACATAGGGATTCGCATCCCAGATGATCTGCTGGATCTCGCCGTAGATCCGCTTCTGCGCATCGGCATCACTGGATGCCCGCCCTTCGGCCAGCAGCCTGTCGACTTCGGGGTCGCTGAAGCCCGAGATATTGGTGCTCACCCCGGTCTTGAACAGCCGATACAAGGTGAAATCGATCCCCGCCGTGGCGCGGCCGACCATGGTCATATCGTCTTTGCGTTCGGCCAAAGGCAAACGACTATTGGCCGACCAGTTCGACAGATCCATCACCTGTGGCTTGGCGTCGATACCGATCGCTTGCCACTGCGCCGCCAGCGCCTGACAGACCTGGGAATCCTTGATGTAACGGCCATTCGGACAGGTCACCACCAAGGGCAGCGGTTTGCCGGGGCCATAGCCCGCCTCGGCCAATAGCTCCCTGGCCCTGGCCGGATCATAGGGTTTTGGCGCAAAGGTCGCGCGCAACGCATCCTCCGTACCGGGCCCGACCATGCCGACGGAAGGCGTCGCCAGGCCACCGAGAATGCCCTGGATCATACCCTCGCGATCTATCGATATGTTCAACGCCTCGCGCACCCTCGGATCCGCAAGCGCCCCGGAATTGATCAGTTCCATACTGATCGAGAACATGCTGTCCGGCAGGATGACTTTGGCCAAGCCGGAGTCGTTCACCGCTTCGATCGAATCCGCGGGTACGCGATCGACGATATCCACCTCGCCGGTTTCGATCAGCGCCATGCGCGCGCCGTCTTCGGGCACCGACATGAAAGTGATCTTCTCGAGCGTCGCGGCGAAGTCACCTTTGTATAGAGGGTTCGGGACGAGACTGAAGCGCTCGCCACCGATGAACTCATCGACGATATAAGGGCCGGATCCAATCGGTTTGCGGCCATAGCCCGCGCCCATCTCGGCATTCGCCTTGACGTCGATGATCCCGGCTGCGCTGTTGGCCAGCAGCATCAGAATATGGCCGTTCTTTTCGTTCAAATGGAAAACGACCGTATCTTCACCCTGCGCCTCGGCACGGCCTAGCGAGGCATAAAGTCCGGCATAGATCGACCCGCTATTGGGATCTAGCAACTGATTGAAGGAGGCGGCAATCGCTTGAGCATCGAGTGGATCACCGTTGGAAAAGACATGCCCGGTCTCGACCTGGACACTGAAGGTCATCCCATCCTCGGACCAGCCCCAGCTTTCGGCCAGCTGCGCAACGACGCTATTGTCTTCGCCCATGCGGAAGAGCTGTTCGAACACCAACATGTCGACGGCGTTACCAACCGGCAGCGAATTGACATGCGGATGGAACGTCGTAGCGTCGGCCCCCACTGCGATGGTGAGACTGCCATCAGGAGCAGCCTGTGCGGCAATCGGAAAGGCCGTGGCAATGAGCAGCGCCAAAGTTATTCTTCTGACGAAAAATCCAAAAAAAAGAAGCGGTTGCATAGAAGATCCTGTTGTTATAGTTGTAGATATTCTGTCGCTTGCAGGGCCAAGTGGCCTTGCTCCACGGCTTGTTGTTTTCTGGATGCGGCGCCCACCTCGGCGCATCGATCTGAAGGAACGTTATCGCCGGCCAAACTTTACGTCAACTCATAAAATCATGGCGTTCATATCCTGGAGTTATGCATTGTGAACTACCGGCAGTTCGAGGTTTTCGTCGCTGTGATCGAATGCGGCTCCGTGACCGCCGCTGCGGAAAAGCTGGACCTCTCCCAGCCTGCCGTGAGCAAGTCATTGAAAATATTGGAAAATGAGTTAGGTGTTCAGCTATTCCTGCGAGGCATCAAAGGATTGCAGGCAACCGATGAAGGCCGGGCGCTCTATCTGGAAGCCTCGCGGATGACGGACGGCTACGCGCATCTCGAAGCCTTCGCCCGCAACCTGCAGCAGATGGAGCATGCTCGACTCGAAATCAGCTGCATTCCCGCACTGTCGATTTCCTGGCTGCCGCAGGCGACGGCCAAATTCATGCGTAACTACCCCGATGCCACGCTCGCCTTCCGCAGTCGGAGTTCACCGGAAACGGTTCAGCTCGTGGCGCGGGGCGAACTCGACCTGGGCATTTCCCAAGCGCGATCGGAGGATGCAAATCTCGAAAAAACCAAGCTTTTTGATCTCAACGCCGTATGCATTCTGCCCAAGGGACATCCTTTGGCGGCAAAGCGAGAAATCGATTTCTCCGATCTAGACGAGTGCCGCATCATCACTCTTAGTGCGCCAGATGAGTTGCAGCGTAATTTCGAGGCGATGATGCTGATGCGCGGCTATGGATTTTCCAGCAAGATCGAGATCTCGCTCGGTGCGATGATGTGCAAGGTCGTCGAAGCCGGCGCAGGGATAGGCCTCCTCGATGAGGAGTCGGCACGGCTACACGATCCCAGAAAGTCCCGCGTCTTACGCTTTTCGACACCCATATCCACACCGGTCTATCTGCTGCGCAATGTCCATAAGCCCAAGACATTGATGGCAAATCTTCTTTCTGAACACATCATCTCCATGGCGAATTCATATCCCGCGGGCTGAACGTAAGAGGCAGCGCGATGCCCTGCATGAATAGAAGTTATGCAGGATTGCACATGGTTGAGCTTCGCCACACCCATAGCAGTAGCTGCCGGCGGATGAGTGCTTTAGATACAGCTACTGCGACGCGGTAGTCCGCTTCAGTAGCTCGATGCGTCATCGGCGGACGAACCAACGCTGTCGCTGAGCTCGTGACCAGCAACCATCGCAGGAACCGATATCGATCGGGCCCACTGCACGTATCCAGTATCCCCGTTCAGGCATTGAAGCCAGCGTCCACAGTGACCACGGACCCGGTCATGAAGTGAGCGGAGGGACTTGCAAGGAATGTCACTGCAGCCGCTATGTCGGCCGGACTGCCGTAGCGGCCAAGCGATGTCAGGCGGCGATTCGGCTCGGCCCACTCGCCATCGGCCGGGTTCTGGTCGGTGTCGATCGGCCCCGGTTGAACCAGATTCACGGTGATATCTCGAGGCCCGAGCTCACGAGCAAGGCCTCGGGTGAAAGCGAGGAGCGCGGACTTCGACATCGAATAGATCGTCAGGTTGGGATACGGAACACGTTCGGCGAGGCACGAGCCGACGGTGATGATGCGCCCGCCCTGCTTGAGATGCGGGATAGCCGCTTGCGAGGCGAGAGCGGCGGCGCGTGCGTTGACGTTCAAGACCGCGTCGATATCGGCGAAGCTCATTTCCGCCAGCGGCCCAGAGCGGGAGATGCCGACATTGTTGACGAGAATGTCGAGGCCACCGAGTCCGTTGACCGTATCTTCAACCGAGCGCCGCACGGCCGCCGGATCAGCACTGTCAGCCTGAACGGCCAGACCACGCCGACCTCTCGCCTTGATGGCCCGGACGACTTCCGCCGCCTTGTCGGTCGAATGCAAATAGGTAATGACGACGTCCGCTCCCCTATCCGCAAACGCCAATGCGATGCCGGCACCGATGCCTCGCGAGGCGCCTGTCACCAGCACGCGTTTGCCAACCAGCTCATTCACTCGGCTATCTTTCATCTCTTGACCGGTGCCGGGCATTTCTTGCATAGAGGCGTTACCCGCAGATGCCGCCATTGCCGCAATGCCAGTGGCTGTACCGATCAGCATATTTCGCCTGGTGATTCCAATTGGGTCTTCATTTCGCATGGGATGCTCTCTCAATGTAAAAATTCAACACCTTTATGATCTACCGATAATTGCGATAATAAATCCCATTGATATGCATGAATATGCAGATCGAATCAAATATCGGTCAGATACTCTATTGAATTAACCGTCTGGCATGAGCGCCACCAGCCGAGTGGGGTTACCACTCAAGGACAATGAAATAATGAGCAATGAACTGGGCTCAGGAATCTATATTACGTGCGATGATGTTTGATTCCGTCGACGCACTTTCGATCTTTCGCAAGAATTCATTGCGCGTGCGTACACTTCTGTATTGATAGATATAGGTAAATTCAGGCATTAAGGTCAAAACCGCACGCACCGCGGCGTCGGGCCCCAACGCGTAGGGTGGGTAGAGAGGCAAGAGAGCAAGATAGATATCGCTTAGCTGCAGCATCTCGGGCGTAGCGTCGGTTGAACCAGCGACATAGATCCTGCGGCCATCGACGGTGAGCACGTAGCCATTTCCCCGCCCGCGAGGATGCCAACGCTCGGATCTTCCATTGATGCCATAAGCCGGGATCGCTTCCACCTCGATCGATCCGAAATCGGACTTTTCACCATTCGCCAGCGAGACGGCGGCGCCTCTCAAACCCACGGGCAGCCTTTGCATGACATAAGGCGGCACGACTAGTTGCGTGTCGGGGCCAACGATAGCCGCCAGCGTGTCCGCATCAAAATGCTCATCATGCTCGTGCGAGATCAAGATGACGTCAGGGGCGGGATAGTCCGAATATCGGGCAAGGCCCCCGGTAGGATCGGTATAGATGACGCCGCCTGGCCCCTCGATCACCACGCTCATCTGCCGTACCGGGCTGACGGTGATGTCGCCACTTGCTGAGCGGAATTTGTCGATGGTGCGTTGAGACGGCTGCGCCGCGGCATCGGCAAATGCGGCTGCGCAGAACAAAAGAGTGCCACAAGCCCACGCGATGAGGCATCGGTATGTCCGATGCACCAGGGTAGGCCCTCGCTTGAGATATACCATCGTACTTACCTCAAAAGGCCCGCAGGCCGTTGATGGGTGCCCGCTGCGTCGGCGCGTTTGCCGCGACCACAAGCGGCGAACGCCCACGCTTTGGATCTCAGTTCGAGGCGGCGGATTGTCGGACATTGCCAAGCTCACGCTTGAGAGTGGCGCGTAGCGCTGCGGCATCGTCGCTCGGCGTCAGGTTGAAGAGGCGACGATAATCGCGATTGAACTGCGACACGCTTCCATAGCCCACGTCATAGGCCACGGACGAGATCGTGTCGGCCCCGGAAAGATACCGACGCGCCTCCTGTAGCCGTACACGCTTTTGGAACTGGACCGGCGACATCGACGTCACCGCCTTGAAATGCCGGTGAAAGCTCGGAACGCTCATGTTCGCTTTCGCGGCGAGCTCCGGGATACTCAGCGCCGCGGCGTAGTGCTCTCTGATCCAGGCCGTTGTCCGCCCGATTCTCGTGGCGTGGCCATTGGCGAAAGCGAGCTGACTGAGCAGCGGACCATGTTCGGTATGCAACAGCTTCCAAATGATCTCCCGCCGGATCAGCGGCGCCATGACCGGTATGTCGCGTGGTCGCTCCAGCAGCGAGAGCAATCGAATCAGAGGATCGAAAAGCTCCGGGTCGAGTGGGTACTTGCCTGCAATCAGAGTATCGTCCGCCTTTGGTCGATGACCGGACCGTTCGCGGAGAAGCTCAGCGACGACGGCCGGATCGATGTCGAGATGGATCGCAAGATAGGGGGCGGATGGACTGGCTTCGGTGACCTGCGAAGTGACCGGGACGTCGGCGGCGCACAGCAAGGACTCCGCTGCAGCGTAGCGAAATGGGGTCTCGCCAACCATCAACTCCTTCACGCCACGGGCGACCAGTCCGAAGGAGGGTTGATAGATGGAATGGCTCACTTCGGAAGGCTGGTCGGTTCGACCCACTTTGAGCCCGTCGATCGGCGTCAGGTAATCATACCGGGCATGGCGTTCGATGACGTTCATAAGGTCGGAAAACTTTGGTTTCATCATGAGAGCCACAAGTCCTGATTCGAGTGATCGATACTTGAAGACCCGCACCGGCAACGCTTCCGGGTCGTGTTCGGTTGGCAGGCATCCCATCCGAGATCCTGCTCCAGTTCACCAGCGAACAGCGCCAAGCACTATGCATATCCTATTAAGAGCGCGCTCGATCATCTCAAACGACATCCCGGACAACTGCATTTCGCCGTCGAGGTAACGCCCACCGCTAGAGTCAGCATTGCGCACGAATGAGCGTAGCGAGCCAATCGCTGAGAGGATCCACATAGCTCGCAGTGGAAGACAATCACTATATTCCAGCAACGGCGCCAATCGGTGTCCGAGCGCAGACATAGCGGAGTATAGAGACATGTCGGACAACAAGTTCCGTGTTGGAATCATAGGGGCGGACACGCAAGCGAGCTGGGCTGGGGCATCGCACATACCGGCGCTCGAATCGCAGCCTTCGCTGGTTCTGAAGGCAGTGGCGACCCGTCGGGAAGGCACGAGTCAGCGCGACGACCTTCGGCTACGGCCCGCAGTCGACCAGCGCATATGACTACTTCAACAAGGCGGCTTCCGGCGCAAGCT
Organism: Halotalea alkalilenta; assembly: GCF_001648175.1. Classification (NCBI taxonomy): domain Bacteria; kingdom Pseudomonadati; phylum Pseudomonadota; class Gammaproteobacteria; order Oceanospirillales; family Halomonadaceae; genus Halotalea; species Halotalea alkalilenta. The sequence continues at coordinate 2,358,706 of NZ_CP015243.1, read as the reverse complement.
TCATGACCATCACCACGGCTCATGTCCTGGACGTGATCGAGGCCGTGCTCGGCGAGATCACGGAAGTCGACGCGCGCACCGAGCTTCTCTGGCCGGAGATCGCCATCGTCGATACCGGCGAAACCTCGGTTCGCGATGTTGCCGATCACGTCGACCTGATCGCCAAGACCGCAAGCGGCGCCCCTGTCTCGGTCCAGGTCCTGGCCGGCGTACCGCCGGATGAGGCCAATTTCGTCTTCGACATCCGTGGATCGCACGGTTGGCTGAAGGTCACCGGCAGCCACCTAACCGGCGCGCAAGTCGGTGATCTCACCCTCTCGGCAAGCGTCGAGTTCGCAGCACCCGATGCACCTGTCGCCACCGGTGTTGGTCCAACAGCCGCCGCCGGCTTCTGGACGGGAGCTGCGATCAACGTAGGCGAGGTCTACGCCTCTCTCGCGCGTGATCTCATCGCGGGCAGCTACCGGACGCCCGGGTTCGCTCACGCACTTCACAACAGCCGCCTGGTTGCCGCGGTCGAGCAAGCGGCGCAGTCGGGCCGGCGAGCGCTCATCGGTAGCTAAGAGCGCGCGATTCGATCGCTCCCATCGGCGCTCGAGGTCGAGCGCCGAGATGGTCTCAGCGTATGCCCTGCCCCGAACCGGTTCGCCGGGTGTGCGACGCAGTAGACCACTGGTGTTGAAATCCATTTCAGGAGGTGCGTGATGCGCATGCGCAAACTGGGTAACAGCGGGTTGTTCGTATCGGAGCTCTGCTTCGGTGCCATGACCTTCGGCGGCACCGACGGCCTCTGGGGGCAAGTCGGCAGGTTGGAACAGGAGGATGCCGATGCGCTGGTCGAGGCCGCGCTCGGTGCGGGCATCAACCTCTTCGATACAGCGAACGTCTATGCCAATGGACGCAGCGAAGAGATCCTGGGCCAGTGCTTGCGCAACCTCAATGTCGCACGGGAGGACGTCGTGATTGCCACCAAGGCCGCGGCTTCCATGGGCCAGGGACCGAACAGGCAAGGCACTTCGCGCCGGCACATCCTGGGCGAATGCCGTGCCAGTCTCGCCCGGCTAGGAGTCGACCATGTCGACCTCTATCAAATCCACGCTTTCGACCCGGCGACACCGATCGAGGAAACGCTGGAGGCACTCGATACACTCGTGCGCGCCGGCGACGTCCGCTACGTTGGACTGTCGAACTGGGCCGCTTGGCAGATCATGAAAGCGATCGGGATCGCCCGTGCCCACCAACTCGCGCCTATCACTTCGCTGCAGGCGTACTACACGCTGGTAGGCCGCGACGTCGAGCGCGATATCGTCCCCTTGCTCGCCTCTGAACAGGTCGGTCTCATGGTCTGGAGTCCGCTCGCGGGCGGGTATCTGAGCGGAAAATACTCCGGCGGTGGCACCGGCGAGGGTGGCAGACAGACAGAGCTGGACTTCCCACCGATCGATCGCGTCAGAGGTGCACCGCTGATCGAGGTGTTGAACACCATCGCGGAGAAGCACGGCTGCCGTCCGGCGCAGATTGCGATCGCCTGGTTGTTGAAACAGCCGGTCGTCTCCACCGTCATCATCGGTGCGAAACCGACGTCCCCCCGCTTTCAGTAGCGGGACCATTTAGAGCCCGGGGTTACTGTAGCTGAGCTTCTGCCAGTTGTTTTGCGTGGGCGGCGGGCGTCAGCCCGCCGAGTGATTTCTTTGGTCGTTCCTCGTTGTATTCCCGCCGCCAGCGCTCGATCTCGCTTCGGGCATGCAGCAGCGTCGGGAACCAGTGTTCGTTGAGGCATTCGTCGCGCAGGCGCCCGTTGAAGGACTCGACGTAAGCGTTTTGATTCGGCTTGCCCGGCTGGATCAAGCGCAGCATCACGCCCCGCTCGTGCGCCCAGGCCACCATCGCCTTGCCGCAGAACTCCTTGCCGTTGTCCGTTCGGACCACCTTCGGCAGGCCACGGCTTAGCGCCAGGCGGTCGAGCACACGACTGACCCCGTGCCCGGAAATCGCGCGTTCGACTTCGATCGCCACAGCTTCGTGGCTCGCGTCGTCCACGATCACCAGGCACTTGATGACGCGGCCGTCGGCCGTGCGGTCGAAGATGAAGTCCATCGACCACACTTCATTGGCCGCAACCGGACGGATCAGCGGTTGCCGCTCGCTCACCGGCACCTTCTTGCGCTTGCGTCTCCGCACCTGCAGCTTCGCGTGCTGATACAGCCGCTCCACGCGTTTGTAATTCACGGTATGGCCGCCTTGCCGCAGCTTGAGATAGATCATGCCCACGCCGTAGCGCTTGTGCCGATGCGCCAATGCCTGGATCTGCGCCCGCAGTTCGACATTGCGATCCGGACGAGGTGTGTAACGCAGTGCGCTGGCGCTCATGCCCACCGCGCGCAAAGCGCGCCGCTCGCTGAGTCCTTTTCCGACCATGTAGCGCACCTGCTCACGACGGGCCGGTGCGCTCACCATTTTTTTCGCAGTACGTCCTTGATCACCTCGTTCTCGAGGACTTGCTCGGCCAGCAGCTTCTTCAGACGCGCATTCTCGACTTCGAGTTCCTTGAGCCGCTTGGCTTCGGAAACATTCATCCCGCCGAACTTGCTGCGCCACAGGTAGTACGACGCCTCGCTGAAGCCATGCCGGCGGCACAGCTCCTTGACCGGCAGGCCGGCCTCGGCCTCACGCAGGAAGCCGATGATCTGTTCTTCGCTGAAACGCTTCTTCACGTCCAATCTCCTTCTCGTTCGGGATTGGACTCCAAAGCTGCCTGCTACTCAAGTGCGGGGGGACGTCGAAACGAGTCGAGCAACTGCTCGAGAACGTTCAGGCCACCGCGGTCGTACTGGACGATGAAGACATGTCGGCGCTCGACGCTGTCAGCAGGTTGCCGATCGAATACCCGGGATGGCTGCTGAGAAATGCAGGATGAGGGTCGATTCAGGGCGGTAGCTGGGATGCATGCTGTGAATGAACAACGACGTCATGGCGAGCGGTGATATGGAAAACGAGCGAAACGATTGACTCGCCTCGACGGCCCTTGGTCATCTCGTCATCTTGCTGAAACACTGGTCTCTGTATTGTTTGGGCGTCAACGACAGTTTGCTCTTGAGCACCCTGGTCATATGACTCTGATCAGAAAACCCACATTCAAGCGCGATGGCCTTGATCGGCAAGGATGAAGAAGAGGACAGCAATTGTTTCGCGCGATGAAGACGTCGCGCTTGAACATAATAGTGCGGGGAGCATCCATAGTCTGAAGCAAAGACACGGATGAAATGCGATTGACTAAGCCCCGCCACATCTGCAAGCGCTTGAACCGACAGGGCTGTAGACAGATTTTCTTCAATATACTCTTCCAACAGCTTCTTCTTTCTGTCGGAAAGTTTTGATGTGCGAAAAACATCCTTGAGCGAGCACTGGGCGTAGTTTCTTATCAGGTGTATGCACATTTGCACTTCAAGAGTCTGAAGATAGATGCTGCTTCCGGCAGCGGTGCTCAAACACTCATCCTCATACGTCGACATCAACCTGGACAGTATCTCATCGTCAACCAAAGGATAGTGCCTTATGGAAAGATCATCCACATCGCGATCAAACGTTTCATTGGCGATTTTATTGATCAAGCCATGGGATATATAAATATGAGTTACCTCGATATCATTCATCCAATACCAGCTTGAAGCGCTTCCTCTGGAGAGCAGGGTGATATTTCCATCAGCAGCCGAAGACTTTTTCCAGCTGCCATTCTCGAAGAACCCCAAATTCTGAGAACCTTTCTTCCACCTGACCAGCTTATAATCACGCAAACTCGGGATGACAACTTCGGTTTTATCGAACTGATACCCCCTGAACGACACGGGAAGGTGACGACCGGCACCTACGGTGCCAGCGCAAGTGACCTTCCCGGGAATAACATCCAACATTTTGTCGGGTGTCAAGAGAGTAGCGTTCATATAAGAACCCCTCGTCCTACCATATAAGAAAAACTACTGGATAAGACTAATAGCCACTTATACAATAGATCGAGCATGTCTTCAAATAAACTATAGTACAATGCGTCCAGGCCAACTCGTGGCCCAGACAGGCGATGACTCCCCTCTCCATTCATTTCATATGAATATAGACTATTGAAATGGATCACTTAAATTGAAAAACCACCATCTACCGCAATGGCTTGACCGGTCACATGCGGCGCACTGGCCAAGTACACCGCCAGTTGCCCCATGTCTTCCGGGGTCTGTGCAACCCCCTGCGGGAGAAAGGTTTTCTGGTGACGTTGCCAAGACGCTTCTTCAGTTTCACCCTCCAAGGCCCATCTTGCGGAAAGGCCCGTTTCTCCACGCCACATCCCCGTCCCCACTATCCCAGGACAAAGTGCATTCACTGTAATCCCCTCTGTCGCTACCTCTTTGGCAACGGCATTGGTAAAGCCGATGACAGCGAACTTCGATGCCGAATAATGAGAAAGTTCGGGGAAACCGCTTTTCCCGGCAATCGAAGATATATTGATGATTCTCCCATACCCCTGCTTTCTCATCGAAGTGATTTCCGCCTGGGTGCAGAGAAAAACCCCTTTCGCATTGACCGCGAGGACTTTATCCCACTCCTCGGGCGCAAGATCACCGATCGGATACAGGCTCACGATGCCAGCGTTATTGACTGCGATATCGACCTTTCCGTAATGCTGCTCGACATCCGCTATCATCTTGGAAACCGATTTCTTGTCGGTCACATCGACTTGGAGCGCCAGGCTGTCCCAGCCGCTTCTCTTCAACCGGTCCGATGTCTGCTGGGAAATGGCGATATCGATGTCGGCAACCGCGACTGACGCCCCCGCCTGGGCCAGTGCCGTTGCGATGCCCTCGCCAATCCCTCTGCCGGCACCAGTAACGAGTGCCACCTTTCCTTCGAGGCTCATACGCTGGTACTCCCCATTCAAAAAGCATTGATGTCGCGAATCAGATGATTATTTCTGGGTGATGAACTTGCTCGTCAAATAGTCATCAAAAGTTTCAGCGCCACCTTCACGCCCATAGCCACTGTCTTTCACTCCACCAAATGGCGTTTCCGCCAGCGCTAAACCGATATGGTTAATTGAAACCATACCGGCTTCCAAAGACCTTGAGATAAAATGCGAGTTTTCTATCGATGTCGTGAAGGCATAGGAGGCCAACCCATACGGCAGGCTATTGGCTGAGGCTACCGCATCCTCGACACGCTGAAATGGAGCAATGCCTGCGACAGGGCCGAAAGGTTCATCGGTCATCAGTTTGGCGTGCTCAGGAACATCAGCGATGACTGTTGGATCGAAGTAATTTCCAGCGCTGCCATGTCTCGTTCCCCCTAAGGCAATTCTCGCGCCAAAGCGCTTCGCGTCATCCACGAATTCCTCCATCTCCTGAATTCGCCTGGCATGAACCAAGGGCCCCATCGTGGAATTCGTCTCCCACCCAGGCCCCACCTTGATCCCGCTGGCGAGCTTGGCGAACTTGTCCAAAAACTCCTCATAGACATTGGCTTGGACATAGAATCTCGACGGGGATATGCAGACCTGCCCGGCATTCCTGAATTTGAAAGGCACCAGTCGCTTGACCGCATTATCGATATCGGCGTCATCGCATACGATGACGGGCGCATGTCCGCCCAGTTCCATAGAACACTTCTTCATGTGAGCGCCGGCCAAGGATGCCAGCCGCTTACCGATAGGCGTCGATCCTGTAAAGGAAATCTTTTTTATTATCGGTGAGGCGATCAGATATTCAGAAATCATCGATGAATCACCGGAGACGACATTCAAGACGCCATCCGGTAATCCCGCATCATGAAACAGCTTCGCTATTTCCAGTACCGAGGCGGGTGTATCACTGGAACCTTTCAGTATCAAGGTACAGCCAGCGCCGATCGCAGCCACGACTTTCCTGAAGGCTTGGCTAAAGGGAAAGTTCCAAGGTGAAAAAGCCACACATACGCCGACCGGCTCACGAATGACCACTTGCTGTACGGATGAATCGCGCGCGGGAATGACGCGGCCGTAGATTCTTCTGCACTCTTGTGCATGCCAATCAGCATGCTCGGCACACGACAGCACCTCCGCCACAGCCTCAGCAAAAGGCTTGCCCTGCTCCAGGGTCAGCTTCCTGGCGATGGGTTCATAGCCTTGCCTGATTTTCATTGCCACCTGGTGGAGTACGGCATTGCGATCGAGAGGCGAGCTATTTTTCCAAGTGGAGAAAGCCCGTTCGGCGGATGCCAAAGCATCATCGAGATCGCTCACCGAGGCGTTGGGAAAGCTCCCGATGACCTCATCATTGGCCGGGTTATGGACGGACGATCTATCCCCGCCTTCAATATTGACGAGCCTTCCATTGATGAACAAACCAAGATCCGCATACATACTGAACCCCTTTGATGAAAACTTATCCGAATGTGGACCTCAATTCCGACCGGTCCACGACGTCGATAGGATATCGTTATGCGGTCCCGGCTTTTTCTACGTTCGCATAGGTCAGCGTCAACCCTTCATAACCATTCAGCTTGGTTCGCTCCAGCGCCTCTTTGAATGCCTTGATGCCCCCCATATAAAAATATACTTGATTCTTCTTGCCCGGAATGTTGGCGCCGAATATCCATGACTCCGCTTTGGGGAAAAGGGTCATGTGCGCAATCTCGTCGCAGGCATCGGACCATGTCGAGACCGCCTTGCCCGTCGCCTCTACCGTGGCGAACCCTTGCTCTTCGGCATGCTTGATCAGATCACTGATGAACCTGACCTCGAGCTCGATGGCGGGCGGCAGGTTGGAGAAAGGTCCATTCGGACCAAGCACCATGTACATATTGGGATATCCGTTATTGAACATCCCCAGATAGCTGGAAGGACCTTCTTTCCAGTGTTCTTTCAGGTCTTTCCCACCACGTCCGCGAACCTCGAATTTCGTGTAGTTACCATCTACGGCATCAAAACCCGTGGCGAAGATGATGACATCCAGTGCATGCTCGACGCCATCTTCGGTCAGAATCCCGTTCGGCGTGATTCTCTTGATCGGATTCGCCTTCACATCGACGAGACTTACATTATCTTGGTTGTAGACTGAATAGTAACCACTGTCACATATCGGACGCTTGGCATACAAATCCTTGGGGCAGAGCTTTTCAGCCGTGACCGGATCCTTGACGATTTCTCTAATTTTTCGACGAATGAAGTCCTGCGCATATTTATTCGCGACTTCATCGGTTGCAATATCACCGAAGGTCTCGAACATGAAGCGGAAGCCGCCGCCTTTCTTCCATGCCTGTTGAAAGATGGCATCACGCTCTTCTTCGGAAACATCGTGTAGGGAGCGCGAGGTCTCATTCAGCCCAAAGCCCAGGCTGGAATTCCAAACGCCCTCCCATATTTCATCGTAGTTTTCCTTGATTGCTTTTTCATACTCTTCTGCGACGGGCCCGTTCCCTGCGGGAACCGTGTATTGGGCACTACGCTGAAATACGGTCAACGCGCCTACGACAGGGGCGATGGCGGTAATGATCTGGGTGCCGGTCGAACCGGTGCCGATCACCCCCACTTTCTTTCCTTCCAAGTTGACCCCTTCAGGCCACTGTGCGGAGTGATAGCTCTGCCCTTTGAAGGTCTCCCGCCCTTCGATATTCGGAACGTTGGAAGCCGACAGCAGCCCCAGCGCCGTGACGAAATGGCGACAGGTATAGTCGTCATCTTTGTCGGTAGTAACATGCCAAAGGCCGTTTTTTTCGTCATAGATGGCTGACGAAATGCCTGTATTGAATACGATGTTCTTTCTCAGATCATGCCGAGCGGCGACATTTTTCAAATAACCAATGATCGTCGGTTGATTCGCATAATGATGCGTGATGGCATGATCTTGAAGGAGTTCCTTGTCCCATGAATAGACATACAAATAGGCTTCGGTATCAGACAGTGCGCCAGGATAGCGGTTCCAGTACCAGGTGCCTCCCACATCGCCCGCCTTGTCGAACAGCACGACATCGAGCCCTAGCTCGTCACGCAGCTTCTTGAGCATGTACAGACCGCTGAACCCGGCTCCGACGACAATTGCGTCAACGTGCTTCTCATCACTCACATCACACCTCCTTCAAAATATCGATCCATATGAAATTTCATGAAATTTATTGTCATTGGAGGGTATCTCCATGAACCGAGATCGCCTTTTCCCATTTTCCAAAGACGAGTCGATCCGTCCTGACCTTCTTTGTGTACAGGTCAGCGTGCGAATAAAATGATCTATCAAGCCGCTATCTTTGAAGATCAATCACACAAGGTGATTTCATAGGATGAATAGTGATGACTGTCCGCACTTCGATATTGAAGATATTCACCTTTGAATTGAACCAGCCTACTTCCCTAGACTTATGTCTATGAGTCAGCCCTTGTCCAAAAACGATGAATTCTTTATAGGTCTTTAGTCTTAGATATTATTATTCATAGAAAATATACCCATGTTATTCAGGCGCCTGACGCGCCATCAGCGGGATCGAGCATTTCTTTCAACCCACGGGCGAAGCGATGACGAGCTGCCGGCGTACGCTACTCATCATCGCCCCTGCCCCGGTCAAGCACTCAGGCTTTGAACCAGGCCCTGGGTCAGACCCGCTCGATCAAGGTCGCAATCCCCTGGCCAACGCCCACGCACATGGTGCACAGCGCGTAGCGCTTGCCGTGCAGGCGCAGTTCATGGGCGGCGGTCAGCAGCAAACGGGCACCAGACATACCCAGCGGGTGGCCCAGGGCGATGGCGCCGCCGTTGGGATTGACCCGCGGGTCGTCGTCCGCGAGGCCCAGGTCGCGCATGCAAGCCAACGCCTGGGCGGCGAAGGCCTCGTTGAGCTCGATCACGTCGATCTCATCGAGGGAGACGCCGGTGCGCGCGAGCAGCCGATTGACCGCGGGCACCGGACCATACCCCATGATGCGCGGCTCGACGCCGGCGGTGGCCATGCCGAGGATCCGCGCCATGGGCTCGAGGCCGAACTTGGTCACCGTCTCCTGGTTCGCCACCAGCATGGCGGCGGCACCGTCGTTGACCCCCGAGGCATTGCCGGCAGTGACACTGCCACCTTGGCGGAAGGGTGCCTTCAGGCTTTGGAGCATCTCGAGGCTGGTCTCGCGCGGGTGCTCGTCGGTATCGAAGATCAACGGCTCCTGCTTGCGCCGCGGGATCTCGATGGCGGTGATCTCCTCGGCAAAGCGCCCGCTCTTCCGAGCCACCGCCGCCTTTTGCTGTGAGCGCAGGGCGAAGGCGTCCTGGTCCTCTCTGGATATGCAAAACTGCTCGGCGACGTTCTCGGCGGTCTCCGGCATGGAGTCGACGCCGTAGACCTTCTTCATCAGCGGGTTGATGAAACGCCAGCCGATGGTGGTGTCCTCGATCTGCTGGCCGCGGGAAAAGGCGCTGTCGGCCTTGCCCAACACATAGGGCGCGCGCGACATGGACTCCACGCCGCCAGCCAGGGCCAGCCCCATCTCGCCGCTTTTGATCGCGCGGTAGGCGGTGCCCACCGCATCCATGCCCGAGCCGCACAGGCGGTTGAGGGTAGTGCCGGGCACCGAGGTCGGCAGCCCGGCCAACAGCGCGGACATGCGCGCCACGTTGCGGTTGTCCTCGCCGGCCTGGTTGGCGCAGCCCATGAACACCTCTTCTATCGCCGCCGGATCCAGCTGCGGTGCCCCGGCCAGCACCGCCTTGATGATCGAAGCCGCCATATCGTCGGGACGCACGCTGGACAGGGATCCCCCGAAGCGGCCGATGGCGGTGCGCCGTGGATGGCAGAGATAAACGTCGCTCATGATTTCGTCCTGTGGAAGTGAAGAGGCTGTTTCACATGTTCGGATAGTTCGGGCCGCCGCCGCCCTCCGGCGCTACCCAGGTGATGTTCTGGGCCGGGTCCTTGATGTCGCAGGTCTTGCAGTGCACGCAGTTCTGGAAGTTGATCTGGAATCGCGGTTTGCCATGATCGTCCTCGACCACTTCGTAGACCCCCGCCGGGCAGTAGCGCTGGGCGGGTTCGGCATACCTGGGCAGATTTTCGCGGATCGGCAGCTCGGGATCGGTCAACCTGAGGTGGCAGGGCTGGTTCTCCTCATGGTTGGTATTGGACAGAAACACCGAGGAGAGCTTGTCGAACGAGAGCTTGCCGTCGGGCTTGGGATAAACGATCTTCTCGCACTCGCCGGCGGGCTTGAGGGTGGCGTGATCCGCGGTGGTGTCGTGGGGATTGGGCAGCCGCCCACCGAGCAGCTGGTTGGTGAAGTTGTAGGCCCCGCCCAGCACGGTGCCGTACTTATGGATGGCCGAGCCGAAACTGGCGCTGGCCTCCAGCTCGGCATGGGCCCAGCTCCGTTCCCACTTCGCGGTGAAGGCGCTCAGCTCCTGGCCGCCCTCATCGCCTGAGATCATCGCCTCGAAGACCGTCTCCCCCGCCACCAGGCCCGACTTCATGGCGGTGTGCAGCCCCTTGATCTTGGCGAAGTTCAGCGTACCGGCGTCGCAGCCGATCAGCAGCCCGCCGGGAAAGGTCATCTTCGGCAGGCAGTTCAAGCCGCCCTTGGTGATCGCGCGGGCGCCGTAGGCGACCCGCTCGCCGCCCTCGAGCTGGTGCTTGAGCACCGGATGGTGCTTCAGCCGCTGGAACTCATCGAACGGTGACAGCCAGGGATTGCGGTAGGAGAGATCCACGATCAAGCCAACCACGACCTGCCGATTCTCGGCGTGATAGAGAAACCACCCGCCCTGGGTCTGCTTGTCCAGGGGCCAGCCGGAGCCATGGAGGATCAAGCCGGGCTGGTGCTTTTCGGCGGGAATGTCCCAAAGCTCCTTCAAGCCGATGCCATAGTGCTGGGGATCGCGACCCTGATCGAGCTTGAAGCGCTCGATCAACCGCTTGCCCAGGTGGCCACGCGAGCCCTCGGCGAACAGGGTGTACTTGGCGCGCAGCTCCATGCCCGGCGTATAGCCGTCCTGCGGGGTGCCATCCGCCGCCACGCCCATGTCGCCGATGACGATGCCGCGTACCACGCCGTCCTCGATGATCGCCTCCTGGGCGGCGAAGCCGGGGAATATCTCCACGCCCAGTCCCTCGGCCTGCTCCGCCAGCCAGCGACACAGGTTGCCGGCGCTGATCACGTAGCGAGTGATGTCACCGCCGGTGTTGTGCATGCTCGGCGGTACCAGGGCATTGGGCAGTTTCACGGCCTTGGTGTCGTCCTTGAGCAGATAGACCTCGTCGCGAACGGCCGGGGTGGTGAGCGGCGCGCCGCGCTCCTTCCAGTCGGGGAATAGCTCCTGCAAGGCGCGAGGCTCGAAGATCGCCCCCGAGAGGATATGGGCGCCCACCTCGGAGCCCTTCTCCACCACGCAGACCGTCAGCTCACGCCCCGCCTCGCCGGCCTGCTGCATCAGCCGGCAGGCCGCCGACAGGCCAGAAGGCCCGGCGCCGACGATCACCACATCGAACTCCATTGCGTCGCGTTCTACCTGCTCCACCGAAAGCTCCTTCATCAGCGCGGGCGTTAGAGTTGCCGTTCCAGAGCGGGCAAGGCCTCGAACAGATCAGCGACCAGGCCATAGTCCGCCACCTGGAAAATCGGTGCGTCCTCGTCTTTGTTGATCGCCACGATCACCTTGGCGTCCTTCATGCCGGCCAGGTGCTGGATGGCACCGCTGATGCCCACGGCGATGTAGAGCTCCGGGGCCACGATCTTGCCGGTCTGGCCGACCTGCATGTCGTTCGGCGCGAAGCCGGCATCCACCGCGGCCCGAGAGGCACCGATGGCGGCACCGAGCTTGTCGGCGATACGCTCGAGCAGCTGGAAGTTCTCGCTGCTGCCCATGCCGCGCCCGCCGGAAATCACCACCTTGGCCGAGCCCAGCTCGGGTCGATCGCTCTCGGCCAGCTGCTCCTCGATGAAAGTGGACTGGTCGTTGTTCGCCACGAAATCGATCGCCTCGATGGCCGCACCGCCGCCACTTTGCGTTGCAGCCACGGCGTCGAAGGCAGTGGCACGCACGGTGATCACCTTGAGGGTGTCCTCGCTCTGCACGGTAGCGATGGCGTTGCCGGCGTAGATCGGCCGTTTGAAGGTATCGACGCCCTGCACGGCGATGATCTCGGAGATCTGGCCGACGCCCTTGAGCGCGGCGAGCCGCGGCAACACGTTCTTACCGGTGGTGGAGGCGGCCGCCAGCACATGGCCATAGTCGTCGGCCAGCTGCGCCAGCAGCGCAGCGGTAGGCTCCGCCAGCAGGTGGGCATAGTTGGCGTGATCGGCCACCAGCACCTTGCTCACCCCATCGAGCTTGCTCGCGGCCTCGGCGATGGCGGCGACGCTCTCGCCGACCACCAGCACGTGGAGCTCACCGCCGATCTGTCGAGCCGCCGCGACGACGTGGGCGGTGGCGTCGGCCAGGACGCCGTTGTGATGTTCGGCCAGAACCAGGATGCTCATGAGATCACCTTCGCTTCGTTCTTCAGCTTGTCGATCAGCTCGTCCACCGACCCCACCTTGATGCCCGCTTGACGCTCGGCCGGCGGCTCGACCTTGAGCAGCTTGATCCTGCTCGCCAACTCGACGCCGAGATCCGCGGGCGTCCTGACCTCCAGTGGCTTCTTCTTGGCCTTCATGATGTCGGGGAGCTTCGCGTAGCGCGGCTCGTTCAGGCGCAGGTCGGTGGTGACGATCGCCGGCAGGGTCAGTTCCAGGGTCTCCAGCCCGCCATCAATCTCGCGGGTCACACGCAGCCTTTCCCCTTCCATCACCACTTCGGAGGCGAAAGTACCCTGGGGCAGCCCGGTCAGCGCAGCGAGCATCTGCCCGGTCTGGTTGTTGTCGGTATCGATCGCCTGCTTGCCGAGGATCACCAGGCCCGGCTGCTCTTGTTCGACTATCTTGGCCAACGCCCTGGCGGCGCCCAGCGACTCGACGCGCAGCTCGGTCTCGACGTGGATGGCGCGATCGGCACCTAGTGCCAGCGCGGTGCGCAACTGCTCCTGGGCGGCCTTCGGCCCGATGGTTACCACGACCACCTCCGTGGCCACCCCCTTCTCCTTCAAGCGCACCGCCTCTTCCACAGCGATCTCGCAGAAGGGATTCATCGCCATCTTGACATTGGTCAGGTCGACGTCGGAGTGGTCCGACTTGACCCGAATCTTGACGTTGTAATCGATGACGCGTTTGATCGCGACGAGTACTTTCATACCTGACTCCTCCAGAACTTGAGCTTCGAAATCGTCAAAGCGCTCTCTTCGAGACCTAACCAATGACCCGCTTGCTTTTCAGGATGGAAAGTTGTTCCGAGCTAATACCAATAAACTCACTGAGCACGACATCCGTATCTTCACCCAGCAAAGGAGCAGGCCTCGTATATTCCACCGGGGTGGCCGACAGTTTGATTGGACTACCGACCATCTTGAAATCAGGATTCATGCAATGAGGGATATTGACCACCATCCCACGCGCTTCCACCTGGGGCTCCGCTAGCGCCCCGGCGATATCATTGATCAGCCCCACAGGGACGCCAACGCTGTATATCTTGTCAACCCAAACCTTAGCCTTATCCTGCTTGAAATGGTCACTCAAGATCCTCGTGACGTCCGCACGATTCCTGACCCGATCCTCGTTTTTGGAAAATCGTGGATCCAGCGGAAATTCAGGCAGGCCGATGGCATTGCATAGCGCGATGAATTGATGATCATTGCCACAGGCAATGATGAAATCCTGATCGACGGCACGAAACACATTGTATGGAACGATATTGGCATGGGCATTCCCATAGCGACCTGGAGAAACCCCCGTGCTCAGATAGTTCTGGCTTTGATTGCCCAAGGCTGCCACCTGCACGTCCAGCAGCGCCATATCGCAGTATTGCCCCTTGCCGATTTTCTCGCGTGCCAGGAGCGCCGCTTGAATGGCGATGACCGAATAGAGCCCCGTCATCACATCCGCCACCGCGACCCCGACCTTCTGGGGGCCACCGCCAGGCAGGTCATCACGCTCACCGGTAATGCTCATCAGCCCCCCCGTACCCTGGACGATGAAGTCATAACCGGGTTCGCGCGCGCGCGGGCCAGTCTGGCCGAAGCCGGTAATGGAGCAGTAGACCAGCCGGGGGTTCACCTCTGACAGGGCTTCATAATCCAGCCCATACTTCTTCAATGAACCAGCTTTGAAATTTTCAATGAAGACATCGCTCTCGGCCGCCAGGGCACGCACGATCTCTTGGCCCTCAGCGCAAGAGATATCGACCGCCACGGAGCGCTTATTCCGATTGGAAGACTGGTAATAAGATGCCTCGGAGGTCTCCTCTCCGCTTGGCGATTTCATATAGGGGGGGCCCCAGGCACGGGTATCGTCACCCGCCCCGACACGCTCGATCTTGATCACGTCGGCCCCGAGATCGGCAAGGATCTGGCTGCACCAGGGACCTGCCAGCACCCGACTCAAGTCAAGAACACGAATACCAGTAAGTGCGCCCATCAACTCACCTATCGATAATTATTGAAACTTTTAATAAAAATCACGATGTCAGCATACGGAGGGTTCTTGAGACGAGAGAGAGAGACCTAATACCGCGCGGCGACGCAGCCACGCACTGGGGCGATAACGTGGATCGCCGGTCAGTTCGAGCATGCGCTCGAGAATGGCCAGTATTCGTTTCGCACCTAGCGCATCACCCCACTGCAGCGGCCCCTGGGGATAGTTCAACCCCAGCCGCACGGCCTTATCGATGTCCCCGGGACTGGCGATCTGCCGCTGAGCGATCTCACAGGCCAGATTGACGACGCTTGCAAGCACTCGCTGCGCGACGAAACCGACGCTATCTCGAATGACGGTGACGCCGACGCCATCGGTCGACATCATCGCGTGAGCGGCATCGAGCATCTCCCTGCGGGTCACCTGGGTCGCCATCAAGGTCCTGTGGCGGGCGAGATCGATCGAAGCGTCGAGACATACGGTGCGAGCCGGATCGCTCGAGAAACGCACGCTCGCGCTCACCGCATCGTCACCGAACGGTAGCAACAGACAAAGCGCCTCATCGCTCGGACGCTCGCCACCTTCCACCTTGCCGCCCAGCGAATCGAGCAGCGACCCCACTTCCCGGTGCACGGCGCTGTCACTGCAACCCACCCAGACGGGTGGCAGGCTGTCGACCCGCGGCACTGGCTGGGTCGGTGAAGCATCCTTCTTTCCCGCTTCGTACTGGTAGAAACCAGTGCCCGTCTTGCGCCCGAGCCGGCCCCCTTTCAGCATCTGCCGAGAAATGTAGGATGGGCGATAGCGTGGGTCGTGATAGAACTGCTCGTAAATGGACTCCATCGCCGGATGCGACACATCGAGCCCGGTCAGGTCGAAGAGCTCCAAAGGTCCCATCCGAAACCCTGCCCCTTCCCTGAGGATACGGTCGATATCCTCAGGTCGTGCGACGCCTTCCTCGAGGATCTTCAAGCCTTCGGTGCTGTAGGCACGCCCTGCATGATTGACGATGAAACCGGGGGTGTCCTTGGCACGCACTCCGGTATGACCCAGGCGCTGCGCCAACTCGAGCAATGCATCGACGGTGGCTGCATCGGTATCGATTCCGCCGATGACCTCCACGACCTTCATCAGCGGCACGGGGTTGAAGAAGTGAAAACCGGCCACTCGGCTGGGCATTCGCAAACCCGAAGCAATCGATGTCACGGATAACGAAGAGGTATTCGTCGCCAGCAGGCAGTCAGAGGTCACCACCTCTTCCAAAGCGGCGAACAGATCCCGCTTGATCTCCAGGTTTTCGATGATCGCCTCGACCACCACATCGCAATCCGCAAGCCCTTCCATCGACTCGACGACTTTCAATCGAGACAGCGCGGCTCGCGCCGAGTCAGAAGAAATCTTTCCCTTGCTCGCAAGCTTCTCAAGCGTATTGCCGAGCCCATCGCGAGCGGCACTCGCCAGGCCCTCACGGCTGTCGAACAAATACACCTCAAGGCCCGCCTGCGCGGCAATTTGCGCGATACCCGCCCCCATCACGCCGGTACCAACGATGCCCATCCGGGTCAGTGAGCGCGACATCAAAGCTCTCCCTGGTAGTTGGGCTTACGTTTTTCTAAAAACGCGGCGGCACCTTCTTTCTGGTCGGCGGTATCGAAAAGCAGCTGGAAGGCCTTACGCTCGAGCAGCAGCGCATTCTCCAAAGGCAGGTCGGCGCCTGACAGCACGACTTCCTTGATCTGCTCGATCGCAAGCGCCGGCATTCCCGCAACCTCGTGGGCAAGCGCCTTAGCGCGCGCAAGCGTCTGATCATCAGCGACCACTTCACTGACCAGGCCCATGCGCAGCGCATCAAACGCACCGACCATGCAACCGGTCATCAGCATGCGCATCGCTTGGAATTTGCCCACCGCTCGAACGAGACGCTGGGTGCCGCCCGCGCCGGGTATCAGGCCGAGTTTCACTTCGGGCTGGCCGAACCGCGCGGACTCGCCGGCTACGATCATGTCGCAATGCATAGCCAGCTCGCATCCTCCCCCCAGGGCGAAGCCATTCACCGCCGCAATCACCGGTTTAGGGCAGCGACCGACCGGCTCCCAAAGCCTTTCATTGTGGCGTTGGTACATCTGTGTCGGGGAGGACGAAGCGAACTCCCTGACATCGGCACCAGCGACGAAGAAGTCATCTCCCCCCGTCAGCACGATGGTACGAACATCCTGGCGCTGGGCCAAGAGCGTGAATTGTTCAGCCAACTGGCGCCGCACGGCTGCATTCAGCGCGTTCTTGACTTCGGGACGATGGATGCGCACTACCGCCACCCCGCCATCCAGCGATTCCAGGCTCACAGCCGAATCTTGGTGATCGCTCATCTTGACTCTCCTGATGCACAGCGCCACAATGTTCGCTATGCGGACATTAATTTCGATAAAGTCAAAAAATGCTAGGTCGTGCTTGCATATCTGTCAACGCGACTCAAGTATATTTATAAAAATGTGATTATAATCAATTGTTTATAAAAAACAGAGGAGACATCCCGATCCATTGATGCCAGAGAAATAAAGTCCGCTATGCAGACAATCATTTTGTTAAATTGACATTGCGAAATTGGGAGGTACAAGATGAGTCGCACACCAGTCAGAGCAGCCGAGGGTGATCAAGGTGGGTAAAGCCGACATTCAGGGCGATTTAACTGTCTTGATAGACCCGATGAACGCCACGCAAGAGCAGGAAAAAGACCGGCAGTTCGTCACCGCCCTGGCGCGAGGATTGGAACTCCTGCGCTGCTTCTCCCCGCGTGACAGCGTGCTGAGCAACCTGGATCTGGCCCGGAAGACGGGGTTGCCACGTCCGACCATCAGTCGCCTCACCTACACACTGGCGCGGTTGGGCTACCTGCGACAGCTACCGAGGGGCAGGTACCAGCTCGACGTCGGCGTGATGTCGTTCGGCTATGCGATGATCTCCAACCTTCCCATCCGCTCCATCGCCCAGCCGATGATGGTGGCGCTCGCCAATGAGGTCGAAGCTACCGTAGCGATGTCGGCGCAGGACCGCCTGGATATGGTCTATCTCGATGTCGTCCAGAGTACCTCCAGCGCCACGATGCGCCGCCAGATCGGAACGCGCCTGCCGATTCATCAAAGCGCCGCGGGTCGTGCGTGCCTGGCGGCCATGCCCAGCGCAGAGGCCGAGCTGCTGATGGACCATATCAAAGAGCGCTTCCCCACTGAGTGGCCCGAGATTCGAAAAGCGCTGGAACGCTCCTTCAGGGACTACGCGGACTATGGCTATTGCCTGTCGATCGGCGAATGGCAGAGAAAGGTCAATGCCGCTGCCGTTCCATTCCATCATCCGCAGCTAGGCATTCTCTCGTTCAACTGCGGTGGTCCCGAGTTTCAGGTATCACGGGAAAAACTCGAAGACGTCATTGGCCCCAGACTGGTGCAGATAGTCAATAACATCGAAGCCGAAACGAGATGAAGCATTCAAGCTGCTTTTAAAATCGCCTCATTCACAAGGGAGAAGTACAGATGATTCGTGATCAAGAAACGATGCATATTCTTCTTGATTCAATTCGTAGCTTCGTCAATGAGGCGCTCATTCCCAGAGAGGAAGAGGTAGCGGAAACCGACGAAATCCCTGAAGACATCGTATCGCAGATGCGTGACATGGGCCTGTTCGGCCTCACCATTCCCGAAGAATTCGGTGGTCTCGGTGTCACCATGGAAGAGGAGGTCAATATCGCCTTCGAGCTGGGACGCACGTCTCCGGCGTTCCGTTCATTCATTGGCACCAACAACGGTATCGGCTCCATCGGCATCCTGCTCGATGGCACCGAAGAGCAGAAAGCCACCTATCTGCCGAAATTGGCCAGCGGGGAAATCCTCAGCTCCTTCTGCCTGACCGAGCCGGATTCTGGCTCCGATGCCGCTTCGCTGAGAACCACCGCTGTTCGAGATGGCGATCACTACCTGATCAACGGCACCAAACGCTACATCACCAACGCACCCCACGCTGGCATATTCACCGTCATGGCCCGCACCAATCCCGAGCTCAAGGGAGCCAAAGGCATCAGCGCTTTCATCGTCGAGGCCACCACGCCGGGCATCACGGTCGGCAAATGCGATAAGAAAATGGGGCAGAAAGGCGCCCATACAGCCGACGTCATCTTCGAAAACGTACGGGTGCCGGCCAGCGCCTTGATCGGTGAAGACGAAGGCGTTGGCTTCAAGACCGCCATGAAGGTGCTGGACAAGGGGCGCTTGCATATCGCAGCCATTGCGGTTGGCGCGGCGGAGCGGGTGCTCGATGATTCGCTCAGGTATGCGATGGAGAGAAAGCAGTTCGGCCGCCCGATCTCGGAATTCCAGCTGATTCAGGGAATGCTGGCCGACAGCAAGGCTGAAATTTATGCCGCCAAATGCATGGTGCTGGATGCCGCCCGCAAACGTGACGATGGCCTCAGTGTCAGTACCGAAGCATCCTGCGCCAAGATGTTTGCCACTGAAATGTGTAGTCGAGTGGCGGATCGCGGCGTCCAGATCCACGGTGGCGCGGGCTATGTCAGCGACTACGCGGTAGAGCGTTTCTACCGTGACGTCAGGCTTTTCCGCTTGTATGAAGGCACCACCCAAATTCAGCAGGTCATCATTTCCCGCAACATGATTCGGGAAGCCCAGCAGTAAAGGCCCCCCGCTCGTCCGCCCCGACCGATTACGCCGACGCCGGGGCATGCGCGGGCGCAAGCCACGCATCGAGACGAGCGGCGAACACCTGCGGCGCCTCGACCGAAGGCACATGGCCAACGTGCTCGAGAATCTCGAGCGGTGCGCCGGCGAGCTTCACGGCCAGTGCCACGAGCGTCTGCGGCGGCGTCGACAGATCGTCCGCGCCGCCGAGCAGGTGCACGCCGCGTGCGGCATCGCCACCCAGCTGCTGGAGAGACTCAGCTTCAGCATCGAGGCGACCCAGCGCCTCGCGCGCAAGGGCAAACGCAGACTCGGCATCGGCTTCGTGCCTTCCTCCTTTTATGGCCAGCTGCCCACCCTGGTACGCCGGCTGCGCCAGATCGATGCACTGGAGATCGTGCTGCAGGAGATGACCTCAGTGCAGCAGGTCGCGGCGCTGCACAGTGGCCAGATCGATATCGGCTTCGGCCGGATCTGGCTCGATGGCCCCGGCGTGCGCCAAGAGGTGCTGTTCGAAGAACCGGTACTCGCCGCCCTGCCCGCCCGCCACCCGCTGGTCGGCACCCGTCCCTCGATCGAGCGCCTCGCCGAGGAGCCGTTGATCGTCTACCCCGCCCGGCCGAGACCGAGCTATGCCGATGTCGTACTGGGCATGTTCCACCAGCGAGGTTTGCACATCGAGGTGCTGCAAGAGACCAACGAACTGCAAACCGCGATCGGCCTGGTCGCCTGCGAGATGGGGATCACGCTGGTACCACGCACCGTACGGCGGCTGGTGCGCGAGGATGTGGTCTATGAAGGGATCAGCACCGCGGGATTGAGCTCTCCGCTGATCATGTGCCTGCGCCACGACGACAAGCATGATCCAGTCATGGCGAGCGTGCTCGAGCATGTCTATGCGCTGATCGAACTGCGAAAGCGGGGCAAGTTCTAGCGGCTCGGTGGCCAACCGCATCGCTGGACTGCGACGGCGGGCGTCGTCACCGGCCAATGGCGGGCTGCAATAAGAAAAAGAGTACGAGCGAGGCAGAACTACCAAAAGCGGCGTTGCTATTAAAAGATTGCCCAAGCTTATTGAACGGACGCGCCCAAGACATAAAGCACGAACCACTGTTCAGAACACTGCTACGCTTTGAATGAACCCGCCAAACGGAGAGCGCCATGAGCGATCCATTCCCGATTCCGCCGGACGATCAGCCTCCTCCCGCGCCGCCCCCCGAACCGGAGCCGCCATCCGAGCCGCCGCTCAATCCGCCACCGCAGGAGCCGCCGGACATGCCGAATGAGCCGGTATGGACTTGAGGAGAGCGGACGCCTCCGGGCAAGACAGCTGACAGGACACCAGAACGCAGCGCTACGGGCTCCGTTCTGGCGCCATCATCAGTAGCCAATGATCAGCGGCAGGCACCTCCCATTATCGCGCCGTGGCGCAGAACCTGGAACAGGGCGGAGGGCACCCTCCACGATGCCTGCCTGGCAACAGGGTACAAGAGTGGCAAAGGACTAGAAGCCCACTGAATCCCCGATACTTGATGATCGGTACCAATCGCTGACTCCATCCCCTGCTCCCGCGCCGATGCATGCCGCCCGCCCCGTAGGGAATGCGGCCTGGACGAGTGCCCCTGATCCGACGCGCTTTGCGAGAGACGCAGTCATTGACCGCCGTTCATCTCGCTCGCCCGTGCCTGCGCCTCGGAGAGCGATGAGAAGGGCCCCCTGACTTCACGCCCTCCCCGGCGTTCGACGATGACCCAGCCGGGATATCTGTCGCTTTTCATGCTTTCCACCGCCGGATTCGTCAAGCCCACCGCTGCGGACAAGCGGTTCTCTACGACGTAGCGCTTTTTCATCCAGCACCTCCCTGGAGTCGATGGATATTTCCAGCCAGGGACAAGGTGGAATAGGGCCATTACGCATGCAAGCTTTGTTCGATGGGCGCGACCAAAGATGGGCCAAGCAGCGTCCGTGGGATTCGACGAATGACGATATTGGCGATGAAAACGTCGAATCCATTTGAGCTTCGAACAATTGCACAAACCCCGCTCAGCTGAGCCACTTTGTAGCATTTTGGTATATTAATGCGTCTCTTTGGTGACTCTTAATGACGCGGTCATCTTTGGTCGAATATCCTAAAGCCGTAGATCTGTCTTCCATTTCTTTTCGGCCAGGAGATTCATGCAATGAAAATCCGATCCATGCTTGCGGGCGCGGCGTTCGCCTCGCTCTTCGCTCTTCCCACCTGGGCGCAGGAAGCCGGCGCGGAGGCCGGAGGCGCAGCCGCATCGTCCTCACCCGCGCCGGTCGCGCAGGGCGCACCTTCCACTGCCTCGACGATGGTCGGCACCGCAGTCTCGGCCACCGGTACTTCCGGCACGGGTGGAACGACTGGCACGACAGGGACCACCGGCACCACCGGTACCTCCGGCACGAACTAAGCGCGGGCTCGGTCTAGCCGCCGAGTCTTCGAGCCCCGCCGGCAGCGCGGTTTGCGCCAACCGAATACCCAGCTAACCCGCTCCGGCGGGTTCTGTGCGTAAAGCCCGGCAGCAGCCTGCTCCCCAGCTCGATCATCACTGCCATGTCCTCATCGGCGATCGGATTTCATTGGTGATCGCAAAGAGCGCCTGTGCGCATAAGCGCTCCACACTAAGGTGACTTCAGGATGCTCAGATTGATGATCACGCAGGACAACAGGCTGACCGCCAGCAGAATACGCCAGACCTTTTCCAGGCTCCCGTAGCTCAACCATCCGCCCAAGAACATCGCGACGGTTATGATCACGCAGTTGACGGCGATTCGTCCTAGTTTGGCCGCGGTCATGATCCCCCTCTGTATTGGAATGCTTTCCTTGCCATCATGCGATCGCCCCTTGCACTTGTCATGCGCCTGGCACTTGTCGATGCGCAGCAGTGACAACGAGCGAGGATGACTTTCGCTGGTGAACGCCGTTTCCACCGCAGGGTTGCGAGATCAACAGTAACTTGAAAGGTCCTGCGCCCTGCCCGACCGGCACATGATTTGCATTCATTATTCGTTGCTTTGCCCTGGCTGATCGCCAGTGGTCCATAACAAAGAGGAGAGATGAATGCGTGTTGCCAAGTTGACGGTATTCGGTTTCGCAGGTGCCGCTCTATTGTGGTGGTCACAGGCCAGCGCCGCCGCCACGCTCGACCAGGTCAAGCAGCGTGACAGCGTAGCTTGCGGCGTCAGTCCGGGAATCAGCGGTTTCTCCGCGCCGGACCAGCAAGGCCGCTGGACAGGTATCGACGTGGAACTCTGCCGGGGACGCCGCCGCGGTGCTGGGTGATCCGGACAAGGTCATCTACCGCGCATTGACCTCCACCGAACGCTTCACCGTGCTTCAAGGAGGCGAGGTGGACCTGCTGTCTCGCAACACCACCTGGACCGCAGCGAGGGACAATAGCCTGGGACTCACCTTTCCCGGCGGCGTGACCTTCTACGATGGCGAGGGATTTTTGGTGAAGAAATCACTCGGCGTCTCAAGCCTCAGCGAGCTGGACGGCGCCACGGTCTGCATCACCTCGGGGAGCACCCATGAGCTGAATATGCAGGACTACTTCGGCGCCCATGGCATGAGCTACCAGCCCGTCACCGCGGAGACACCGGACGTGCTGGTCAGTGCGTTCGACGGTGGGCGCTGCGACGTGCTGACCTCCGATGCCTCTCAGCTCGCTGGGCTGCGCACCCACCTGGCCGATCCGGAAGGCGCGGAAATCCTCCCCGAACGGATCTCCAAGGAGCCACTGGCACCGATGGTTCGTCGCGGTGACGAGGACTGGGGCAAAGTGGTGAGCTGGACGCTCTACGCGATGCTCAACGCCGAGG
The DNA here is from genome assembly GCF_001648175.1 of Halotalea alkalilenta. Classification (NCBI taxonomy): domain Bacteria; kingdom Pseudomonadati; phylum Pseudomonadota; class Gammaproteobacteria; order Oceanospirillales; family Halomonadaceae; genus Halotalea; species Halotalea alkalilenta. Next base: position 2,335,684 of record NZ_CP015243.1, on the reverse strand, counting down.
AGCTGGGCGTGACCAGCGAGAACGTCGACCAGATGCGTGACCAGCCACCCAATCCCGACATCGCCCGTCTGCTCGGCCAGGACGGCAACTTCGGTGAGCAGCTGGGGCTATCCAACGACTGGGCCTACAACATCGTCAAGCTGGTGGGCAACTACGCCGAGGTCTATGAGCGAACCGTCGGAGAGCAGTCTCCCCTCGGCATTCCCCGTGGCGTCAACGCCCTGTGGAACGCAGGCGGCATCCAGTACGCTCCGCCGGTGCGCTGACCGTCGCGCTCGATGCCCCGGGCCCGGGGCGAAAAAAAGCCCAGCGAACGCTGGGCTCAAGTACGCAGGGAATGCTGCCTGGGAGGCAGCAGGGAAAACATCGATAATGCACTCTCTGCTGGCCCCTGCTATTGGCCTCTCTGGAAAAAGAAAAGCCCCTTGTTTCAAGGGGCCAAATAACCCAGAAGGATGTCTTGCGATTAAATAGACAGGAGCTCTCGGGTTTAGTTCGCACCGCCAGAGTAACTTTTTGTAAACGAGCCGGCCGCTGCCTTCGTCACTGAAATGACAACACGCCCTGGCAGAGTAGTGGCCAGCGACACGGAAAGGTGGAGCAGAACGTGCGCGACGCGGCGAGTCCACGGGCGAAACCCTGGGCAAACTATTGGCCAATGGCGCAAAAGTGGCAAAGCCGTGTACAACATAGGCACAATGTTTCACCTCCTCAGATCTGCGCCGACGGCGTCATGGTCACTGCGTCCGGCCCGGTCATTGGGCGAACGCAATTGAGGAAGTCGCTCAGGAAGAGCAAACAATCGCTAGGAGGCAGCCGCTATGCCAATCACTAAGAAAGAGTCGCCATTCAAAGGCGCGAAATGCCAGATCTGCAATTCCCCGCTCCACTGGCCGGAGCCCATGCCTGACGACAGCATGTTGTGCTGCCCAAACGGCCACGAGATATGTACCATGGCGGAATTCCGCCAAGCCGCGTACGAGATGGCACTGCGCGAGGAGATCCAGATCAGACGCATCCAGCCCCTCGATTCGCAGCGGCTCTCCGCCTGATCCAATGAGCCATCCTTGGCGGCTCCTCGGGCAGGCATCACCATCCTCGATGCGAGCTTTGAACATGAAACCTTTCTCATTCATCGCCCGCTGGGCAGCGCCATTCGCTCTGGCGGCGCTCTGGGCCAGCCCTTCACTGGCCCAGAGCAGCGGCACTGCGGTGCAATCCCCCCAGCAGCGCTTCGAACAGAGCCAGCGCCAGAATCAGATCAACCGTACCCAGCGGGATGTCCAGCAACAGCGCAGTCGTCTCAACTCGAACCAGGGGCCGACTGAAACCTCCGAGCGCCTCGACCGCCAGCGTTTGAACCAGTCTCAGCAGGGACTCGACCAGCTCAGGCGACAGCAGCAGCCACAAAGCAGCACGCCGTGAGCTGGCGGCCTTTTTCCGCTTCGAGCGCGCGCGAACGGCTGCGCCGGCTCGATCAGGGTGACCGGGTCCATGAACACCGCTATCGCAAGATCCTGCACAGCGAGGAGCGGCGCTGGTATCTGGTGGTCACGATGGTGATAACGATTCCCGTCGCACTAGCGCTCGCGGCGCTGTACTTCCAGCATGCGCTACCGGCGCTGCGCTGATCCGACCGCTCCCCCTGTTTTGAAACTGCCGGGAGGCGCTTTCAGGCCTCGCCGGCGCGATCCAGCGGGCTCGGATGCTTGCCGTTGCGCCACCCGAGGCTCGCGGCGCTGGCGCGCTCGAACCATGAGAGCGAGCGATACAGCGAGACTACCCCACCTACCACGATCAACGTCGGCGGCGCGATATCGAGCCCCGTGATGCTGGCTGCAATACCAGCCAGCGTATCGACGTGGACGCGCTGGCGCGCGGTGGTGCCCTGCTCGACCAGTGCGATTGGCGTGTCCGGGCCCATCCCGTGCTCGATCAATTGGCGGGCGATCACCTCGAGGCTACCCAGCCCCATGTAGAACACCAGCGTCTGACCAGGAGCCGCCAGGGTCGGCCAGTCTAGATCGATGCTGCCATTGCTTAGATGGCCAGTGATGAATCGCACCGACTGGGCGTGATCACGGTGGGTCAGCGGGATACCGGTATAGGCAGAGACCCCGATCGCCGCGGTGATTCCCGGGATCACCTCGAAATCGATCCCGGCCTCGGCGAGGCGCTCGAGCTCCTCGCCACCGCGGCCGAAGACGAACGGATCACCGCCCTTGAGCCGCACCACCCGATATCCGGCACGCGCCCAGTCGACCAGCGCCTGGTTGATCCCCTCCTGAGGTACGCTGTGGCGCGAGCGCGCCTTGCCGACGTAGAGCCGTCGAGCGCCAGGGGCGGCCAGCGCCAGCACCTCATCACTGACCAGTCGATCATGGATCAGCACCTCGGCTTCACGCAGTCGAGCCAACGCCTTGAGGGTCAGAAGCTCCGGATCGCCGGGACCGGCACCGACCAGGCTGACCCGGCCAGGCTGAAAGCGGTTGCGCGACGAAGCGGCGGATGAGTCGGGCGCGCGCCCAACCTCGAGCGGCAGCCGGACGCTCGAGCGCTCGGGCCAACGCGGCACGAAAACGGCAACGCCGGCCCGTTCGGCCAGCGCCACGAGTTCGTCGTCCTGCAGCGGGTCACCGGTCGCGACCAGCCAGCACTGCCCACGCGCAGGGGAAGGCGGCATTGATTCGATCGCCCAGCCACGCGAGGCAGCCAGGGCCGACAGTCCTCCAGCGAGGGACTGCGCATGGATGCGAAGCCTCAGGTCGCCAAGGCGCTCGGCAATGGCCAGCGCTTCCCGCCCGCCGCCGAAGAGGCGGAGATCGAAAAAGCGCAGGGAACAGATCAGGTCTAGAGCCATGCGTTATCCCGGTAAGCACGATGCGTCCGGCAGCGATGCCGGGCCCGAAATGATAATGCCACACCGGAGCGCGGCCAAAGCTGGTCGACTGCGAGCCGCCGCTCAGCGCGGCGAATTGATCCGATCGACCCCACCCATGTAGCCACGCAGCGCCTCGGGCACCTCGATCGAACCATCGACGCGCTGGTAGTTCTCCATCACCGCGATCAGGCAGCGTCCGACCGCCAGCCCCGAACCGTTGAGGGTATGCACCAGTCGCGGTTTCTTGTCGCTGGCGCTGCGAAAGCGCGCCTGCATCCGCCGGGCCTGGAAGTCCTCGCAGTTGGAAATCGACGAGATCTCACGATAGGTCCGCTGGCTCGGCAACCACACTTCCAGGTCATAGGTCTTGGCGGCGGAGAAGCCGAGATCGCCACCGCACAGCGCGACCACCCGGTAAGGCAGGCCCAGCGCCTGAAGCACCGCCTCGGCGTGGCCACGCATCTCCTCGAGCACCTCGTAGGAGTGCTCCGGCGCGCACACCTGGACCATCTCGACCTTGTCGAACTGGTGCTGGCGGATCATTCCACGGGTGTCGCGACCATAGGCCCCCGCTTCACTGCGAAAGCACGGCGTGTGCGCGGTGAGCTTGAGCGGCAGCCGTTCGGCCGGCAGGATCTCGCCACGCACCAGGTTGGTCAACGGCACTTCGGCGGTGGGGATCAGCCGATAGTCCTGCTCGCCCTCGAGCGCGAAAAGGTCCTCGGCGAACTTGGGCAACTGCCCGGTGCCCTGGAGCGAGGCGGCGTTGACCATGTAGGGCACGTAGTGCTCTTCGTAGCCGTGATCGAGGGTCTGCTTGTCGAGCATGAACTGGGTCAACGCGCGGTGAAGCCTCGCGACCTCACCGCGCATCACCACGAAGCGCGAGCCGGTGAGCTTCGCCGCGGCCTCGAAGTCGAGCCCACCGTAGAGCCCGCCGAGATCGGTATGGTCGCGTGGTTCGAACTCGAACGCTCGCGGCTCGCCCCAGCGCGCGACCTCGAGATTGTCGCTTTCATCTTTCCCTGGCGGCACGCTGTCGTGGGGCAGATTGGGCAATCCGGCGAGGATCGAGTCGAACTCCACCTGCAACTCATCGAGCTGCCCCGAGGCATCGCCGAGACGCCCCTTGAGCGACTCGACCTCGGCGAGCAGAGGCGCCACATCCTCTCCCTTGGCCTTGGCCTGGCCGATCGCCTTGGAGCGGGCGTTGCGCTCGCCCTGCAGCTCCTCCACCCGGGTCTGCAACTCGCGACGCCGGGACTCGAGCGAGGAGATCCGCTGCAGATCGAGTGAAAATCCGCGGAGGGCGAGACGTGCAGCGACACCTTCGAGGTCGCTGCGCAGCAGTTTGGGATCGAGCATCGGGCTACTTTCCAGGGTTCGAGAGGGAAGACGCCAACGGCGCCGAACTCGCATTGTAGGGAAAAGCGGCCTCGCGCTCCATGCCCAGCGGGCTCGGGCATGCGGCTGTCACCGATCGAGCCGCTCGGGTACTCTGATGCCACCTTCGGACCCGGGCCTTGGCCCTGCGTGACTTTCAACTGGCGAGGAGATCGACATGCGCCCCAGCCTCCCGACCGCGCTGCTGCTTCTCGCCCTGCCGCTGGCCTGCACCCCGGCGCTGGCCCAGTCCGAACAGCGCCTGATCTGCGAACAGCCGCCCGCGCTCAACGCCGGCGGCACCCCACGCCTGGACCTTTCCGAAGTGGATGCGGCCAACCGACAGGCGCTCGCGGCCGCCTCCCGGGCACCGATCGGCGTCGGCATCGGCTTCAACCGGGGCTACTACGGCGGCTTCGATGGCTATGGCGATCAGCGCCAGTCGGTCGCGGCGCTGGTCGCCGCCAACCAGCGCCTCGCCACGCTGGTCGACCAGCTATCGCTCCAGGTCGATGCACTCCAGCAGCAGCTCGCCGCACCCCGTTCGCTGGTCTGCCGCCCGATGGGCGCCGAGCAGCCCACGACTACTACACCTACTCCCCCCGCGAACGCCGACGGCGTGCTCGCCCAGGCCCGCGCAGCGGTCGATCAAGCCGGGGTATTCAACTATCCAGGCCCAGGGGCTCCACAGGTCGGCGCGCTGCGCCTGAATGAGACGGTGACGATCCATGCCCGACGCGACGGCTGGGTACGAATAACCGCATCTGACGCCGCACCTGGCTGGGTTCGCGAGGCGCTGCTCGCTCCGATTCATTGACCGCGCACGACGGCCTTGAACAACTGCTTCAAATCCGCAGAACCTTCGTTCACACTCGCCAGCTTAACGACCACAATCAACAATCTGGTAACGCGATGAACATACTCATGGGGGTGATCGGCATCGCTGTGCTGATCGGTATTGCCCTGCTCTTCAGCGAAAATCGCCGGGCGATCCGCCTGCGCACGGTATCCATTGCCTTTGCCATTCAAGCGCTGATCGGCGTAGTCGTGCTCTATACCGATTGGGGCGGTCAGCTGCTGCAATGGATCAGCAATGGCGTGCAGGCCGTGCTCGGCTCCGCTGACGCCGGGATCAGTTTTCTCTTCGGCGGTCTGGTCAGCCCTCAGATGTTCGAGGTCTTCGGCAATGGCGGCTTCGTCTTCGCCTTCCGGGTACTGCCGATCATCGTGTTCTTTTCCTCGTTGATCGCGGTGCTCTATTACCTCGGCGTCATGCGCTGGGTGATCAACGTGATCGGCCGCGGCCTGCAGCTCGCCCTAGGCACCAGCCGCGCCGAGTCGCTCAACTCGGCGGCGAACATCTTCGTCGGCCAGTCCGAAGCCCCCCTGGTGGTCAAGCCTTTCGTACCGAAGATGACCCGCTCGGAGCTCTTCGCGGTGATGGCTGGCGGGCTCGCGAGCGTCGCGGGCTCCACACTCGGCGGCTATGCCGCACTCGGTATCGATCTCAACTACCTGCTTGCCGCCTCCTTCATGGCCGCTCCCGGCGGGCTGCTGATGGCCAAGCTGATAATCCCCGAGACCGGCCGCCCCCACCAGCGGCTCGAAGAAGTAGAGCCGGACGATGCCCAGCAGCAAGGTCCGCGCAACGTCATCGACGCCGCCGCGGCGGGAGCCAGCGACGGACTGCGCCTCGCCGTCAATGTCGGCGCGATGCTGATCGCCTTCGTCGCGCTGATCGCCCTGTTCAATGGCATGGTCGGCTCCATCGGCGGCTGGTTCGGGATCGAGGAGCTGTCGCTGCAGCTGATCCTCGGCTACTGCTTCGCGCCGCTCGCCTTCCTGATCGGCATCCCCTGGGACGAGGCGATCACCGCCGGCAGCCTGATCGGCCAGAAGACCATCCTCAACGAATTCGTCGCCTACATCGACTTCGTCGCGGTGCGTGATTCGCTGACGCCCCACTCCCAGGCCATCGTGATCTTCGCGCTGTGCGGATTCGCCAACCTGAGCTCGGTCGCGATCCTGCTCGGCGGTCTCGGCGTCATCGCCCCCAATCGCCGCGGCGACGTCGCCTCCCTCGGCCTCAAGGCGGTGCTCGCGGGCACGCTCTCGAACCTGATGAGCGCCTGCCTGGCGGGGCTGCTGCTCGCGCTTTGAGCCATCCCGGGCCAGGACTCTCGTCGACACGTCCTGGCGCGACGTACGCGCTATGATGCATGCCGAACCGCATGCACAGGAGGCCCCGGGATGAGCGACGAGCGTCAGCGCCGCCACAAGCGCGCAATGGAGAAACTCAAGCAGCACGTCGATGCCAAGGTCGCCGCCGCCAGCGTCGAGCGCGGGCTGCTGCTGGTCTTCACCGGCAACGGCAAGGGCAAGACCACCGCGGCCTGGGGCACGGTGGCCCGCGCGCTGGGCTATGGCTATGGCGTCGGCGTGGTGCAGTTCATCAAGGGAGAATGGGAGTGCGGCGAGCGCCAGCGGCTCGCCGACGATCCCCAGCTGGAGGTCGTGGTGATGGCCACCGGCTTCACCTGGGAAACCCAGAACCGCGATACCGATCGGGCCGCTTGCGAGGCGACCTGGGCCCACGCCGAGCGGATGATGACCGACCCGAGCCGCTACCTGGTGGTGCTCGACGAGCTCACCTACATGCTCAAATTCGGCTATCTCGATGTCCAAAGGGTGATGCGCGCGCTGGCCCACCGCCCCCCCGAGCAGACGGTGATCATCACCGGCCGTAATGCCCACCGCGAGCTGCTCGAGATGGCCGATACCATCACCGAGATGCAGGAAACGCGCCACGCCTTCAACCAGGGGCTCAAGGCCCGCCGGGGCATCGACTACTGATGCCCCACCCGACAAGGAAGCCCGACATGACCACCACCACGTTGTCCCGCCGCCTGACCCTCGGGGTGCTTTGCGCCTGTGCACTCGCGCTGCCCCTGGCCGCTCAGGCCAAGCCCGCCACGCTCGAAGTCAGCGGTGAGGGCCAAGTGCAGATCGTGCCCGATCGCGCAGGACTGAACGCCACCCTGTGGGAGAAGACTCCGCTGCGTGACGAGGGCGAAAGCGCGGCGCCAGGCGAGCTGGAGCAAGCGCGCAGCGCGCTGGAGCGCCGAATGTCCCAACTGATCGATACGCTGGTTGCCGCAGGCGTCGCGCGTGAGCGCATCCACGCCGGCAGCATCAGCATTCAACCCGAGATGCTCTACGCCAGCAGCGATGGGCAGCCGAACCGCAGCCGGATCAGTGTCGAACGTCCGATCCAGCTCGACATCGAACAGCTCGACCGGCTGCCCACCGTGCTCGAAGCATTGACCCAAGCCGGCGTCGACCGCCTCGACGGGGTGAGCTACGACGTCGCCGATCGTGGCGCGGTCGAGGATCGTGCGCTGGCCGCGGCCGTCGCCCGCGCTGAGGGCAAGGCACGGGCGATCGCCGCGAGCCTCTCGCTCGAGCTGGGCCCGGTGCTCGAGGCGGTCGAGGGAGAGGCCCCGCACTTCCAGCCGAGGATGATGGCGATGGCCGAAAGTCGCGCCGCCGACGCGGTCGACTACAATCCCGGCGAAATCGGCGTCGAGGCCCGGATCATTTTGCGCTACGCGCTCGAGGAGTGACGTTCGCCCCTCAGCCGTGCAGCAGCCTGATCGCGATCGCCAGGAGAACGGTGCCGATCGCGCCATCGATCCAGCGCCATGACCGCGCCGAGGCGAGGGTCGCGGCGAACCGTCGAGCGCCAGCGACGAGGGAGAAGAACCAGGCCGCCGATGCGCACGCCGCGCCGATCACGAACCCCAGCGGCGACGGCCTGGTCGCGCCGATGCCGCCGAGCATCGCCACCGTATCCAGATAGACGTGGGGATTGAGCAGGCTCACCGCCAGCGTGGCGAACAGCGTGGCCAGCCGCGAACCCGCCGGCGCGTCGAGCGGATGCAGTCCCCGGCGCTGGAACACCGCCCGCCAGAATGCTTGACCCGCGAGCAGCAGCAGTAGCGCAGCGGCGGCCCAAGCGAGCATCCGCGTCGCCTTGGGCCAGGCCTGCAGCGCGCTCGCGACACCGAACACACCCAGCGCGGTGAGCCCCACGTCGCAAAGGGTACAGATCGAGGCGACCATCCAGGGATGGCGCCCACGCATGCCCTGCTGCAGCACGTAGGCATTCTGTGCACCGATCGCCACGATCAGCCCGAGCCCCATGATCCACCCGTCCAGCCACGATGCCAGCATGCTCATCTCTCTACCCTCGTGATCGAGCGACAAACATACGCGACCTGACTATCATCAATTAAACTAATTCACCTAATACCCCATTAGGCTAATCGATGATCGACTATAAACTCCTCGAGGCGCTCAGCGCGGTGATCGATCAAGGCGGCTTCGAGCGCGGCGCCCGAGCGCTGGGCCTGACCCAGTCGGCGGTATCGCAGCGAATCAAACTGCTCGAGGCGCGGCTCGGACAGCCGGTGCTGGTGCGTGCGCCGCGTCTTGCGCCAACCGAAACCGGACAGCGGCTGCTCAACCACGTCCAGCAGGTGCGCTTGCTCGAGTACGACCTGGTCGACACCCTGCCGGCGCTGGGCGAAGGCGGCCAGCGGATGCGTATCGCGGTGAACGCCGACAGCCTCGCCACTTGGTGGTTCGACGCCAGTGGAGATTTCGGCCGCCAGCACGAGGTGCTGTTCGATCTGGTGATCGAGGATCAGGACCAGGCGCTGAGCCGCATGCGCGATGGTGAAGTGGCGGCCTGCGTCTGCGCATCGCCGCGCGCGGTGCAGGGCGCGCGGGCGCACTTCCTCGGTGGCATGCGCTATCTGCCGATGGCGACCCCTGGATTCATCGACCGCTACTTTGCCGATGGCATCGACGAGAGCGCCTTGACCCGGGCGCCGACGGTGATCTACGGCAACGATGACCACCTGCAGCACCGCTATCTCGCCGAGCACGGCGTTACCGCGGCCTTTCCCCACCACCGCTGCCCCTCTTCGCCAGGCTTCCTGGCGATGGTGAGAAACGGTCTATGCTACGGGCTGATACCCGAATTGCAGGCGCGCGAAGCGATCGAGGCCGGCGAGCTGGCGGTGCTCGAATGGGACACGCGGATCGTGGTGCCGCTCTACTGGCACCATTGGCGCCAGGGCGGCCAGCTGCTCGACACCCTGACCGACCATCTGCTCGCCCGAGCGGCGCAGTGGCTGCTCGGGGCCGAAACGGGCGCAGCGCAGGCAAGGAGAACGCCATGACCCCAGCACGAAGATGCGGCCATCCCCAGCGCCGGGCGCTCCAGAGCGCCATTGCGCTTGGGCTGCTCCATATGCTGGCGGGCTGCGCAAGCGGGCCCTCTTCCCCATCCAGCGCATCGATCGAGACCGCGGCGGCCGACGCCCCCCAGGCCGAAGCGCAGGCGGTGGCGATGGCCACCGAGCAATGTGGCGGCAAGCCGGTCGCCTACGAATGGCAGCCAGCGCAGCCACGCCTTGCCCTGCCACCCGCCGCTATCGCACGCGGGCGCCTGGTCAGCGCCGAGATCGAGGGCGACTCCGGCTTCGGCGTCCTGGTCTATCGATGCCAGCGGGCATGAGTCACGACTCGAGCAGACGGCGCACGCTCTCGACCTTATCGTCCATGCTCTGCTCCCGGTCGATGCGCGTGCCGAGCTTGAGCGTGGTGGTGATCCTCGGCGCGCCCATCTCGTGAACCACCTGGTGGCAGCGCTTGATCGCCCCGAACACCTCGTCCCACTCTCCTTCGATGTTAGTGCCGTACGCATGCATCCGGTGCTCGAGCCCCGCCTCCTCGAGCACCCGCTGGCAGGCGGCGACGTGGGGCGAGACCGAGACGCCGACCCCGAGCGGCACCACGCATAAATCGACGATGACCTTCATTTCGCTACCTCCGAGTCGTTTACCGCTGGCGCAGTGGACGCAGCGAATGTCGATTTCCGCCATTTCGCTTGCCTGTGCCAAGCTGGAAACCCTCATCTTCGCCTGCATAGCGGCCGATCACAAAACGGGTTCGGCGCCCAAGGAGGCGAACTTGAAACCGTCGATCGATGTAATAGCCGACAATGATTAGCAGGATTGCCAAGCCTGTTTTAAGATTCAGCGAGGTTTAGCGCGAGCGCAAGGCCGTTCCATCTCCCATGAACCGCCTCGGCCGCGCCAGGGAAGACACGCATAGATGTGTCCATACGTCCTATCGGGAAGGGTGTTCAACGGGGAGGAGTCATGGCCAGCAATACTGCTTTCGATTCAAGCGAGCTGCCCGACACGCGCAGCCGACGCCTTACCGAGTCCCTGCTCGAGGGCTCCGGCGTCGCGATCAACGGCGACAATCCCTGGGATATCCAAGTCCACGACCCCGCCTTCTTCGGCAGAGTGATACGCAGCGGCTCGCTGGGACTCGGCGAGTCCTACATGGATGGCCAGTGGGACTGCGAGCAGATCGACGAGATGATCCTGCGCATGCTGCGCCACGGTCTCGGCCAGCGCGCGGAGAATCCGCTGCATCATCTCTTCTATACCCTGCGGGCCGGCTTCATCAATCTTCAGAGCAAGACCCGCGCCTTCATCGTCGGCGAGAAGCACTACGATCTCGGCAACGACCTGTTCGAACGCATGCTCGACGAGACCATGTGCTACTCGTGCGGCTATTGGAAAGAAGCCACCGACCTGCACCAGGCACAGCTGGCCAAGCTCGACCTCGCCGCCCGCAAGCTCGGCCTCGAACCAGGCATGAAGGTGCTCGACATCGGCTGCGGATGGGGCAGCTTCGCCTATCACGCGGCCAAGCACTATGGCTGCCAGGTCACCGGCATCACCATTTCCAAGGAGCAGGCCGCCTATGCCAAGAAGCGCTGCGAGGGCCTGCCGGTGGAAATCATCCTCGAGGACTATCGCGACCTGAGCGGCTGTTTCGACCGAATCGTCTCGATCGGTATGTTCGAGCACGTCGGGCACAAGAACTATCCGACCTACTTCCGGGCGGTGAAGAACCTGCTCGCCGAGGACGGCCTGTTCCTGCTCCACACCATCGGCAGCAACGCCACCCACGTCGGCGCCGATCCGTGGATCAACAAGTACATCTTCCCCAACGGCATCCTGCCCTCGATCGTTCAGCTGGTGAAACCGAGCGAAGAGCTTTTCGTAATGGAGGACTGGCAGAATTTCGGCGCCGACTACGACCGCACCCTGATGGCCTGGCACGCCAACTTCGAAAGCGCCTGGCCTTCGATCAGCGCGAACTACGATGAGCGCACCTATCGGATGTTCCGCTACTACCTGCTGATCTGCGCCGGCGCCTTCCGCGCTCGCGACATCCAGCTCTGGCAGGTGGTGTTCTCCAACCGCCGCGAAGGACGCTACGACGCACCGCGCTGAGCGCGGGCAGCGAGCCATCCAACCCATCAGCGGCCTTAGGGCCGCTGATGGGTGTCAGTCGATCTCGAGCCGGGTGGAGGGAAACCGATTGAGCAGCAAGTGCAAGATGAATACCACCGTCACGGTCACCACCAGCGACACGCATACCGAGAGGATCCGGTAGAGATCGCTGTAGACCAGGTCCTGGTTGGGTTCGAGATACTGGCCGAAGAGAATGCCCACGGTCGTCATGGTACCGAAACCGACCCCTGACCCGACCTTCTCGGTCACGTGCATCCGCGCCCCGATCATCAGGCACACCCAGAGCAGCGGCAGCACCAGCAGCAGCTGGTCGGAAAAATCGTAGAGCACCAGCTGCACGACCAGACCGAAGCAGCAGCCCAGGATGATCCCCATCGCCCGCCAGCGCGCGGCGATGATCACCCCGCGATAGTGCATCGGGAACAGGATCAGGATCGAGGCGACCTGGGCGGAGAGCGAGTCCTCCAGATCCAGCACCTGGAAGACCACGAAAGAGAGCGTGGCTGCGATGGTCCCGATCAGCGTCTCGTGGCGAATCCGGTTGGCCGGCTTGTGCACTCGGGGCGGCGGCTTGCGCGGCTCGACATCGGGAAACAGATAGGTCACCAGCGCAGCCAGCACCACCGCCATCGAGCTCGCCACCACGTTGCTGGTCAGCATGTCGTGCAGGTCGGTGGTCTCGTAGCTGGCGAAGTGGAACATCACGCTGAGGCTGACCAGGCTCGAGGCGCCGAACAAGAACAGCAGGCCGCGGCTCATCAGCCTGAATCGAACGAAGAACAGCGCGAACACCACCAGCGTCATCACCAATGGCAGGTGGCTGAAGAAACCTGCGATCAGTCCCACCTCGACACTATTGATCATCGCGGCGGCGACGAACTGGCGAGCGACATGGGCGTTGAACACGGGGACCAATCCGACCAGCAGCACCGGATAGACGGTGAAGAACACGCCATAGTTCCAGTCGAACAGCTTACAGATGGTGAAACCCAGCGTCGCCGCCGTGGCGATGCGCAGGCACTGGCGCAGATCGTTGCGCCCGAGCGGATGATCGGCCAGTGGGAACATCCGTGACCACCGCAGCCGGGCTACGTAGCGGCGGCCATCCCGTACGCCGCTCTCAGTAGACATAGTGGACCAGGCTGATCAGATGGATCTGGACGCGGCCCAGCAGGTGCGCCAGCGGGTTGTCGCCGGGATAGAGCTGCACCGTGGCCCGTGCGCCGGTCGGCAGCGCCCGTTCGGGGACATCCACTAGGCCCACGTGGACACGCATGCGCTGGGCGTCGCGTACCCAGCGATCGGATTCGATCGGGTCGGCGAGCATGCCGTCGGCGAGGAACTGGCCATTGCGCACACCGGCATCGTAACCCTCGACGCGGGCGTCGAAGACCTGTCCGGGCAGGCCGTCGAAGGTCACCGCGGCAGCGGTGCCCGAGTGGGCGTAGCGCAGGCTCTTCTCGCGGAAGTCGGCGACCAGATCGGGGCGGTCTCCAACCAGCGCCAGCGCGGCCGAGCCGGTCGCGACATAGTCGCCGGCGCTCAACTGGAGATTGCTGACCACGCCGTCGAGATCAGCACGCACCTCGGTGTAGTCGAGCTCCAAGCGAGCGCGATCGAGCGAGTTACGCGCCTGGCGCAAACGCAGGTTGTCTTCCCCGGTCTCACCACGCTGGGTCCGCAGCTCGCTGATCCTGGCCTGGGCAGCGCTCACCTGGGCCTCGGCGCTGCGGTAGGCGGCCAGCGTCTGGTCGCGAACCTGGGCGGCGATACTCTGTCTGGCGGCGAGTGCCTCGTAGCGCTTCAGGTCCCGGGCCTGGTTTTCGGCTTCGACCTGGGTGGCACGCAGATCCGCCTCGGCCGATGCGATCTGGGCGTCGAGCTCCTTGTTCTCGCGCTCGGCCTGCTCGAGCGCGAGCTCTGCTTCGACCACCGCCAGCCGATAGCTGCGATCATCGATGCGAAACAGCGGCTCGCCCTTTCGCACGTGCTGGTTGTTACGCACCATCACCTCGCTGACGCGTCCACCCACCTGCGGTGCCACCGGAACCACCGGACGCAGCAAACGCGATTCTGGTGTCATCGGCATATGGGTATCGGCGACGATGAAGTAGACAAAGGCTGCGGTGAAGACCAGCAGTGCGGTCTGCACCCAGCGATTGAAGCGCTGCTCGGGGGTCATGGACTATTTCTCGGTACTTGCAGTTGTCGATTTCGATGCTGGTGCTGACGGCGTCAGGCCCGATCACCCGCTACGGGCTCAATCATCGCGCCTGAGGTCGGCGAGGTTGATGGTCAGGTGTTCAATCAGTCGGTCGAGCAGGCGACGCTCTTCGTCATCGAGCCCAGAGAGCAGTTCGCGCTGCACACGGGCCTCGACGCTGCGCGCGGCATTCAGCCGCTCGCGCCCCTGCTGGGTGAGCGCGACGCAGCGAGCGCGGCGATCCTCGGCGCTGCGCGTGCGCATGATCAGCCCCTCGGCTTCGAGCTGCTCGAGGGTGCGCATCAGCGACGGCAGTTCGATGCCGAGCGCCGCGGCCAGGCTCGACTGGATCGCCCCATCGCCGAGGTGCTCGAGTTGGAACAGCAGTGCCCAGCGGGACTGGGTGAGCCCTAGCGGCTGCATGCGCTCATCGATGGCGGCGCGCCAGTGGCGCACCAGCATCGCCAGGCGCATGCCGAGCGGGCGTTGGGAAAAACGGTCCAGGTCGATCATTCAGCCATGATAAAGCTTATCCTGCTCAATAAAAACCTAAGCAGGATAAGTTTTTTTCCCAACCCTCTCCCAACCCTCCCTGCCGATTGCCGGTGGAAGCCACCTTGCCGCAGTGGCATAGTGATGGCCCCAACATTCCACCACCCCCGCTGCCGCCTACGGCACGCGGTCCAGTACGAGGTAGTCAAGCCACCATGTTCGAGCAGATCGCCCGTGTTCCTGGAGACGCCATCCTCGGTCTCATCGATGCGTTCCGGCAAGACACCAATCCCGTCAAGGTCGATCTAGGTGTAGGTGTCTATCGCAACGATCGCGGCGACACTCCGGTGCTCGAGAGCGTCAAGCTCGCCGAGGCACGCCTGCTGGAGCAGGAGCGTACCAAGAGCTATATCGGCTCCCATGGTGATCCCCGCTATACCGATGCCGTGCTGTCGCTGGTACTCGGTGAGCGCTCGCCGGTACTCGACGCCCATCGCGCCAGCGCCACCCAGTCGCCCGGCGGCACCGGCGCGCTGCGGCTTGCCGCGGACTTCATCAAGGCCAACCTGCCCGGCAAGAGCATCTGGCTCTCCGACCCGACCTGGCCGAACCATCTCGGCATCTTCGAGGCCGCCGGGCTCGACATGCATCGCTACCCTTACGTCAGCGCCGATAACCAGCTCGACTTCGAAGGCATGATCTCGGCACTCGAGCAGGCGCCCGAGGGCGACGTCGTCCTGCTGCACGCCTGCTGCCACAACCCGAGCGGCTTCGATCTCGATCATGATCAGTGGCGCCAGGTACTGGCGCTGATCCAGCGTCGCGGCCTGCTGCCGCTGGTCGATTTCGCCTACCAGGGCTTCGGTGACGGCCTCGACGAGGACGCCTTCGGCACTCGCCTGCTCGCCGAGTCGCTGGACGAGATGATCATCACCAGTTCGTGCTCGAAGAACTTCGGCATCTATCGCGAGCGTACCGGCTGCTTCATCCTGATCGCCAAGAACCAGGAGCAGATGGAGAACGTCCGCTCGCAGGCGGCGATCACCGCGCGCGAGAACTACTCCAACCCGCCGGCCCACGGCGGCGCAGTGGTCGCCGAGATCCTCGGTGATCCCGAGCTGCGCAGCCGCTGGGTCGCCGAGGTCGACGAGATGCGCGAACGGATCAACGGCCTGCGCCGCGCCTTCGTCGACTCGCTGGCACCGTTCGGGCTGAGCGAACGCTTCGCCCACGTCGCACACCAGCGAGGGATGTTCTCCTACACCGGCCTCTCGCCCGAGCAGGTCGACCGGCTACGCGACGAGTTCGCCATCTACATGGTGCGCTCGGGCCGGGCCAACGTCGCCGGGCTGCGCCGGGAGCAGCTCGACTACGTCGCCCGCGCCTTCGCCGCGGTTTGCCAGTAACTCACTCCGCCGGCCGCCCGAGCGGCAGACGAAGAAAGAACGCCCTCGCAGCTCATCGCTGCGAGGGCGTCGTTTCATCCGAGGATCGCGATCAAGCCGCGCGATAGCGGCTCAGGTCGAGCCCGGCGGTATCGATCGAAGGCGCGCGCCCCTCGACCAGCTCGGCGAGCAGATGGCCGCTGCCACAGCTCATCGTCCAACCCAGCGTGCCATGCCCGGTGTTGAGCCATAGGTTGGCGTAGGGCGTCGCGCCGATCAACGGCGTGGAGTCGGGCGTCATCGGCCGCAGGCCGCTCCAGAAAGTCGCCCGATCGAGGTCCCCACCGCTCGGGAACACATCCCCCACCACCATCTCAAGCGTCTGACGACGCTTAGCCGGCAGGCCAAGATCGAAGGCCGCGAGCTCGGCGGTACCACCGACGCGGATACGATCGTTGAAGCGGGTAATCGCCACCTTGAAGCGCTCGTCCATCACCGTCGACTGCGGTGCGCCCTGCTCGTCGGTGACCGGCAAAGTGAGGCTATAGCCCTTGACCGGATAGATCGGCAGCTGGATATCGACGCTCTTGGCCACCAGCGGTGAATAGCTGCCGAGCGCCAGCACGTAGGCATCGGCGCTCAGCCGCCCCTGATCGGTGATTACGCCGCCGATCCGATCGCCATCGCGCTCGAGACCGCGCACCGCGACACCGAAGCGGAACTCCACGCCATAGCGCTCAACGCAGTATTCGGCCAGCCGCGTGGTGAACAGATAGCAGTCGCCGGTCTGGTCGTCGGGCATGTGCAGGCCGGCACGGAACTTGCCGGGCACCCGGGCCAGCGCTGGTTCGACTTCGACGCACTGCGCCTCGGACAGCAAGCGGTGACGAAGGCCGCACTCCTCGAGCACCCGCATGTCCTTGGCCGCGGCCTCGACTTGCGCATCGTCTCTGAACAGCTGCAGCAAACCGCGCTGGCGCCCTTCGTAGTCGATGCCGGTGGCGCTTCGAATCTCATCGAGGCAGATACGGCTGTGCTCCGCCACCCGCAGCATGCGTTCTTTGTTGATCGCGTAGCGTTCCGGGGTACAGTTGGCATACATGCGGATCATGAAACGCAGCATCGCGGGGTCGAGACTCGGCTGGATCTTCAGCGGCGCATGGCGCTGCAGCAGCCATTTCGCCGCCTTGGCTGGAATACCAGGCGCGCCCCACGGCGAGGACATCGCGAACGACGCCTGGCCTGCGTTGCCGAAGCTGGTTTCCAGCGCCGGAGCGGGCTGGCGGTCGACCACGGTAACCTGATGCCCAAGGCGCGCGAGATAGTAGGCGCTAGTGACGCCGATGACGCCACTGCCGAGAACGAGTACGTGCATGCTGGTCCCTTGTTGATTGTGACCTGCGGGAAGCCCAGGGGGGCGATGTTTGCGAACTGGCAGAGTATAGAGTCAGCCATCCAGCGATATTTTCCTTTATCGCCCCTCATTTCCAGCCATGTTGCTTTATTTCCCCCAGTCCTCGGAGCTCTATCCTAAAATCACCAACCACAACGAGACGATCATCTACGCCGAGCTTCTTCGCTCACGTCGGAGGGTCGAGAAGCATCGCAAGGAGTTCGAAAATCAATGGACAAGGCATCCCGGCTGCTGCTCTTCGCCGACGTAGTCGAGGCCGGCAGCTTCAGCCGCGCGGCGGATCACCGCAACGTCAACCGCTCGGTGATTTCGAAGCAGATCGGCCAGCTGGAGGAGGAGCTGCAGGTCAGGCTGTTCAACCGATCCACCCGCAGCGTATCGCTTACCGGGCTAGGCAACGCCATCTACCCCCACGCGCTGCGCATGCGCGAGGCGATGGAAAGCGTCGAGGAGCTCGCCCAGCTGAGCCAGCATGAGCCGCTCGGCACGTTGAAGATCTCGGTACCGAGCAATTTCGGCCGCCACTTCCTGCCCAAGGTGCTGCGCCAGTACCTGCGCCAATACCCGCAGATGCATATCGATCTGCGTCTCGAGGACCAGATCATCGATCTGATCGGAGGCGGCTACGATCTCGCCATCCGCATCACCCAGCTGCGCGATTCTTCGCTGATCGCCCGCCCCCTGGCCCGCAATCGCCCGGTCCTGGTCGCGGCGCCGGCCTTCATCGAGCGCTATGGGATGCCTTCGACCCTCGACGAACTGATCAAGTGCCCGGCGGTGATCTACGCCCGCGACGGAATGATCCTCGACCGGGTCAACTACATCACCGCCAGCGGCGTGGTCGAGAAGGCGAGCATCAAGTCACGCTACATGGCCAATGACCCGGAAATGCTGCTCGGGGCGATACTCGACGGGCTCTGCTTCGGTGTCGTTCCCGCCTTCAGCGCGAGCGAGGCGATCCACCAGGAGCGCCTGGTGCCGCTGCTGCCGACGCTCAAGCTGCTGCCGTGGGCGGATCTGCACGTGGTCTATCCCCATCGCCAGTTCCTGGCCCAGAAGACCCGCGGCTTCATCGACTGCCTGCAATCGATGATCGGCGGCCATCCCCCGCTGTGGGAGCGCGACATACCAGGCTTCGCCGACATGTACGGATTCGTCGATGACCAGCCGCCGAGGCTCGCACCGAGTCATACACCGATCGGCGAGAACACCCCGCTGTGACCCAGCGCCACCTGGATGACCCGCGCAGGCGAGCCCGAAGTCAGAAACGCAGCGGGCCGCCCTGAGGCGGCCCGCTGGACTTCAACTCATCGCTTGCGCGCGTCAACGAGCCAGCGCATCGAGGCCACGGGCGAGATCCCGCTGGATGTCCTCGATCGCCTCGAGGCCGACCGCGATCCGCAGCAGCCCCGGGGTGATCCCGGCAGCGGCCTTCTGCTCGTCGCTGAGCTTGCCGTGGGTGGTGGTCGCCGGATGGGTGATCGTGGTCTTGACGTCACCGAGGTTGCCGGTGATCGAGATCATCCGGGTCGAGTCGATGACCTGCCACGCCGCCGGCTGCCCGCCGGCGAGCTCGACACCGAGCACCGCACCGAAGCCACGCTGCTGGCGCTTGGCCAGCTCGTGCTGGGGATGCGATTCGAGCCCGCTGTAGTAGACCCGGGTCACCGCCGGCTGGGCTTCGAGCCAGCGGGCGAGCCTGAGCGCGGCGTCGCAGTGAGCACGCATCCTCAGGCCAAGGGTCTCGAGCCCCTTGAGGAAGATCCAGGCATTGAACGGACTCATGCAGGGTCCGCAGGTGCGCACCACCCCGAAGATCTCTTCCAACGCTTGCTCGTCGTTGCCGACCACCGCACCGCCGATCGCCCTGCCCTGTCCATCGAGATACTTGGTCGCCGAGTGCACCACCAGGTCGGCACCGAGCTCGAGCGGGCGCTGCAGCGCGGGGGTGCAGAAGCAGTTGTCGATCACCAGCCGCGCGCCGTGACGATGAGCGATCTCGGCAAGGCCTGCGATATCGACCAGTTCGGAAAGCGGATTGGACGGCGTCTCGGCGAACAGCAGCTTGGTCTTTTCGCTGATCGCGCTTTCCCAGGCATCGAGATCGGAGAGTTCGACGAAGCGAGTGGTGACACCGAACTTGCCGAAGTACTTGGCCAGCAGGCTGACCGACGAGCCGAACAGCGAGCGCGAAGCGACGATCTCGTCGCCAGCCTCGAGCAGCGCGAGCCCAGTGCAGAGGATCGCCGCCATGCCGGAGCTGGTCGCCACCGCACGCTTGGCGCCCTCGAGCGCGGCCAGGCGGCGCTCGAAGGTCTGCACCGTCGGATTGGTGAAGCGGGAGTAGACGTTGCCCGGCTCCTCGCCGGAGAACTTGCGCGCGGCCTCGGCGGCGCTTGCGTAGACGAAGCTCGAGGTCGGAAAGATCGGCTCGGCGTGCTCTTGTTCGAAAGTGCGCTGGTGACCCGCGCGGATACCCAAGGTATCGAGCGCGAACTCCTCGGGGTCCAGGTCCTGCTCGCTCATCATCGTTCTCCTTAGACCACGCGGCGCCCTCGGGCGCCGCTCGGATTCATTCGTCGCCGTCGATGTCGTTGTGCAGCTCGATCACCGCCCCGCTCTCCTGGCGGCTCTTGGCGGCGTCGCTGCGCGAAAGCTCGAGGTTGGCCAGATAGTCGGCGTCGATGTCGCCAGTCACGTAGCGGCCGTCGAACACCGAGCAGTCGAACTCGGTGAGCCTGGGATTGACCTCCCGGCAGGCCGCCTTGAGATCATCGAGGTCCTGATAGATCAGCCGGTCGGCGCCGATCAACTCGCCGACCTCCTGATCGGTGCGGCCATGGCCGATCAGCTCCATCGCCACCGGCATATCGATCCCATAGACGTTGGGATAGCGGACCGCGGGTGCGGCCGAAGCGAAGTAGACCTTGTTCGCCCCCGCCTCGCGGGCCATCTGGATGATCTCGTTGCAGGTGGTACCACGCACGATCGAGTCGTCGACCAGCAGCACGTTCTTGCCCTGGAACTCGATGTCGGCGGTGTTGAGCTTCTGGCGCACCGACTTCTCGCGCATGGTCTGACCCGGCATGATGAAGGTACGGCCGATATAGCGGTTCTTGATGAATCCTTCGCGGTAGGTCACACCGAGATGCTGGGCAAGCTCCAGCGCCGCGGTACGGCTGGTGTCCGGGATCGGTATCACCACGTCGATGTCATGATCGACCCACTCACGCCTGATCTTCTCGGCGAGCTTGAGCCCCATCCGCATCCGGGTGCGATAGACGCTGGCGCCATCGAGGACGGAATCGGGGCGGGCGAGATAGACGTACTCGAAGATGCACGGCGTGAAGCGCGGCGCCTCGTAGCACTCACGGGTGAAGAGGTTGCGCTCGAGGTCGATGAACACCGCCTCGCCCGGCCCGATGTCGCGGATCAGCTCGAAGCCGGCGACGTCCAGCGCCACCGATTCGGAGGCGATCATGAACTCCGGCCCCTGGTCGGTATCGCGCTTGCCGAACACGATCGGGCGGATGCCGTTGGGGTCGCGGAACGCCACCATGCCAAGGCCGTTGATGATCGCGAGCGCCGCGTACCCGCCCTTGCAGCGCCTGTGCACCCGGCGCACCGCGTCGAACACGTCGTCGGGGCCGAGGTCGTGGCCTTGCTTGCCAAGCTCGTGGGCGAAGACGTTGACCAGCACCTCGGAGTCGGAACTGGTGTTGATATGGCGCAGGTCGGTACTGAACAGCTCCTGCTGCAGCTGCTCGGAGTTGGTCAGGTTGCCGTTGTGCACCAGCGAGATGCCGTAGGGCGAGTTGACGTAGAACGGCTGCGATTCGGCTTCGGAGGAGGAGCCCGCCGTGGGATAGCGAACGTGGCCGATGCCGACGTTGCCCTGCAAACGCTTCATGTGACGGGTGCGGAACACGTCACGCACCAGTCCGTTGCTCTTGCGCAGCAGGAAGCGACCCTGGTCGAGGGTCATCATCCCTGCAGCGTCCTGTCCACGGTGCTGCAGGACCGTCAGCGCGTCATACAGCGCCTGGTTGACCATCGAGTTGGCCATCAGGCCTACGATACCGCACATCGCGTTTCCACCTCGTTAGTTGAACCTCATGTGACCGGAACGCTCCGATCTTGGCGCAGCTCTTCGAGCGGGGACTGACGCTCCTGGAGCCGCTGGTACTGATCGACGATCACCTGTTGCAGACTCGCCACCATCGGACGCAGCTGCGACCCCTGCCAGGCCTCCATCTGGGCGAACGGCGTGAGCGGGATCACCACGCCGATCAGCGCCAGCACCGCACTGCCCTTGGCCGCGCCGAACAACGCCCCGAGCACGCGGTTGAAACTGCCCATTCCGACCCATTCGACCATCGCGTTGAGCAATCGAATGCAGAGGCCGCCAAGAATCACCACCACGAAGGTGACCAGCACGAAACCGACCACCACACGCACGCTCGGATTATCGATGTAGTCGACGAACAGCTCACCCACCTGGATGCAGAAGGCTCGCGCAGTCAGCAGCGCAACGATCCACACCACCAGCCCCAGGCCCTCGCGGATCAGGCCGCGCATCGCGCCCAGCAGCACGCAAAGTGCCAGGATCGCGATGAAGACCCAGTCGAGCCAGGTCAGACTCATCCAGCGTTACCGGTATTGCGAACCACGAAGCCGTTGATGTTAGCGCGCTGCTGGAGCTGCTGGCGCGCACTCTCGCCGGCTTCCGAACTTTGGAACGGGCCAACCATCACCACGCTGTTGGCACCGCGAGAGATCTTGTAGGCGTCGAAGCCAAGGCCACGCAGCTGTTCGACCAGGCGATCGGCATTGGCGCCCTGGCCGAAGCTGCCGGCCTGCACCGACCAGTTGCCACTCGAAGGCGCGGCGGCGCTGGAGGATGAGCCCGCGGATGGACTGCTGGCACCGCTGTCACCGCGATGACGGTTGGCGGCGGCCATGATCGGATCACTGGAAGCGAGCGACCCGCTGCCTTGCGAAGCGCTCGGCTCGCTGCGGCTGGGCGCCTGCTGGGGGGGCGCAGCCGCCGGACGCTCGGGCGCCTGGGCTGGCGCGGACGGTGCGGCCGCGGGAGGCGCGGGTGCCTCGGCCTGCTGCAGCGGGGGTGCCGGACGCTCGGGCGCCTGCACCGGGGTTATCGGTGTCGGCTCGGCGGGCGCGTTGGCCGCAGGAGCGGGCTCCTGGGCCGCGCCGGCCGATGCCGCCGCCTCGGGCTCGACCGTCGCGCCATTGCCGGATGGGGTTTCTTCCGGCAGCAGCTGGGCATATTGAGAGACGTCCGCTGAGGGATCGGAGCCGTCGTCGGGCGCGGAGGATAGTTCGGACTGCGGCGGCGCGATATCGCGCTGTGGCACCTCGATCGGCTGCTGGTTGATCGTCATCGTCGGTCCCGGCCCCGACTCCCGCTCGCTCGGACTGCCGAAGAACATCGGCACCACGATCACCGCCAGCGCGATCAGAATGATGCCGCCGATGATCCTTTCCCGTATCCCATATTTCATCCGCACACTCCTTGCCTTAAGCCTGCGCGCTCAGACACGCTCCTGCAGCCACTCGAGCGCCTTCGATACGGTGAAGAACGACCCACATACCAGCACTTCGTCCCCCGCGGACTGTGGATCGGCCTCGATCCACTCGATCGCCTCCACCACCCCCTCGGCGACCTCGAACACGTCACCGCCCTGGGCGGATATCCTTGCGACCAGATCGGCGCCCGAACGGCCCCGCTCGCCATCTAGACCGGCACAGACCCAGCCATCCACCACCGGCATCAGTGCCTCGATCACCCCATCGGCATCCTTGTCGCCAAGCATCGCCAACAGCACCAGCCGCCTGCCTTGGCGTGGCTGGTGCCGATCGCGTTCACGCAGCCGCTCGGCCAGATAGCGTGCGGCATGGGGATTGTGGGCGACATCCAGCCACCAGCGCTGGATCCGCTGCAGCCGGCCGGGCAGATGGACTTCGGCGAAGCCGGCGACCAGCCGCTCGTGTTCGAGAGGCACGCCGGCGAGCACCAGCGCCTGCACAGCGCTCGCAGCATTGTCGAGCGGCAGTCCTGGGTCCGGCAGCGGGGCGAAGGAGAGCGCAGCGCCGCTGGCATCCTCGCCGCGCCAGCGCCAGCCGGACTCGGCGTCGCGGGCATGGTCGAACGTCTCTCCCAGGGTGGCGAGGCGGGCGACGCCGACGGCTGCGGCGCGGGCCGCGACGGAGACCGGCATCGAGCGGCTGCCGAGCACGGCACAGGCGCCGGCGCGCATGATGCCGGCCTTCTCACGGCCGATGACCTCGAGATCGGTGCCGAGATACTCGGCATGATCCTGGGCGATGGTGGTGACGACGGCGACGTCGGCGTCGAACAGATTGACCGCGTCGAGTCGGCCGCCGAGACCGACCTCGAGCACGGCGATATCCGGCGCACGTTGCTTGACCACCAGGGCGGCGGCAAGCGTGCCGACCTCGAAGTAGCTGAGGCTGATCTCGTCACCCTGGCGCCTGGCGGCCTCGATTCGCTCGAAGGCTGTGATCAGCTCTTCATCGCCGATCTCGCGACCGTCGACCCGCACCCGCTCGTTGTAGCGCAGCAGGTGAGGCGAGGTGTAGCTCACACAGCTCAGCCCGTGGGCCCGCGCGCAGGACTCGATCATCGCCACGGTCGAACCCTTGCCGTTGGTGCCGGCGACGGTGATCACCCGGGGTGCCAGCGGTACCTCGAGCAGGCCGAGGCGGGCCGCGACCCCAGCCACTCGCTCGAGGCCGAGATCGATGGTCAGCGGATGCTGGCGAGCGAGGCGCTCGAGCCAATGCTCGAGCGCTTCGCCATGGTTGACCGACATCAGGCGATGCCTCTCGACGAATGACGACTACGGGTGGCGCGGGCGCAAGTCACGATCAAGGCTCGACGTCGGAAGGCCAGTCCGCGTCGGCGTCCACTGGGGCCCGCTCGAGCGGCGGCGCGACCGGCGCCGCGACCAGCTTGCGCAACATCCGCCCCAGCGATTCCTTGAGCTGCGAACGGTGGATGATCATGTCGACGGTGCCATGCTCGAGCAGGAACTCACTGCGCTGGAAGCCTTCGGGAAGCTTCTCGCGCACGGTCTGCTCGATCACCCGGGGGCCGGCGAAGCCGATCAGCGCGTTGGGCTCGGCGACGTTGATGTCACCGAGCATCGCCAGCGAGGCGGAAACCCCACCGAATACCGGGTCGGTGAGCACCGAGACGTAAGGGATGCCGTTCTCGCGCAGCCTCTCGAGCGCCGCGGAAGTCTTGGCCATCTGCATCAGCGAGAACAGCGCCTCCTGCATCCTCGCCCCGCCGCTGGCGGAGAAACAGACGAGCGGAATGCGCTGTTCGAGGGCGAGCTCCGCGGCGCGGGCGAACTTCTCACCGACCACGCTGCCCATCGAGCCGCCCATGAAGCCGAACTCGAACGCCACCACCACCACCTCGAGGCCGTTGAGTCGACCGCGCATGCTGATCAGCGCATCGTTTTCGCCGGTATCCTTCTGCGCCGCCGCGAGACGATCCTTGTAGCGCTTGGAGTCGCGGAACTTGAGCCGGTCGACCGGCATCAGATCCTCGAGCAGCTCCTCCCGGCCCTCTTCGTCGAGAAACCAGTTGAGGCGCTTGCGCGCTCCCATGCGCAGATGGTGATCGCATTTGGGACAGACGTTGTCGTGGCGCTCGAGTTCCGGTCGATAGAGCACCGCCTCGCATTTCGGGCACTTGTGCCATAGACCGTCGGGAATACTGTTGCGCCGATCGGCACGGCGGGTGCGGCCCATCGACGGTACGATTTTATCCAGCCAGCTCATGAACTCAGGGTATCCCTAAAGCGTGTTCAGCCCCGCGACGCGGGGGTGGAAAAAGGGTCGGAGGCAATGGCTCCGAGGGCGTCATTGTAACGGTGCAGCGGCATAAAGTGGTAGCGAACGAGCTTCAGTCTGAGCGATCGGCCATCCGCACCGCGGCGGCGAAGGCCGCCATCCGCTCGTGATCCTTGCGCCCGGGCGCAGCCTCGATGCCACCGGAGACATCGACCGCATAGGGGCGCACCCGGGTAATCGCCTCGGCCACGTTGCCAGCGTCGAGCCCGCCGGCGAGCACGATGCGCGAAGCGAGCCACGCGGGAATCCGCGCCCAGTCGAAGGTCTCACCGGTGCCACCGGGAACGCCGGGACGCCAGGCGTCGAGCAGCAGCCCGCGGGCACCGGCGTAGCGCTGCGCCGCGGCGTCGAGATCGAGCCCCTCGCGCATCCGCAGCGCCTTGAGCCAGGGGGTGCCGAATCCGGCGCATGCCTGCGGCGGCTCGTCGCCATGGAACTGGAGCAGGTCGAGACAGGGCGCGGCCGCCGCGATGACTTCGGCATCCTGATCGACGAACAGCCCCACCCGGGCGACGAAGGGCGGCACCCTGGCGCTCAGCGCCTCGAGCCGCTCGAGGGTCACCGCGCGCTTGCTGCCGGGCCAGAGCACGAAGCCCAACGCATCGGCACCCGCCTCGACCGCCGCATCGACGTCATCTTCGCGGGTCAGCCCGCAGAACTTGATCCTGGTCCTCATTCGTCGAGGCCCTCCGTCTGGGTACATGGGCGGGCGGCGACCGCGCGACGCTTGCGAATCCGGCGCAGATACTCACCGATCGGCACCTCCCGCTCGCCGCTCCACTCGCCGAGAAAGGCCAGCGGCAGCGGCCCCAGCGGCGTACGCGGCAGCCACTCGATCGCCGCGTACCTGGCATCGATGAAGTGTAGCCCCTGGGCCGGCGCGGTCGCGCCGGCCACCGCGCGCACGCCATCGGCGAGCAGCTCGGCGCACCACTCCACCGGCCGCCGGCCGTCGCCGATCGCGAGCAAGGTCCCGGCGATGTTGCGGATCATGTGATGCAGGAACGCATTGGCCTGGACGTCGATCATCACCAGCGGGCCGAAACGGCGCACCTCGATGAAGTGGAGGTGGCGCCAGGGCGTGCTCGACTGGCACTTGGCAGCGCGGAAGGCGGAGAAGTCGTGTTCGCCGACCAAGACCTGGGCCGCGGCGTGCATCCGCCGCTCGTCGAGCGGGGTGCGGTGCCAGGTGAGCTGTCGGCTGCCCAGCGCCGGGGCGCTGGCGGCATTGTAGATCAGGTAGCGATAGCGCCGGGCGATGGCGCTGGCGCGCGCATGGAAATCATCGGCCACCGACACCGCCCAGTGCACGCGCACGTCGCGTGGCAGGTTGGCATTGGCTCCCATCACCCAGGCCTTCTGGCTGCGCGGCGACGGCGCATCGAAGTGGGCGATCTGGCGGCTGGCATGGACGCCGGTGTCGGTGCGTCCACTCACCACCAGCTCGACGGGCGCGCGGGCGACCCGCGCCAGCGCCTCCTCCAGCGTCTGCTGCACCGAAGGACCGTGGCGCAGGCGCTGCCAGCCATAGTAGGCGCTGCCTTCGTATTCGATCCCGAGGGCGATGCGCCCGGTCAAGGGCGAGGATTCATCGAGCGGGGCAAACAGCGACATCGGTACGGTGGACTCGGCTCAGGCGAGCGCCAGGCGCTCGGTGGGGAAAAGCGCAAGGGCAGGCCATGGCCTGCCCTTGCTTCGATGGCGCGCCGGGGAATCGAACGCACCGCCTGGTCCTTGGGATTATCGCCTATGCCCCATCCGCCATCAACGCTCGCGCAGGATCGTGAGCATCCGCCGCAGCGGCTCCGCGGCCCCCCACAGCAGTTGGTCACCCACCGAGAAGGCGCAGAGGTACTCTGCGCCCATCGCCAGCTTGCGCAGCCGCCCCACCGGGACCTGGAGAGTACCGGTGACCGCGGCCGGGGTGAGCTGGGCCAGGGTCTCCGGCTTGTCGTTGGGCACCACGCTGACCCATTGGTTGTGCTCGCCGATCCGCGCTTCGATCTCGTCGAGCGGCACGTCGGCCTTGAGCTTGATGGTGAACGCCTGGGCATGGCAGCGCATCGCACCGATCCGCACGCAGAGGCCGTCGACCGGAATGGTGCCTTGGGCAAGACCGAGGATCTTGTTGGTCTCGACGCCGCCCTTCCACTCCTCCTTGCTCTGGCCATTGTCCAGCCGGCTGTCGATCCACGGCAGCAGCGAGCCTGCGAGCGGCGCGCCGAAGCGCTCGGTTGGCAGCGAGCCGTCGCGCATCGCCGCGGTGACCTTGCGATCGATGTCGAGGATCGCGCTGGCCGGGTCGGCAAGCTCCCCCGCCACCGCGCCGCTGAGCCCCTGCATCTGGGCCAGCAGCTCGCGCATGTTCTGGGCGCCGGCGCCGGAGGCGGCCTGGTAGGTCATCGAGGTCATCCACTCGACCAAGCCCGCCTCGAACAGCCCGCCGAGCCCCATCAACGCAAGGCTCACCGTGCAGTTGCCACCGACGTAGGTCTTGACCCCGCGGTCGAGACTCTCGTCGATCACCTGCCGATTGACCGGGTCGAGCACGATCACCGCGCGATCATCCATGCGCAGGGTGCTGGCCGCGTCGATCCAGTAGCCGTCGAAGCCCGCCTGGCGCAGCCGGGGATAGATCTCCTTGGTATAGTCGCCGCCCTGGCAGGTGACGATCACATCGAGGGACTTGAGCGCCTCGATGTCGAAGGCATCCTCCAACGGAGGCACCGCGACACCGATGTCGGGACCCGGGCGGCCCGCCTGGGAGGTAGAGAAGAACGTCGGCTCGATACCGGCGAAATCGTTCTCCTCCCCCATCCGCTGCATCAGCACCGAACCGACCATGCCACGCCAACCAACGAAACCTACCTTGAGCATATTCTCCTCGCTGATCCATCACGGATCGCTGCATGGCCGCACGCACGAGGCGGCCATGAATGTACTTCGCCCGTCGTCTCGACCGGCGAGACGACGGCGCGGGACGGACACCGAAGCGACCGTCGTTGATCCCTTGGGGCACGGCGAGCGACTTTCAACCGCACCCAGGGGCTGTTTTCAACCCAATCCTCAACCGGCCTGGAAAGCGGCCAGCACCGCATCGCCCATCTCGCGGGTGCTCACCTGGCGATCCCCTGGCGCGGCGATATCCGCGGTGCGCAGGCCCTGGTCGAGCACCTCGCCGACCGCCGCCTCGATCCTTGCCGCCAGCGCCGGCTGGTCGAACGAGTAGCGCAGCATCATCGCCACCGAAAGGATCGTCGCCAGCGGATTGGCGAGATTCTGCCCGGCGATGTCGGGCGCGCTACCGTGGCAGGGCTCGAACATCCCCTGCCCGCGCTCGTTGAGCGAAGCCGAGGGCAGCATGCCGATCGAGCCGGTCAGCATCGCCGCCTCATCAGAAAGGATGTCGCCGAACATGTTGCCGGTGACGATCACGTCGAACTGCTTCGGCGCACGGACCAGCTGCATCGCCGCGTTGTCGACGTACATGTGACTCAGCTCGACGTCGGGGTACTCCTTGGCAAGCTCGGTGATCACTTCCCGCCACAGCATGGTGACCTCGAGCACATTGGCCTTGTCCACCGAGCAGACCCGCTTGCTGCGCTTGCGTGCCATTTCGAAGGCGACCCGGCCGATCCGGCGAATCTCCTCCTCGTCGTAGACGTAGGTGTTGTAGCCGTAGCGCACCCCGCCATCACGCTCGCTGAAGCCGCGCGGCTGGCCGAAGTAGATCCCGCCGGTAAGCTCGCGCACGATCATGATGTCGAGCCCGGCCACTATCTCGGGCTTGAGGCTCGACGCCGAGGCCAACTGCGGATAGAGGATCGCCGGGCGCAGGTTGCCGAACAGGTTGAGCGCCTTGCGAATCCCGAGCAGCCCCTTTTCGGGTCGCCGCGAGATGTCCTCGAGCTTGTCCCATTTGGGACCGCCGACCGCACCGAGCAGGATCGCCCGCGCGCCGCGCGCGGCGTCGAGCGTTTCATCGGGCAGCGGGTGGCCGGTGGCATCGATCGCGTCGCCGCCGACCTTGCCGTAGCCGAGCTCGACGTCGAGCCCGGCCGATTGACACGCCTTGATAATCTTGACCGCTTCAAAGGTGATCTCGGGGCCGATGCCGTCGCCGGGCAGAATCAGAATCTGGTCTTTCATCTCGTCATCCAAAGAAAAGTCTCTCCATCAGCCGCGGAACAGCCACGGCTGGCTGGCGCGATGGCGCGCCTCGAACGTTCGGATCGCATCGGCCTGCTCGAGCGTGATGCCGATGTCGTCGAGCCCGTTCTCGAGGCAGTACTTGCGAAAGGCGTCGACCTCGAAGGCGATGCTCTCACCTGAAGGCGTATTGATCACCTGATTGGCAAGATCGATATCGAGACGATACCCCTCATGCGCGTAGAGCTCGGCGAACAGCTGCTCGACCTTCTCATCGCTCAGGGTGATCAGCAGCAGCCCGTTCTTGAACGCGTTGTTGAAGAAGATATCGGCGAAGCTCGGCGCAATCACCACGCGGAAGCCGAAATCCTCCAGCGCCCAGGGAGCGTGCTCGCGCGAGCTGCCACAGCCGAAGTTGGCCCGCGCCAGCAGTACGCTTGCCCCCTGATAGCGAGGCTGGTTGAGCACGAAGTCGGGGTTCTTCGGCCGCTGGCTGCAGTCCTGGCCCGGAAAACCCTCGTCGAGATAGCGCAGCTCGTCGAACAGGTTGGGACCGAAGCCGCTGCGCTTGATCGACTTCAGAAACTGCTTGGGAATGATCAGGTCGGTATCGACGTTGGCGCGATCCATCGGCGCCACCAGACCCGCTTTGCGAACGAATTTCTGCATCTCTCTGCTCCCTTGCTCAGGCGCTCAGCGCCTGGGGCGCCGGGGTATGGTCGAATTCGCGCACATCGACGAAATGGCCGGCGATCGCCGCCGCCGCCGCCATCGCCGGGCTGACCAGGTGGGTACGCCCGCCGTAGCCTTGCCGGCCCTCGAAATTGCGATTGGAGGTCGAGGCACAGTGCTCGCCGGCGCCGAGCTTGTCGGCGTTCATCGCCAGGCACATCGAGCAGCCCGGCTCGCGCCATTCGAAGCCCGCCTCGATGAACACCTTGTCGAGCCCTTCCTTCTCGGCCTGCCTCTTCACCAGGCCTGAACCCGGCACCACCATCGCCTGCTTGATCGTCGAGGCGACGCGCCGGCCCTTGGCCACCCGCGCGGCCTCGCGCAGGTCCTCGATCCGCGAGTTGGTGCACGAGCCGATGAATACCCGATCGAGCCGGATATCGGTGATCGCCTGGCCGGCGGACAGCCCCATGTACTCCAGCGCCCGTTCGATCCCACGGCGGCGGGTATCGCTCTCGGCATCCATCGGATCAGGCACCTGGCCGCGAATCCCGACCACCATTTCGGGGCTGGTGCCCCAGGTCACCTGCGGCTCGATGGTGCTGGCGTCGAGTTCGACCACCTTGTCGAAATGCGCGCCCGGGTCGGAGACCAGGCCACGCCAGTAGGCCACCGCGGCCTCCCACTGTTCGGCGCTGGGCGCGAAGGGGCGACCGCCGATGTAATCGATGGTGGTCTGGTCGACCGCGACCAGACCGACCCTGGCACCCGCTTCGATCGCCATGTTGCAGATCGTCATCCGCCCTTCCATCGAGAGCGCGCGGATCGCGGAGCCGGCGAACTCGATCGCATAGCCAGTACCACCCGCGGTGCCGATCTCGCCGATCACCGCGAGCACGATGTCCTTGGCGGTAACGCCGCGGCCCAGCTCGCCCTCGACGCGCACCTGCATGTTCTTCATCTTGCGCTGCAGCAGGCACTGGGTGGCGAGCACATGCTCGACCTCGGAGGTGCCGATACCATGGGAAAGCGCGGCGAACGCGCCGTGGGTCGAGGTATGGGAGTCACCGCAGACCACCGTCATCCCGGGCAGGGTCGCGCCCTGCTCCGGCCCGACCACATGGACGATGCCCTGACGCAGGTCGTTGATCGAGTAGAGCTCGATACCGAAGTCGTCGCAGTTGTCGTCCAGCGTCTGGACCTGGATCCGCGAGACGTCGTCCTGGATCCCGGCCACGCCGGCCCGACGCTCGATCAACGTGGTCGGCACGTTGTGGTCGGCGGTAGCCAGGTTGGCGTCCAGCCGCCAGGGCTTGCGCCCGGAAAGACGCAGGCCCTCGAAGGCCTGCGGGGAGGTCACTTCGTGGAGCAGCTGGCGATCGATATAGAGCAGCGAAGTACCGTCGTCACGGGAACTCACCAGATGCGAGTCCCACAGCTTGTCATAGAGTGTCTGGGCTGCCATTGCCTATCTCCTCAACGCGTCGTCCTCGCTCCGGCCACGGACAGCCATGAGGGAAGACAGAAAAAGGGCTCATACAAGCTCTTATTGAAAGTAACTTTCCTACCCTGGCGATGTAGCCGCAATGAACTTTGCGTTTTTCGCCATGCCTTGCGATATATGCCTATCCTATCGACTTCCCATGAATAAAAGCAATTCATGTTAGTTATTCGAGCCATTCCAAAAGGATATACTTGCCCAAACGCCCCGTCATCGAGTTCGCAGGATGGACACCCAAAGCCTCATCGCCTTTCTCGCCGTCGCCGAAACCGGCTCGTTCTCGCTCGCCGCCGAGCGCCTGCACCTCACCCAGCCCGCGGTGAGCAAGCGCATCGCGGTGCTCGAGGAGCTGCTCGGCCAGCGTTTGTTCGACCGCATCCAGCGTCGCGTCACCCTTACCGATGGCGGCCAGCGGCTGCTGCCCAGGGCGCGCCAGATCATCACCATGGTGGATGAGACCCGGCGCGAGCTTTCCGACATCGACGGCGAAGTGGGCGGCCGATTGAGCCTCGCCACCAGCCACCACGTCGGCCTGCATCGCCTGCCGCCGCTGCTCAAGGCGTTCACCCAGCGCCATCCCAACGTGCACATGGAGCTGCGTTTTTTGGATTCGGAACAGGCCTACCAGGGGGTGCTCGACGGCAGCCTCGAGCTCGCGGTGGTGACCCTGGCCCCCTCGCCGCACCAGAGCCTGCTGGTGCAGCCGGTATGGATCGATCGGCTGCGCTACGTCTGCGGACCGGAGCACCCGCTGCTCACGGCCCCAGGGCTCGATCTGTCGATGCTCGCTGATTTCGACGCGGTGCTGCCCGGCGAGCAGACCTTCACCCGCACCATCGTCACCGAGCACTTCGCCCGCCAGGG
Organism: Halotalea alkalilenta; assembly: GCF_001648175.1. NCBI lineage: Bacteria > Pseudomonadati > Pseudomonadota > Gammaproteobacteria > Oceanospirillales > Halomonadaceae > Halotalea > Halotalea alkalilenta. The sequence goes on along the minus strand of NZ_CP015243.1, from coordinate 2,303,432 downwards.
GCTCAAGGTGCGCATCGCGATGTCGACCAACTACCTGGAGACATTGAAGATGATGGTTTCGATCGGGCTCGGCTGGAGCGTGCTGCCGGAGACCATGATCGATGAAGGCATGCGCCCGCTGCCCTTGGTCCATCCGCCGCTGCTGCGCCCGCTCGGCTACCTCCACCATCGCGGCCGCACGCTTTCCGGCGCGGCGCGGCGAATGATCGCGCTGCTCGAACGCGAGCGCGCTGCTAACGGCAGCACTGCGCACGGAACAAGTGTTCACGAAGGAGTTAACAAATAGCTCAAATGCAGGTTTAATCGGGTCGACCGGATCCACCAGCCGGATCAACAAAAACGACCGCACTCTGCAAGGGACGACAACATAATGAAGGCCATCCTCGTCGGCGCCGGCGCCACCCTCGCCGCTTTCGCGCCGCTCCCCCTTTTCGCCCAGTCGGACGATGCCAGCGGCGAGACACTCAGCTACCAGGCCACCGACGATAGCCGCAGCCCTTATCTTTCCGACTGGCTCAACCAGGCGGTCAACGTAGTCGGCAGCGGCCATACCCGATTCGGTCCCCAGAAGGTCGACGATCTCTATCTCGAGTACGAGTTCTTCGGTCGCAAGGGCCCGCTCGACGTCTACGGCTACATCGACTTTCCCAAGTTCTTCGGCATCGGCAACGCCGCCGACAGCGGGATCTGGGACGACGGTTCGCCGATGTTCCTGGAGGTTGAACCGAGGCTCTCGATCGACGAAATGACCGGTCGCAAGCTCGGCTTCGGCCCGTTCAACGAGTTCTACATCGCCAGCAACTACATCTTCGACTGGGGCCACAACAGCGACAATCGCCAGAACACCCTCTTCCTCGGTCTCGGCACCGACATCGACACCGGTACCAAGCTCGGCCTCTCGGCCAACATCTATGCGCGCTACCAGTGGGAGAACTACGGCGCCGAGAACGAGAACAGCTGGGATGGCTACCGTTTCAAGATCAAGTACTTCTATCCGCTCGCCGACCTGTGGGGCGGTTCGCTGAACTGGATCGGCTTCGCCAACTACGACTTCGGCTCCGACCTGGGCGACGAGTCGCCGATTCGCACCAACAACTCGCTGGCGGCGACCAACATCCTCTCGCTCGGTTACACCCACTGGCAGTTCTCGGCGGTGGCGCGTTACTGGCACAACGGCGGCCAGTGGAAGGACGGCACCCAGCTGGACTTCGGCGACGGCCCGTTCAGGGTTTCATCCAACGGCTGGGGCTACTACTTGATCGCCGGCTACAAGTTCTAGGTAAGGTCCGACTACCGCCCAACCCTACGGTGCTTGACATGGTTCGCGGCGCTCAGGCGTCCGCGACCAGCTTGCGCGCCGCATCGTCGAGCGGCACCAGCAGCGCCTGGATCAGCTCCAACTGCGTTATCGCCAGGCGCCGCGCATCGTTCTCTTCTCCCACGCTCTCTTCCGATACCGCCGGCTGGCGCCGCTCGCACGCCGACAGCCAGCGCCGCTCCCCGCTCCCGCGCAGTCCGGCGGCGATCGCTTCCAACGCTTGAACGATCTCGCTCGCGGTCGTGGCCAGCGGGTCGTGCTCGGTCGATATCCTGATCCTGTCACGATGCGCACCCAGCGCCGACAGGTGTCCCAGCAGGCTGTGGGACTGGATCAAGAAACGCAGCGCAGGCTCGGCTTCGCTCCGATGGCGCTGCGGCTCGAGCAGGATGTTGCCCAATAGCGCCGAGAACGCGGCATCGGCGTTGTGGGCGTCACGCCGGGCGAGCCGATAGGCGAGGTCATCGCGCCGGCCGCTTTGGAACTGATGCACGATCTCGCCCAGGTAGCCCGCTGCGCGCTCGAGCGAGGTGGCGGCCTGGCGCTCGAGACTCCGGCCCCGCCAGTCGGGCAGCACCAGCAGCACCGCGAGCCCGGCCAGCCCCGCACCGAGCAGGGTATCGAGCAGCCGGGGCAGAATCAGGCCGAAGCCATCGCCGATCTGGTTGAAGCAGCACAGCACCAGCAGCGTGATCGCGGCGGTGGCGAGGGTATAGCGGTTCTCACGGGTGGCGAAGAACACCACCCCCGCCGCCACCGCGAGGATCGCCTGCAGCATCGGGGCGGGGAACAGCGTGATCGACGCCCACCCCACCAGCAGCCCGATGATCGTGCCGACCACGCGCTGGCGCAGGGTACGCAGCGTGGCGCCATAGCTCGGACGACAGACGAACAGGGTGGTGAGCAGGATCCAGTACCCTTGGGTCGGGTGGATCAGGTGTAACGCGCCATAACCCGCCACCAGCGCCGCCGAGAGACGGCAAGCGTGGCGGAAAATCTCCGAGCGCGGGGTCAGCTGCATCCGCACGCGCTCCCAGCCGTCGCGCAGCCCCTGCGGCGAGCGATCGAACAGGCTGGGGTCGTGCGCCGCGTCGAGCGCCTCGGGGTTGTCGGCCAGCGCCAGCTGGCGCTCGAGCTCGGTGAGGTTCCTCGCCAGCGCATCGAGCGAGCGCAAAAGGCCCCGCTGCGAGGGGTCCGAGCCCGAACCGAGCTGGTCGAGCGAGGCACGCAGGTCCTCGAGCGCCTGTTCGCTTTCACGATGGTCGAAATGCCGGCGCATCAGCATCGCCTGGCCCAGCCCGCGACATGCCACCCCTTGGCGGCTCAGCAGCCGCTGGCAGCGGAACAGCACGTCGCTATGGAAGAAAGCCTCGGTCAGCGCCGCGTAGGGGTAGTGGGTCGAGGTGGCCCGCTCATGGAGGTCCTGGATGATGAAGTAGAGCCGCAGGTAGCGGCTGAGCCGACCATCGGGCCGCCGGCCCTGCAGGCGACTGAACAGCGCCTCCTTGGCGAGATTGAGCGCCTCCACCACCCGCGCGTTCTGGCGCGCCAGCTCGATCCGCCGCGCCTCCAGGTCGACCCCTCTCACCGGCTCGAACAGCGAGGCCTTGAGCACCAGGTAGTCGCCGAGCAGCTTGAGCACCCGCACCATGCGCAGCTTCACCGGCTGGTGGGCGAAGCAGACCTGCCAAAGTACCGAGACCAGCCCATACCAAGCCGCCCCGCTGACCAACGCCAGCGGCTCTCGCCATAGCGCATCGAAGACCACGCCGCGCTGCTCGACGCTGATCATGGTGTAGATGGCCAGGATCAGCGTGGCGGTACAGATCGTGGCGTAGCGCGCCCCCAGCGCACCGAGCAGGGTCAGGCTGAAGGCGGTGGCACCAAGGCCGAGGGCGAAGAGCAGCGGATAGGGAAACAGCAGTTCGACCGCGAAGGCGGCGATGGTGAAGCAGGCCAGGGTAAAGGCCAGCGCGCGCAGCCGCCCGCGCCAGCCATCGTCGGTCTCGGCCAGCGCACAGGCGATGATGCCGAGAAACAGCGCCACCATGTGCGCCGGCTCCCCCTGCCAGAGGCTGAAACCGAGCGCACCGACCAGGGCGACGAAGACCCGGGCGCTCGGTGCGAACTTGTCCAGGGTCCAGAGCCTGCGCAGCGAGGCGACCGGGGAAGGCAGCGGCATGACGAAATCGATCTCCCGCGACGGGCGCCCCGCAGCGGGCGCGGTGACGAACCGGAAACGCCTTCAGCGCTGGCCGAGCACCGGGGTGTCGACGTGCACGTCGGCATTCTGCGCCCGGTGGCGCAGCCAGTGATCGACCAGGGTCAGCGCCATCATCGCCTCAGCGATCGGCGTCGCGCGGATACCGACGCAAGGGTCGTGGCGCCCCTTGGTGATCACCTCGACCGCCTGGCCTCGGACATCGATCGAGCGGCCCGGTGTAGTGATCGACGAGGTCGGCTTGAGCGCCAGCCGGGCGACGATCGGCTGGCCGCTGGAAATGCCGCCGAGCACCCCGCCTGCGTTGTTGGAGAGGAACCCCTCGGGGGTGAGCTCGTCACGATGCTCGCTGCCGCGCTGGGCGACCGAGGCGAAGCCCGCACCGATCTCGACCCCCTTGACCGCGTTGATTCCCATCAGCGCATGGGCCAGATCGGCATCGAGACGGTCGAACACCGGCTCGCCGAGACCCGGCGGCACGCCTTCGGCGACCACGGTGATCTCGGCACCGATCGAGTCCTGGTCGCGTCGCAGCTGCTCCATGTAGGCATCGAGCTGGTCGAGCTTCGACGGGTCGGCGCAGAAGAAAGGATTGTCGTCGACCCCCTCCCAAGCGACGAACGGCAGCTCGATCGGACCGAGCCGGCTCATGTAGCCACGCACCTGGACGCCGTGGCGAGCCAGCAGCCGCTTGGCGATCGCCCCGGCGGCGACCCGCATCGCCGTCTCGCGGGCGCTGGAGCGACCGCCGCCGCGATAGTCACGCCGGCCGTACTTGTGGTGGTAGGTGTAGTCGGCGTGGGCCGGACGGAACTGGTCTTTGATCTTCGAGTAGTCCTTCGAGCGCTGGTCGGTGTTCTCGATCAGCAGCGCGATCGGGGTGCCGGTGGTCATGCCTTCGAACACCCCGGAGAGAATCCTGACCTCGTCGGCCTCGCGCCGCTGGGTGGTATGGCGCGAGCTGCCGGGGCGGCGACGGTCGAGATCGCGCTGAAGATCGGCCGCTTCGAGCGGCAGCCCCGGGGGGCAGCCATCGACGATCGCGACCAGCGCTGGGCCGTGGCTTTCGCCTGCGGTAGTGACGGTGAACAGAGTACCGAAGGTGTTACCGGACATCGGAGTCTTCCTGGTGCATATCGGTGGAAAGCGCGTCGAGATCCCGGGCGGTGAGCGCGAACACGCCGTGGCCGCCGCGCTCGAACTCGACCCAGACGAAAGGCAGTTCGGGGAAGGCCTCGACCAGCTGGCGTTCGGAGTTGCCCACTTCGGTGATCAGCACACCGTCGTCGGTGAGATGCGCGCGCGCCTCGCGCAGCAGCCGACGGGTGAGTTCGAGGCCATCGGCTCCGGAGCCGAGCGCCAGCGCCGGCTCGTGGCGGAACTCGGCGGGCATGTTGGCGAGATCACGGGCATCGACGTAAGGCGGATTGCAGACGATCAGTTCGAAGCGCCGCCCCTCGAGCGCCGAGAACAGATCGGAGTGGACCGCCTTGACCCTGCCACCGAGCTCGAAGCGGGTGATGTTGCGTCTCGCCACCGCCAGCGCATCCTGGCTCAGGTCGGCGAGGATCACCTCGCTGGTCGGCAGCGCCAGCGCAGCGGCGATACCGATGCAGCCACAGCCAGTGCAGAGATCGAGCACGCTTGCCGGGTCGCGCTCGGGGAACCAGGCAGAGAAGCCGTCCTCGATCAGCTCGGCGATCGGCGAACGAGGGATCAGTACCCGAGCATCGACGCAGAACAAGTGGCCGGCGAAGTGCGCCTCGCCCAGCAGATAGGGCAGCGGTAGTCGCTGCTCGACCCGCAGCCGGGCCAGCGCGATGATTCGCTCACGCTCGCCGCGCAGCAGCCGCGCGTCGAGCACTTCGTTACCGCTGTCGGGTGGCAGGCGCAGCGCGCCGAGCACCAGCGCGACTGCCTCGTCCCAGGCATTGTCGGTACCATGGCCATAGTAGAGCGGCTTGCCCTGCTGCCCATGGGCGAAGGCGCTGGCACACCAGCGCAGGCAGTCGCGCAGGGTCAGGAGCTCCTCGGCCAGGGCCTCGTCGGTATCGGCGAGCGGATCGAGGGGGGCGAGCGAGAAAGACGACGGTGGGACGGTGTTCGACATCGGCATCCGCAGGTAGGCGATTCAGAGGAAGGTCAGTTTAACCTTCCGCGCAGCCGAGCAACAGCCAAGCCAGCAGCGAGCCGCTATACTGCGCGGCTGGTTTGCCCCGCCGTCGAAGCGCACAGCACAGGAGACCGGTATGTCCGACGACGACCTCGACCGATCCAGCGCAGAAGAAGACGAAGCCGCACTGTTTCGCCGCGCCCTGCGCAAAGCAGGGGTCGAACGCCTCAAGGCCGAGCTGCGCAACCGCGCCGATCCCGGCCGCCGCAGCTCAGCCTCCGAGCGCGACGCGATCGAGGCGCGCCGCCGCGCCGCCGAAACGCTCGACCGCCCGCTCGACGCGCCCTCCCGGCTGAGCGACGGCCGGGTCGAACCGGTGAGCCCCTCGCAGCCGCTGCTGTTCGCGCTGAACGATCTCGACCAGCGCCTGATCACGCGGCTCAAGCGCGGCGAGATCGAGTGGCAGGCGGGGCTCGACCTGCACGGCTACAGCGTCGAGGAGGCACGCCGCGAACTCGAGGGGTTTCTCGGTGATGCGCTCGAGCAGCACCTGCGCTGCGTACTGGTGGTGCACGGCAAGGCGTGGAGCGCCGCCGCCGGTCATCCGCTGATCAAAAGCCACGTCAACGCTTGGCTGCGGGAGTGGCCTGAAGTGCTCGCCTTCAGTTCCGCCACGCCCGGCGACGGCGGCACCGGCGCCCTCTACGTGCTGCTCAAGCGCGCCCGCTAAGCCCCGAGCGCGGCCCCTGGCCGCATCCTTGTCCCTGTCTTTGCTCCCTTCGTCCCATTGCCTTTCTCCACCCACGGATCGTTAGCAAGATGTGATCCGTGCGGCCAGCGAACGCTTTGCCCCCTTATATCTTGGCGAGATCCCAGCATGTTCGATCTGATCGTCTGCGCGTCGCATCGCGACTGGTTGGAGACCGCCTTTGCCCAGCGTGGCCTGACCCATCTGCTCGTTCCCCTCGAGCGTGATCCGCTGCTCGAGGTCGAAAGCGAGCATGGCTGGATGGGCTATCTCCGCGCCGACACAGCGGAGGTCGAGTCGCTACGCGACATCGGGCTGCTCGAGATACTCGCTATCGTCCCATTCACAGGCGCGGGCACTGCGGATGCGCTCTATCACCAGCTGTTCGCCGATGCCTACGCTCGCCAGCGCTACGAACGGCTCTATCCGCCATCGATGCGCGAAGGCGGTGGCCCCTGGTTCGGCGCTATGCGAGGTGCCTGATCGGTTTCATCGGCGCCAAAAACACGAACGCCCGGCTAGGCCGGGCGGTTCGAAAGAGAGCGTCGTGGAGTCAGGAAGCGCTGTGATTCAGTACCACTGCCTGGGCGAGCTGCTCGGGGTGGTTGCGATACTTGATCGCCATGGTCCGGGCATCGCGGGGAGAAACGCCGTAAGCCTGGCTGAACAGCCGAGTGAAGGTGTTGGCTTCCAGGCCGCAGCGGCGCGCGATGGCGATGATGCTGAGGTGGGAAAGCGCCGGCGACAGCAGGTACTGGCGTGCGCGCACCAAGCGGCGGCTGCGGATGTAGGATGCGATTCCACCCAGCGGCTCGAACAGGCGATAAAGACTCGAGCGTGAGAGCGCGAAGCGCCGGCAGAGGCTGTCGACCGAGAGCGCGGTTTCAAGATTGTGCTCAATATGGGCGCAAATCGCGCACAGAGTCGAATTGGCTACCAGCGCGCCCTCTTCTTTAGCGGCGAACAGCGGTGCCAGCAGCGGCTTGAGCATTTCGACCGTGGCACGCCCGATCGTCTCGTTGTCCTCTTCTCCGAGCTCGCTACCCAAGGCCAGCAAAGCGGCCAGATAGCGCTCGAGCAGCGTCGCCAGCGGACGACCGTGACGCACCACCTTGCCATGCAGCTGGGCAACGTTGCCGTCGAGACCGAGCATTTCGCGCGGCAGGATCAAGTAGCGCATCGAGCAGGCGCGCGGCGCACCGAACTCACGGGCAAAGCGGAAGCTGCAGGGCTGGGAGGCGTCCTGGAACATCAGGTCACCCTGGCGCACCGGATGCTCTTCGCCATAGACGCTGCTGATGAATTCGCCTTCGATCACCAGCAGCAGCAGCAGGTGGTCAGGGGCCAGCGCCAGGCTCGAGATGCCACGGTTGACCGACTGCCCCCCCATCGTCACCGTCCCGGCCACCAGGCTCGAGAAATACTCTCCCCGCGCATGCCAGGAGAAGCTTGAAGCGCTGCCCTTCCAAGGGGATTGCATGGCCTCGACCGAACGCACACCGATTAACCAGCTGGCCAGCTTCCGTTCGAACATTTGTTTTTCATTTATTTCTTCGAGCTTTGAACACCCGGCAATCATGGTCATGACACTCCCCTTTCATTGGATGCCTGTATTTTTGCCCCCACCAGAGAGATACATAAAACCTCGCGAGCGGCGGATTATTTATTTATTTCATGTAAAAATCTAAATAACAGCAACCTCTTGCCTGCGCGATGATCGCTTCGAATCGACGCATTCAACGGCCAATGGGAAATCCCGCCAAGCCATCTGACACCCCTCCCACCCCAGTGACGGCGGGTATCGCCAGCCACTACCGGACAGGGAGCGAGACCGATGCATGTCCCTACACCGCGTCTGGTTTATGACTTTAGTGTAGGAATCTCTTAGGCCTCATGACCATCCCATTTTCATCTCATAGATCGTCCATTTCGTTCAAATTAAAACTGGCTACACGAAACGTAATGGCGCCTCGATGAGACATTCTGGACCTCTATATATTATTTTTTCTCATTATGTCCGATGCGCCGCCGAAAGAAATTTAACACTCTTCCCAGGCAAGAGAATCAGCCGCCTTCGACTATGAGAAAATTCCTACAACGCGTCCCGCGTCGGCGCTCAGGGAGCGTCGCGCCAGATCGTCTGCGCCAGCTTGAGCGGATCGCCTCCCAGCTTGATCGCCATGATCCTGGCCTCCCGCGGGGACACCCCATAAGTCTGGTTGAAGAGCCGGGTGAAGGTGTTCGCTTCCAGTCCGCAGCGGCGCGCGATGGCGGCGATGCTCAGATGCGAATGAGCGGGCGAGAGCAGGTACTGGCGTGCGCGAATCAATCGGCGGTGGCGAATGTGCGTGGCGATGCCGCCCAGCGGCTCGAACAGGCGATAGAGGCTCGAGCGCGAGATCCCGAATCGCCGGCACAGCGTACCCACATCGAGCGGCTGGTCGAGGTGCTGCTCGATGTAGGTGCAGATGCCGCTGAGCAGCGCATTGGCCGGCTCCGGCTGCGCACGCACGCGGCCGCAGAGCAGCTCGAGCGCATGCACGAAGAACCCCACCGTGCCGCGCCCGGCACAGCGTCGCTCTTCCTCGCTGAGCTGGTCGGCGATACTCAGCAAAAGCTTAAGGTGGCCACCGAGCAGGTGGTTGAGCGGCTCGCCCCTCGGCACCACACGTCCGTGCAAGCGCTCGAGCCCTTCGAGATAGCCAAGCACGCTGCGCGAGAGCACCAGATAGAGAAACTCACACGCAATCGCGGGTCCCAACTGCGGGTCGAAGCGCAGGCTGCAAGGTTGAGAGGCGTCCTGGATCATCAGGTCACCCTGGTGGACCAAGCGTTCTTCGCCATAGACGTTGCTGATGAATTCACCGCGCTCGACCAGCAGGATCAACAGATGGTCGGGGGCCAGCGCGATACAGCTTGCGGTGCGGTTGAAACGGGTCTCCTCGCTCTTCAAGGAACCGGCGATCACGCTATCGCCACTTTGCTCCGACTCGCGCCAGCTGAACGCCGGCCCACCTTCACCACCGCCGCTCTGGACGACCTGGGCGGTATTGATGCCCAAGAGCCACTGCGCCAGCTTGCTCTCATAGTTACCGCTGCTTCTACCCGGGTCGGAGTCTTGATGCCTGGCTGCCGGAGACACGTTCGCTTCTCCTTATGATTGGAATCGAATGCCGAGCACGCGCTCTTACCTCCGTGCGACAGCGCTGCGAATCAGAAAGCCTGAGCGCGCGTACGGAGAAGTGATTCGAGGCGAGTCGGAGAATGCCGAGGAATACGTCAAACCGCCGGACGAGCGCCCGGAGGAAAGGGGGAGAAAGCGGGGGCTGGTGAAGCCTGTCGACGCCTCACAAGCCAAGCCAGGGACTAGCGATAGCCGTCGGGATTTTGCGACTGCCAGCGCCAGGTGTCCTGCATCATCTCTTCGAGGCCGCGCCTGGTCTGCCAGTCGAGCTCGTGCTTGGCCTTGCTCGGGTCGGCCCAGAACTGCGCCAGGTCGCCCGCGCGGCGAGGCGCGACCACGTAGGGAATCTCGCGACCGCTGGCCCGCGCGAAGGCATCGATCATCTCCAGCACCGAATGACCGCGACCGCCGCCGAGGTTCCAGATCCCCACCCCGTCGATCCGCGCCAGCGCATCGAGGGCGCGTACATGCCCTTCGGCTAGATCCATCACATGGATGTAGTCGCGCAGGCAGGTGCCGTCCGCGGTCGGATAGTCGTCACCGAACACCCGCAGCTGCTCGCGCTTGCCGACCGCCACCTGGGCGATATAGGGCAGCAGGTTGTTGGGCTCGCCCGCCGGGTCCTCGCCGATCGTGCCGCTCTCGTGGGCACCGACCGGGTTGAAGTAGCGCAGCAGCGCGACACGCCAGCGCGGGTCGGCGGCCTGGAGCTTCTTCAACAGCTCCTCGACCACCAGCTTGGTGTAGCCGTAGTTGTTGGTCGGCGTGCCGGTCGGCATCTCCTCGCTGAACACCGGTGTCCCCGGATCGCCATAGACGGTCGCCGAGGAGCTGAAGACGATCTTGAATACGCCAGCGTCTGCCATCGCCTGCAGCAGATGAGTGCTGCCGGCGACGTTGTTGTCGAAGTACTCGAGCGGCTTGACCATGCTCTCGCCGACCGCCTTGAGCCCGGCGAAGTGGATCGCCGCCTCGATCGGGTAGCGCCCGAGCACCTCGTCTAGCCGGGCACGGTCGCGGATGTCGCCCTGCTCAAAGGCAACGCGCTTGCCGCTGAGCGTCTCGACCCGGCGAACCGCCTCGCGGGAGCCGTTGCAGAGATTGTCGTAGACGACCACTTCGTAGCCGGCCTCGAGCAGTACCAGGACGGTGTGCGAGCCGATGTAGCCTGCGCCTCCGGTGACTAGGATCATGCGGGTCTCTCCCTGCTGGATGAATGAAGCCGCGCTTGCGTGCCGCCCTCGAAGGCGACCCGCCGCTGCCAGGTCAATAGGCGGTCTTGTCGGTGAACACTTTGAACGCAGTGGCCAGGATGATCCTGACGTCGAGCACCAGCGACCAGTTCTCGATGTACCAAAGGTCGCATTCTATTCGCTTGTCGAGCCGGGTATCGCCACGCCAGCCGTTGACCTGGGCCCAGCCGGTGATCCCTGCCTTGACCATATGCTTCTTCATGTAGTTGGGCACCTCCTCCTTGAACTGCTCGACGAACACCGTGCGCTCGGGACGAGGACCTACGATCGACATGTCACCGAGGAACACGTTGATGAACTGCGGCAGCTCGTCGAGGCTGGTACGGCGAATGAAGGCGCCGAATCGCGTGGTGGTCTTGCCCTTGGCGTTGCCCCACTGCACGCCGGCCTTCTCGGCATCGACCGGCATCGAGCGGAACTTGAGCATATTGAACGGCCTTCCATTCCAGCCGACCCGCTCCTGGCGGTAGAAGATCGGGCCTGGCGAGGTCAGCTTGACCCCGATCGCCAAACCGATCATCACCGGTGAGATCAGCGCCAGGATCAGCGCCGAGATGACGATGTCCTCGAGACGCTTGCTGAACGACGCCCAGCCGGTCATCGAGGTGACGCTGAGGTCGAACGCGTGCAGGCCCGAGACCCGATTGACCTGGAAATTGATCAGCCGCAGCGGTGCGAACTCAGGAATCAGCCGGATCTGCACGGTGGAGTGGCGCAGCGCATGCATGATCGGTGCGATCACCGCGCTGTCCGAGAACGGCATGCAGATCCACACTTCTTGCGCCTGCTTGCGGCTCACCTGGCGCGCCAGCCAGGCCATTGCCTGGGCATCGAATGCAGTACCTGGGCGCAGCCGGCAAACCCCGGCGATGCCGTAGCCCTCGTGGGCATTGCGACGCAGATTGCGCGCCACCGTCATCACCGAGCCCGCCGGGCCCACCAGCAGCACTGGCTTACGATGACGCGGGCGCGAGTGGTAGTAGAGCGAAAGCCCCATCAACGCAGCGCGCAGCGCACAGACGAAGGCGAAGGACAGCGGCATGGTGAACAGCAGCCAGGTACGCGGCTCCGGGCTCTGGTGGCCGCTGAACAGCAGCACCACGCTCATCAGCACGAAGACGATCGCCCAGACCTTGATCAGCCGCACCGTGCGTTCGACCAGCGAGGTGTTGCGCCATTTGCTGTAGCCGCCGAGCCACAGGTTGGCGCACATCACCAGCAGCGAGATACCGCTCAAAAACAGGAAATAGTCGTTGGCGAGCAGGTACTCATCGAACAGCACCGAGTAGCAGATCCAACCAGCGGAGAAGATCGCCGCTAGATCGGCGACGGGCGCGAGGCCACGGATCGGGTTGGTGGTTTTCATGATCGACACCTTGAACGATGGACGGCGGATGAAGAGGATGCGATCGCCACCGACGATCGCGATGGAAAACGCCTGCGCATGGCGCTCAGCCCCAACGAGGGCGACGGGCCAGCAGCGCGGCAAGATTGACCCGCAGGTAGAGGGCGCTGAGCGCTGCCGACAGCGCGCAGACGCCGAGCACGAGTAGGGTCAGCAGCGTCGATAGACGCCCGGCCCACACCGCCTCCGGCAGCGCCCAGTAGAAGCCGAACGGCACCAGCAGGCCGAGCAGCATCAACGGCAGCACGTCGGCGACCATCCAGCGCCGATAGAACGCGGCGTCGACGAAGCGAGCGAAGACCACCCTCGACCAGACGAAAAGCAAAAACAGATTGATCCCGACCCAGGCAGCGCCAGTGCCCACTGCGCCGTAGTGATAGGCCGCCCAGACGATCACCGGCACGAACACTGGCAGGAAGCAGGCGAAGGCGCGGGTGTTGAACGTCAGGTTGCCGCAGGCGTACTGGAGGCTGTAGCAGAAGGTGTAGATCACCTGCAGCGCGTTGCCGACCACGTAGAGCGCGAGCACCGAAGCCCCCATGGCGGCGACCTCGGCGTTGCCGGTCCAGAGCCAGAGCAGATGGTAGGAGAACAGCGCCATGCAGCTGGCCACCGCGGTGATCACCGCGACGGTGATCTGGGTGGCGAGGCGGAAGAAGTCGAAAAAGCCCTGCTCGTCGCCCGCTGCCTTGAGCGCGGTCAGCCGCGGCAGAACGATCTGGTAGAAAGGCAGGTTGAGCATCATCACCGCGCTGGCGGCGATCGTGGTAGTGCTGAAGACGCCGAACGACTCGAGGCTTATGAACTTCGACAGGCTCACTTTGTCGACCTGGGTCATCGCGATCCAGGCAACGTTGGCGAAGGCCGCACCGAGCATGAAGCCGAGCAGCGGTGCCAAAAGCTCACGGATCGGCTTACGCAGCGCCGCGGCCGCAGGCACGTAGCGACCGCCCTTGATGCGGATCACCAGCGCCTCGAACAGCGCCACGACGCCCTGGTAGTAGAAGAAAGCCTCGATGTCTCCCGGGCGCAACCAGACCATCAGGGCGCCGCCCAGGTATTTGAGCGACAGCGCCACCGCATTGAAGCAGCTCAGCCATATCTGCTCTTCATGGCCCACCAGCACGTTGCGAAAAGGCTCGGACTGCCAGCGCGCCGCCACCGATACGATGATCGAGATCAGTGCCACCACCACGCTCGAGTGCTCCAGACGCTCCACGTTGAGCCAACCGGTGGCGATCCACGGCGAAAGCGGCACCCCGACCAGCACTAAAATGATGCTGGTGGCGAGGAAGAATCGTGCGAGCAGCCGGATGACCGCGGAGTAGTCGCCGCTTTCGACCGCGCCGGACTTGAATCTCGCACTCTCGCGGATGATCCCGGCGCCGATGCCCGCGTCGAGCACCGCAAGCCAGGCCAGGGTCATCGCGAACAGGCCGACCAGGCCATAGGCCTCGACACCCAGGTAGTGCAGGTAAATCGGCACTACCAGGAAGCCGAGCAGGATGCCATAGACCTGGTTGCCAGTAGTGATGATCAGTTTTTTCTTCAGCATCGTGACGGCCGCCCTTGCACGAATCCGCGATGGTCGACGGCATGTAGCGCCGCATCCCTTGTTCTGCTCACCTCGGTTTTTGTTCTGGAAGTTCAGCCGTGGCGCACGCCATTTTTCATCATCACGTAGTAGTAGTAATAGAAGTGCCTGAGGGTCATCCGGCTGAATTTCTTCTTGGTCTTACGCTGATAAGCATGGGTGATGCTCAAGGTGTCGCTGACGTAATTGACCAGTCCCAGCCGCCCCGCCCGCATGCAGAAGTCGAAGTCCTCCGGGCCATAGAAGATCTTCGAATCGTAGCCTTCGAGCTTGTCGAACAGCGCGCGGCGATAGATCTGGTTGGCGCCGAGCATGTAGTCCACCACCAGAGGGAATTCGAGGCTTGCGGGGTCGAGATCGCTCATCATGTGGCGGTTCTGCACATTGGCGAAGAACGGAATCTTCTGCAGCACTTCGACGCGGGCGGCGAAAGGCTGGATCCAGCCTGGGAAGCGCCGGAAGGACTGCTGGAAACTGCCATCCGAGTTGAGCAGCTTGAAACCCAGCACGCCGGTTTCCGGATAGCGCTTGTAATGGTTGTCGATCGCTTCGACGAAGTGACAGTCATCGATGATGGTGTCGTTGTCCAGCGTCATGATGAACCGGCCACTGGAGAGCTCCACGGCCTTGTTGCGCGAGACGCTGACCCCCATGTTGTGCTCGAAGCGATAAGTGATGACCTTGGGATAGCGCTGGTTGACATGCACCAGGGTGCCATCGGTGGATCCATTGTCGATCAAAATGATCTCACCGGTAGAGAAGTCGAAACGGTCGTAGAAAGAGTCGAGGCAGCGATCGAGCACGCCCAACTCGTTCCAACTCAGAATCACGATGCTCAAGTCCATGGTCGTTCTCTCCAGGTTCGAGTCAGAGGCAACGGGGCGCCTTCTCGCATCGATAGAGCGAGAAAACGCGGTGTATGGGAAAAGAAATGGCGGCTCGGGTGCGTGCACCCTCGCCCTGGGCTACTCGGCCTTGCGCGGGGCGGTACTGGCACTCGAGCGAAAGATCGAAAGGACTTTCAGGATCGCGAAGGAGACCAGCGAGCGGTCACGCTGGAAGCCGTAGTGGCGCAGATGCTGCGCCATCGCGCGCCAGCCGGTGGCGGGAAACAGCGCCAGCGCCGCCGACCAGTGATCTCGAAACAGTGCCCACTCGCGTCTCGGTACGGCGCGGGCGAAGGGGATCAGCACGGAGAAGCTCTCGCTGACCAGCAGTCGGTCGAAGTCCTCGACGGGCAGCTCGGTGCGCAGCTGCGCGATCGCCTCGATCGCATCGAACTGCTTGTTCAACGTGCTCCTGGTGATCGACCCTACCCGGCGCCGATAGCCGTAGTACTCCCCCGGGGAGTAGACGTGCCTCGACACCGCCTGCTTGAGCAGCGGCGTGGTCGCCATGTCCTCGAACAGTTTGCCGACCGGAAAGCGCACCCCATCGAACAGCTCGCGCTTGTAAAAGCGCGCCCAGGTGGTCTTCGGCAGCATCATCATCCAGTCGCTGCCGGTGACGCGTGGCGAGGGCGACGGATTGACCGCGACCCGCACGCCCGCATCGTCGAAGCGATACGACCCCATGGTCAGGCAGTCGGGAGCAAGTGCCTTGAGCACCTCGACGTGGTGCGAGAAGAAATCCACCGCGATCAGGTCATCGGAGTCGATGAAGGTCAGATAGTCGCCACCGCTCTGCTCTATCCCCACGTTGCGCGCAGCCGAGAGGCCAGCATTGGGCTGACTGAAGTAGCGCCACCCCCTGAGTTCGCAGTGGCTCATCGCGAGCCGCTCGGAGCCATCGGTGGAGCCGTCGTTGATCACCAGGACCTCGACCGCCCCGCGCCACTGGGCCGGCATGGCATCGATCGCGCCGGCGACCGAGTCGAGACAGGCATCGAGGTAGTCCCGCACGTTATAGACAGGAATGATCACGCTGATCTTCATGCGCGCTTCTCGCTGATGGGGAAAAAGGAATGCAGGCCAAGGGCGTGTCTACACGCTCTAGTAGAGCCCCAGCGTGGCTCGAAACGAGCCGTTGGCTATGACGAAGAAGAAATAGAGAATGCTGGTCGCCGAGATGAGGTAGAAAAGCTGCTGCTTGTTTCGCGCGGCCGTCATCGCCATCACGGTCAGTACCGGCAGCAGCAGGACGACGAAACGCTGGATCCGGTTGGCGCCCTCGCCGAACTCGATCGCCATGCCCGAGATGCCGACCACCAGCAGATAGATATTGAGCACATAGACGTAGACGCGGTTTCGGTTCGGCAGCTTGAGGAAGGTGAACAGCGTGGCGAACAAATAGAGCACCACGGTCTTGAAGTAGATCGAGAGCTTGGTCTCGGTGTAGATCCCCTCGCGGATACGCTCGGCCACGTAATCGATCCCGGACGACTCCACCACCAGCCTGAACACTTGGGCGCATCCGAGGATCAACATCACCATCGAGACCACGAACATCGGCTGCGAGGTCTTCAGCGGCCTGACCAGCAGGATCACCGGGATCATCATGATGCTGGCCACGTGGGAGAACATCATCAGAAACAGGCAGCAGCAGACCGCGACCATGCGCCGCTCGATCAGGAAACTGATCGCCAGCAGCAAGAACCCCACCGCCATCGCCTGGCGGACCTGATTGGCGACCAGGAAGATGAAGGTGGAAGCCGAGATGGTGAGGAAGAATGCCAAGGGCAGCACCAGCCCGAGGCCGAATTGCTCCACCGCATCACGGTGCAGCAGCAGCAGGCGCCGCTGGCCAGCGAACAGACAGCCGATCGTCACCGCCGCGGTGAGCAGCAGGTAGAACTGCATCCCACCGAGCTTGTAGCCGAGCACGCCCAGGCCGAAGTAGACCACCTCGACCCAGAAGATCACGTCGGTGACCGAGTTCGATGCCGAGACCCAGCTGGCGAACTGCCAGGTATCGGTGCCGACCTGCAGGCCGCGCATGCCCACCAGCAGGACCATCGCGACGATCAGGCAGTAGAACACCGTCACACCCCATCGGCGCTGGCGGACCACACCGAGGAGCACGCAGCTCAGAAACGAGATGAACCCGAGCGCGATGTAACAGAGGTAGAACATGATGGGATTGAGCATTGTCCCCTCGATCTCACGATTCGCGTGGCCTGGGTGGTGGACGTCGAGCAAGGCATGGCGCCGGGGCATCTCGGCACGCCCTAGGCGATTCGCGGACGCTGCCCGCGCGACAGCGCGCGCAGCTGCAGCGCCAGGCGCTTGCTCAGGTTGTAGAGATAGGGATGTCGAAACAGCGAGCGCCGCTTGAACTCGAGCCCGGCAAGGTGGTCGGCCAGCGCCTGGTCAAGGTCCGGGCGGCCTTCGATCAGTAAAGCGAACTCACCGCGCATCATCTCCACCGCACGGCGCAGCGGATAACGGCGCTGGAGGGTGAAGTGGTAGTCGCGCACCAGCCCGCAGAACACCGACAGCGCGTGGTTGGAGCGCTGCTCGCCGCGATGCGCGCGCACCAGCTCACGGTAGCGGGCGATCACCCGGCGGATATCATCGAGCTGACGCTCGGCGACGCTGTTGACCGCGCTGGAGGGATTGATCCGGTAACCAAGCAGCGCGCGGTCGAGACAGACGATCTCACCGGCCGCCAGATAGAGTTCGGGGATCAGCATCGCGTCTTCGAACATCGAAAGCGTTCGATCGAACTCCCTGCCGTCGAACAGCCGACGATGGTAGAGGCCGGCCCAGACATACCACTGCCCCGAGTGGATCACCTGCGCCATCCGGGCCTCGGCATCCGGGGCGCCGGCGCGGTAGTGGCGTGGCTCGCGATGGATGTCGAGCGCCCGGGTGCCGCGCGGTTCGCCGCGCTCGCTGTGGGTGAAGTAGATCGCATTGAAGCCGACCACCTCGACCTCGGGATGCTCCCGCAGCACCGCGCCGAGCGCCTCGAAATAGCCTTTCAGCAGCAGGTCGTCGGGATCGAGGAAGGCGAGATAGCGCCCCTCGGCGAGCGCGATGCCGCGATTGCGCGCGGCACTCACCCCGGCATTGCGCTGGGTGACGATCCGTACCTGGTCGCGCCACTGCGGGTATCTCTCGAGCACCCTGCGGACCAGGCCGATCGAGCCGTCGGGACTGCCATCGTCGACCACGATCACTTCGACCCCCGCCGTCAGCTGATCGAGCAGCGACACCATCGCTTCCTCGATATAGGCCTCGACGTTGTAGACCGGCACGATCACTGAGATTTCGACCGACTCCATCCAACTCCTCCTAGTCCAGGCGGGTGATACGCCGGGCGCTCGCCCGGCGACCGGCTCGAGCCTCTAGCCGTAGCGATACTCGTAGTGGCCATAGCTGTAGACCGTGGTGGCCTTGCGCTCGACGGCATTGAGGATCACCCCTTTCACCGAGACTCCCGCATTGACCAGACGCTTGCGGGCGACGTCGATCTCTTTGCGGGTGTTGCGCTGGAACCGTGCGACCAAGAGCGTAGTGCCGACCTGATGGCCGATGATCCCGGCGTCGGTGACCGCGAGAACCGGCGGACTGTCGATGATCACCAGGTCATAGCTGTCCTTGGCGCTCTCGAGCAGGAGCTGCAGGCTCGGCTGCATCAGAAGCTCGGAGGGGTTGGGCGGCAGGCCGCCGCGCGGCAGCAGGTCCAGCCCTTCGATACCGGTCGGATGGATCACCTCCGCCTGGGTCGCCGTGTTGGAAAGCAGCTCCGAAAGCCCCGGGCGACCGGAAAGCTTGAAGGTGTGGTGGAGATAGCCCTTGCGCATGTCGGCGTCGATCAGCAGCACCCGCTGGCCGGCCTGGGCGCACACCGCGGCGAGGTTCATGCACACGAAGCTCTTGCCGATGTCGGGGCTGGGCCCGGTGATCATCAGCGCCTTGTCCCGCGACTCGAGCATCGCGAAGTGCAGGCTGGTACGCAGGTTGCGCAGCGCTTCGATCGACTGGTCACCAGGGAAGCGCCGCGCCAGCAGATCGGCGCTGACCAGCTTGTCTTTCTTGCCGCTCTTGACCTTGCGGGTGAGCTTGGCCTGCTCGCTGGAGGCCGGCACGGTGGTGTAGACGGGCAGATCGAGCCCTTCTATCTCCTCGGCGCTCTCTACCCCGCGATTGAAGATTCCGCGCAGCACCACCCAGACCACGCCGATGATCGCGCCGAGCAGCAGCGAGATCACCACGATCAGCGCGCGCTTCGGAGAGATCGGCGTCGGCTTGACGCTGGCGTCATCGATGATCCTTACGTTGCCGACGGTGCTGGCCCGGGCGATGTTGGCCTCTTCCATACGGTTCATCAGCTGGACGTAGACTTCCTGGTTGACCCCTACGTCACGCTGCATCCGCAGCATCTGCTGCTGGGTGTCGGGCAGCCCGTTGATCTGGCGATTGAGTGAGTCCCGCTCGCGCTGCAGCTGGCTCTTCTTCTGCAACAGCGCCGCGTAGGTCGGGTGGTTGCGCTGGAAGCGCGTCGAGATGTCCGCCTCGCTGAACTCGAGATCGGTGATCTGGCTGTCGACGTTGACCAGGCGCTGCAGGATCGATTGGTTCTCGAGCGGCAGGTCGATGCTGCCGTGCTGGGTGCGATACTGGCTCAGCGCGTTCTCCGCCTGGTCCAGCTGGTCGCGGATCTTGGGAATCTGCTGCTGCAGGAACTCGAGACTCTGCGCCGCCTGGGCGCTGGAGCGCTCGATGTTCTGTGCCAGGTAGAGCTGGACGATCGAGCTCAGTGCCCGGCGAGCGCGCTCGGGATCGGGATCGTTCAGGTAGAGCGACATCACACCGGTCTCTTGGCCTTCGGCGGCGACCGAGAAGCGCTTGCGCAGGTCATCCACCGCCACCAGCACGGAACTCTGGGTGATGTCGAACTCGGCGCCGGTTGGCGCCTCGATCCGATCGACGGTCAGGTTGACCTTGCCATCGAGAAACGATGCGGGCTCATCGATCACCCCGATGCCGAGCATCCTGCCTTCGAACGACAGCGCGTAGCTCTGGGCATCGACCACACGCAGGGTGAAGGGCTCGCCCTGATAGACCGGGTCGACGTCCAAATGGCCGACGCCAATCCCCTCCCCCGCCCAGACCATGCTGCTGCCGCGGGCGAATTCCGGACGAGGGAACTCGTTGCGAACCAGGAAGCCGCCGATCAGCGGTACCAGCTTGGGTTCGATCATCACGTCCAGACGCTCGTCCGTCACGGCTTGGCCGAGCACGTGGCGCGACATCATGATCCGTCGCTCTCCGTCGGCCTGCGGCAAGGAGTCACCGAGCAGTGAGTTGACGTTGAGCATCGGGGTGGTAAGCGGACTCTCCTTCTCCACCTGGACCAGCGCATCGGACTGGTAGATCGGCGTGGCCAGCAGCGCATAGAGCGTGCCTAGCGTCGCGAACAGCGCAGTGACGCCGATGATGGTCCATTTGTGATCGACGATGAGCCCAGCGATGCGGTTGAGATCGATCTCCTCCTCGCTCGTGGGCGCGGTCTGGCTCGGCGGTATGTTGCGGATTTCGACGGTCATGGGGTCTCGTCCTGTACGGTCCCGCTCCAAAGGAGCAGGCGGTTGGTCGAATGCATGGCGGGGCGAGCCCCGCCGCCAGTCACGCGAGGCGATCAGAGGTCGCGTACGTTCTGAGTGGTTCGGGAGATGTCGTAGATCGACCCCACTGAAGGCAGCAGCAGGCTGATGGTGCGGTTCCAGCGGCCGAGCGCAGTAGTAGTGACGTAGACGATGTCGGTGGGCTTGAGCATGAATTCAGTGCCGAGCATCAGCGCGGCGCTGTTGCGCGCGTCGAGCTGATAGACCGTGGCCATCTTCTGGCTGCCCTCCGGTGCCCGGCGAATCACGAAGATCCCGGTGGCGTTGGCGCTGCCCTCGTTGATTCCACCGCTCTGGGAGAGCGCATCGGTCAACGAGTAGCGGGTATTGCCCATCGAGATCGCTCGCGGCTGGATCACTTCGCCGAGGACGTAGACCTTCTGGTTGCCGACTTCGGGGACGTGGAGCACGTCGCCATCTTCGAGCAGGCGGTTCTGGGCGAAGTCGCCACGTTGCAGCATGTCGAATACCGAGAGCCGGATATCCTGCCCGCGATGGGTCAGCACCACGTTGTGCCAGTCGGCAGCGTCGCTGAGGCCGCCGGCCGCCGCGACCGCATCGAGGATGGTGAGCGGCACATTAGTGATCATCTGCGCGCCGGGCCTGTCCACCGAGCCCGTGACGTAGGCCTTCTGGGAATTGAACGCAGCGACCCTGACCGAGATCTGCGGTGATGCGATATACCCATCAGCGAGCCGACGAGCCAGCTCGTCGCGCACCTCGAGGGCGGTGAGCCCCGCCACCCTGATCCGACCGATATAGGGGTAATAGAGCGTGCCGTCCGGCTCGACCACATTGCCCGACTGCTCCGGGCTCTGATCGCTGCCCGCCGGGTTGGTCAGCTCTGGATGGTCATAGACGATCACCGAGAGGATGTCGCCCGGCCCGATGCGATAGCTGTAGTCCGGGGCGAGCGAGCGCGAAGAGGTCAGCGAGCGATCGTTGAGTGCGCCCTGCCGAGCGCTTTCGGCGGCCTGGGCGCGCACCAGGCCAAGCGTGATCGGCTCGATGTCGACCAACTCGTCGATGTCGTCGCCCGCGGTGTCGTAAGGTATCGCGCCCCCTGGAGCGAAGGCGCAGCCCGCGATCGCCGGGACGAAACAAATGGATAGTAGCCACTGACGGCATCGACGTTTCATACGTGTTCCTCGGCCCATCGAGTTGATTTATCAGAGTCACACTTTCATTGCCGGCGATTGTCCTGCGGCCCTGCACCGCAGTGACTGCCATCGGGTGTCACTCAGGTTAAGAAACGGATTCGAGAACACATACCCTGCGTATAAAACATCGAAACTTAAATGTTTAAACATAGGCATGTGACGTGTCGTCAAGGTTGTCGACCTTTCTCCAGGCGCTACCACGCTACCGCCCTCAGTGCTCATTTCAGCCTGATGGAATATTCGATATTTCATTGACGAAAGGGGTTCGCAAGGCTTTTTTCACAAGCCCCGACGACCGTTATCCCAAACACTATTCTATTTATCCCAGACCGCATGAATGCCCACCATGCGGATGCATAACCCATTGTATTTCAGGATTTTTTACTTATCTTTCCATCACGGGGACATAACAACGGAATCCCATCCCTTTCTCCATCGACACGTTCCCTGATTTTTCCAGCTTGGGTCGATAAGATTTCGTTTTTGGACACCACGTATCGACTAAGGTCAGTCTACACTGCCTGAAAAGGGGCACCAGATTCAAAAAATGTCAGCCTCCCTACGTAATATCCCATTTCCGCGTATTTTTCCGACGTTTTGATTCCAGTCTGCAAATCGTGTCAACACGGACGATTGAAAAGGCCTTGATTGGCAATCAAAAATTAAAATCACGAAGAATCCAACCAGGGGATTCGTCCCAGCCTGACGTAAGTTGCCATTTATTATTTGGCGCCCCTAACATCCTTGCGAACACGGCGATGACGAGCACGCTCGTCGGACACCGCGGGCCAACGTCGCACTTCCATCGATAAATGAGGTTCCCGATGAAACGAATGCCGCTATTGCTCTCTTCACTTCCTTTACTCTGCGCGATCAGCGTCACCGCTATCGCGCAGGAACCGATCACTCCCGGCGACGGCGCCGGCAGCGCGGCGCCGAGCTACTCCACTGGAGAGATAGCTGGCGCCGTGGCGATCTCCGCGGCGGCGATAGGCATCCTGCTGCTCTCTTCCGGAGACAGCGGTAACGGCACCGCACAGCCGACCGGTACCACCGGCACTCAGTGAGTACTGCAGACGATGCTCTCGCCCCAGCCCAAGGAGGGCTTCAAATGATCCGCAAGGCCGTGCTTCCCGTTGCAGGTTTCGGCACCCGCTGCCTGCCCGCCTCCAAGGCGATCCCCAAAGAGATGATCACCATCGTCGACAAGCCGGTGATCCAGTACGTCGTCGAGGAGGCCGTCGCCGCCGGTATCAAGGAGATCGTGCTGGTCACCCACTCCGCCAAGGCCGCGATCGAAAACCACTTCGACAAGCACTTCGAGCTCGAGACCCAGCTCGAGGCCAAGGGCAAGACCGAGCTGCTCGAGGAGCTGCGCAACATCATCCCCGATGACGTCACCATCATCAGCGTCCGTCAGCCCGAACCCCTCGGCCTCGGCCACGCCGTGCTCTGCGCCAAGCCCGTGGTCGGCGACGAGCCCTTCGTGGTGATGCTGCCCGACGTGCTGGTCGACGCCGATGGCTGCACCTTCGCCCACCAGGTGCCCAACGACCTCGGCGGGATGATCAACGCCTTCGATCGCACCCGGCACGCCCAGATCATGGTCGAGAACGTGCCCAGGGAAGTCGCCTACAAGTACGGCATCGTCGCACTCGAAGGCGATGCCCCCGCCCCCGGCGAGAGCGCGATGATCACCGGCATGGTCGAGAAGCCGAAACCCGGCGAGGAGCCCTCGACGCTCGCGGTGATCGGCCGCTACCTGCTGCCCGGCGAGATCTTCGCCCTGCTCGAGCAGACCGCCCCAGGGGCCGGCGGCGAGATCCAGCTGACCGACGCGATCGACCAGCTGCGTGCCCAGGGCGGCGTCGATGCCTATCGGATGGTCGGCGATACCTACGACTGCGGCTTCCAGCTCGGCTATCTCGAGGCGACGCTGTCGTTCGCCAAGCGTCATCCGAAGTTCGGCAAGGAGTTCAAGGAGATCCTCGCCAAGTACACCGACTGATATCTGCTCACAGAAAAAAACCTCCGTGGTGAGCCGGGCCTACCATCGTTCGCGGTAAGCCTGGCCACCAGCCGTTCGTGTCCTTCGACTCGCATCGCTTGCGCAGGATGCTCGGATAGCCGGAGAGCAACGGGCCGAGTCGAACCAAGACCCCAGCGCCGACGCTCGTTCCGAGCCTGTGGTGGCGTAGTTCAAAAATTGGCTTCTGGCGAGGCGGCATCAGCATGTCGGCGCCTTCGGCTTCATCCAGCAGGGATGCGCGCAAGGCCTCGATGCGCAGCACAACAGCACGGCCCGGCCATGTTGCTTGGCCGGGGACGCTAATGAATGCTTGTTTGAGGCTCGAAAGTTAATATTGCCAGCGATCCGGGGGATGACTGTTGCCGAGACACCACACTTTTTTTTAACAACGATTTGCGAGACCTGTATGGACGTCGATCTCGAAACGATGACTAGCCGTCCAAACTGTGCGGCCCAGCGCAGCGATACCCAAGCATTCTGGCGCGATCCGGTGTTGCCCTTCGCCGAGAGCCGCCGGGCCTGCCAAAGCCGGGCCTGCTACAAGCGCCACCATCACCCGACCTTTTCAATTGGCGCCGTCGATGGCGGCACCAGCGTTTTCACCGGCGCCGCCAATGGCCCGGTCTCCCTGTCCCCTGGAACGCTCGTCTACGTGCCCGCATCGCGTGTCCATGCGTGCAACCCGGCTCCCGATACCGCCTGGAGCTACCAGATGCTGCACCTGGACGCCGCCTGGCTCCAGGCTATTCGGCGGGAGTACACCAGAACCGACGCGATGGAAGACGAGCCTGTACGCATCGTGACCGCCCCGGCGGTCTATGCGCGCTTCTGCCGACTCAACGCGCTGCTGTTCGAGGAAGGCGACCCGATCGAGAAAGAAGCCGCGCTGATCGAGTTCGTCGGAGACTACGACACCGAACAGGGGCTCTCTATCGAAGGCCCGGTCGTGCCATCGGACCTGGCGAAGCAGATTCGGCCCGCCCTGGACCATCTATATGCTTCGCCCACCGCCAGTGCCACCTTGGACGAGTTGGCAGGCCTGGCAGGCATGAGCCGCTATCAGGTGATCCGAGCGTTCCGCGCCGTCACCGGCATGACGCCGCACGCCTGGCAGCTCAACCATCGTGTCAATCTCGCCAGGGACTGGATTCGCAGCGGAGACCGTCTTGCAGACATAGCCCTGCATCTCGGCTTCGCCGACCAGGCCCATTTTCAGCGGGTGTTCAAGGCGCATGCCGGGGTGACGCCCGGCCGCTTCAGAGCCTGACGCCGCAAGCGGCGCGGCTGCAATTTTCTTCAATACAGAAAGTGCCCCGACTCGCACACTGCGTAGAAAAGCTACGAGTATGTCCTGAATGCAGCCTTTCCTGATGATTGCCGCAGCGCATTTCCTGGCGCTGCTTTCTCCCGGCCCCGACTTCTTCCTGATCGCCCGCACCTCGTTGTGCGCCGGCTGGCGGGTCGCCAGCGGCGCCTGCCTAGGAATCGCCGTCGCCAATGGCGTGTTCATCGTGGCCGCCTTCGCCGGCACCGCCGCACTGAAACCAGACAGCGCCTGGTTCGTGATCCTTCAACTGGCCGGCTGCATCTACTTGCTCTATCTCGGAGGGCTGTTCATTCGCTATGCCGGCACCAGCGACCTGACAAATGTACCAGCCAAGGATAGGCACGCCGCACGATCCAGCCTTCGCTTCGGCGCGTGGCGCCGCGCCGCCGGCATGGGCTTCCTGTCGGGCATCCTCAACCCCAAGAATGCGCTGTTCTACGCCAGTCTGGCCGCGATGCTGACGGGGCCACACGCCAGCAGCGGCTGGAAGGCGATCTACGGCACCTGGATGTTCAGCGTCGTGCTGCTGTGGGATCTGCTGGTCGCGGTCATGATCGGCAACCACGCCGTCCTGCGTCGCTTTGCGCGAGCGCTGCCGTGGCTTGAACGCATTTCCGGCGCCATGCTGATCCTGCTGGCGGTGGGTGTCCTCCTACTCCTGGTGCGTTGAGAACCACGCGATACCGCAGGCGCGAAGTCTCACCTTCAGGCACCGCAGAAAAATGGCGCGCCAAACCAGCAACGATGCAAGGGGAGGACGGGCATCTTGGCGACTACCGGCTGCCACTGGTCGCCGCGCCCGACTATCTGGCGAGTCACGGGACGCTCGAGACACCCGCCGATAGCCGTTCCAGCACACTTCTCAGGTATTGGAGACGTGTCTTCCAAAGCTCGTAGCATCGAGCACCATGTGGTATCCGCAGAGGGACTGAAAGGAACCAGCACCGTCATATGCGCTGCATCTGGAATTCGTCGCCGACAATCAGGGAAACGAAGCAAAAGCGATCACATTGACTGGATAGGGAAAATGATTGACTGGATGTGACGTTTTCAAAAATCCATGCGGCCCTAGAATTCCGTACTGTGCGCAGCCTTGCGTAATATCGCCCTCTTTCATCGACGCCCAGGACGAAACCTCACATGCAACTCATCAGCTACAGCTTCCAGGACGGCCAAGCGATTCCTGGCGAATTCGCTTTTGGGATACCCGATGCCGCCGCACACGTTGCACTGTCGTCGAACCGAAACCCGCACTTAGCATGGAGTGACATCCCCGAAGGCACGCAATCCTTCGTGATCATCTGCCACGACCCTGATGTTCCAAGCCGAGGAGACGATGTGAACCAGGAAGGCCGCGAAGTGCCTGTCGAGCTACCGCGCATCGACTTCTTCCACTGGCTGCTGCTCGACATTCCCGCCGGCATCACGCAGATCGAGGCCGGCTCGCATTCCAGCGGTGTGACGCCACGCGGCAAGCCTGGCCCTCTTGCTGCCGATGGCTTGCGTCATGGCATCAACGACTACACCGCCTGGTTTGCCGACGACGCACAGATGAAGGGCGAATACTATGGCTACGATGGGCCATGCCCGCCCTGGAACGACAGGTTGGTTCATCGCTACATCTTCACGGTCTATGCGCTGGCAACGCCTACGCTTGCCGTGGACGGACCGCTGACGGGTGCCAGCGTACGCGCGGCCCTGGCCGCCGCGCCGGTGCTGGGGCAAGCCAGTCTGACCGGCCTGTATCGCCTCAACCCATCCGTACCTCTTGATTGACCTGTGAGCAAACGAAAGCCGGTCACGGCATCGCCACGTCGGACTGCTTCCGTCCCGACGGAAGCAGTCATCCGCACGCACTGGTCGTCGCCCTCTGGCGCACCGGTGCTGCGGCGTGGCCTTTGCAGTCTTGCGCAGCCTGTCCTGATGCAGGCCCAGCACACGCCACGATTTCTGTTCCACGACGCCACCGTGCTTCTCGTCGTCGCGGGGCGACTCGATCTCGATGATGCTGTCAGCCCGCTATCGGTCGACGCACAGGCGTCGTTGCTGCTCGTCGAGCCGGGCGCATGTGCCGATTTGCTGAAAACGCCGGGAGGCCAGGAGAAGCGCTTCCGCTCTATTTTCCTGACGATCTCGACAACCTTGCTGGAGGCATTTCACCGTGATCACTCCCCGCCCCCACCGAACAATGGCAACCGGGAGTCTTATCGGCAGGCATGGTTGGATGACGATCTGGAATCGACGTTCCGGTGCGTGATCGAAAGCGTGGAAGCCAAGCGTGTGAGCGACGAACGGCTCAAGTACCGGTTAATGGACTTTCTCCTGGCCCTCACTGAACGAGGCCATGCCTTCATGGACGCAAAGCAAAGCGGCACGGCCGGGCGCTTGCGCAGATTGCTTGGCGAAGCGCCGGATCAGCGCTGGACGGCGCATGAGGCGGGACGTGCATTGGCGATGAGCGAAGCCACACTGCGACGTCGCTTGGCAGGCGAAAGCGTGCGCTTCGAGGATCTACTGGTCGACATCCGCATGCACCATGCCATGATGCTGCTCCAGACGACATCCTGGAGCATTCCCAGCATTGCGCAGGCCTGCGGATACCAGTCTCGCGCGCGTTTCGCCGACCGATTCCGCGCACGCTTCGGCTACCTGCCTTCTGCCGTTCGTTGACAGAAGAGCGGCCCTGTCGCCATCGCGGCCGGCACCGCTACCTTGGTGATATCCTGGATTCGTCTCTTCGAACCAATTCCGCAGACCAATTCCGCAGAGACCAATTCCTCAAGCCAATGAATGGCCCGCGGCCCCCTCCTCGTAGCGATCGAGCGCCTTAGCCGCCAGGTAGCGGCCAAGCACGATCAGCTCCGCGGCACGATGGAATTCGTAGCTGCCGCACACGGTCTTGGGAATCTCGATCAGCACATCAGGCGGACTACCGGCGATCTTGTAGCTCGCAAGCGATGCCTGGGTGATGTCGAAGGAGCGCAGGATCAGTTCGATCCTGCCCAGTGCCTGTGCGCGGCGACGATGGCTCGGGCGCTCGCTGGACGGCGCCGCCGGCGCATCCAGCGCCCTCTTGCGCCAGCGCCAGGGAAAGCGCGTGCGCCGGTCGCCGTCCAGCTCCTCTCGCAGCGCCGCCGGCAGCAGCTGGTCGATACCCACGTTCTGCGGCGAGAGCGCGGTGACATTGACCGCGATCACCAGGTCGTTGCGCACCGAAAGCGTCGGCAGGATCGGCAGCGGATTGACCAGGCCACCGTCGACCAGCAGCCGGTCATCGATGCTCACCGGCGTGATCACGCCTGGGATTGCGATCGACGCACGAATCGCACGCATCAGCGAGCCGCGCTGGAACCATACCTCGCGCTGGCGGACCAGATCGGTGGCGACGCTGGTGAACGGGATCGGCAGCGACTCGATGTCGATTCCCTCCAGCCACTTGCCGAGATGCCCCATCACCCGGCCGGCGCGCATCGTACCTGCACCGCTCCAGGTCAGATCGACCAGACGGAGCACGTCGAGATAGCCTAGCCGGCAGACCCAGTCGCGATAGTCGTCGAGGTGCCCGGCGGCATAAATACCACCGATCACCGCGCCCATCGAGCAGCCGGAGATCGCAGCGATCTCGTAGCCGCGCGACTCGACCTCCTCGATCACGCCGATGTGGGCATAGCCTCGCGCCCCACCGCTGCCGAGCGCGAGCACCGCGCGGGGGCTCATGAGACGCCCCCGCGCGTCGCCAGCGCCGCTTCGAAGCTCGGATAGCGGGGCGCAGCCGCTTCACGTCTACGTCTCAGCTCGGCCATCTCCATGCGGTTCTCCCGAACGCTGCCCCGGTGGGACGCGGGGCGGCTCGTTCCGGGTAGTGAAATCGTCTACGATGGTCGCCTTGACCCAGCCGGGCCAGGCGTCGTTGCCCACAGGCGGCCCATGTTAGAACGTCGGTCGCGCAGGGGCGAGCTTCGCCCGCCCGCCGTCATCGCCATCCACACAACAACCAGGACGATATCGTGTCACGACCCTCTTCCTCGCGCCGCTGGCGCTCGCCGCTCTTCCTGCTGATCGCCGCCGCGGCCCTGCTGTTCGCCTTCCTGACCCTCTAGGTGGAAGCCCGCGCCCACGCCGCCTCGGGCCGCGGCGTGGCAGTTCATTGCCGTTCACCCCGGAGGCAGCGCCGGACGGGGCTCAAGCGCCCGCGAGGAAATCACCATGAGCCTGCTGGAAACCCTTGCCCGAACCCTCGACGTCACCCTGCCGATCTTCTCGATGCTGATGCTCGGCGTCGTCCTCAAGCGCTGGCGCTGGATCGACCGTCCTTTCATCGATACCGCCTCGGCGCTGGTATTTCGCGGCGCGATGCCGGTGATGATCTTCCTCAACACGCTCGAAGCCGATCTCAGCGCCATCGAGCCGTGGCTGCCGGTCTATTTCGCCATCGCCACCCTGGCGACTTTCCTGCTCAGCTGGCTATGGGCGCTGCGCTGGGTGGAGCGCGCCGACCGCGGCGCGTTCGTCCAGGGCGCGTTTCGGGGCAACGGGGCGATTCTCGGCCTCGCCTTCGCCGGCGGCATGTACGGCAGCTACGGATTGAGCGTCGGCGCCCTGCTGATAGCGACGCTGATTCCACTCTACAACGCGCTCTCGGTGCTGGTGCTCTCGCTCTATCGGCCGGAGCGGCGGGTCAGCGTCGGCAACATCCTGCTTGGCATGGCGAAGAACCCCTTGATCCTCTCGGTGTTCGCCGCCTTCTGCTGGCGCTCGCTCGGCCTGCCGATGCCTTCGTGGGTCTCCACCACCGGCCATTACTTCGCAAGCCTCACCCTGCCGCTGGCGCTTTTGTGCATCGGCGGCACGCTATCGCTTGCCGCCTTTCGCGATACCGGACGGGCGACGATCGAAGCCAGCCTGCTGAAGATGGTCTGGCTGCCGCTTCTTTCCACCCTGGGCGCCTGGGCCTGCGGATTTCGCGGCCCGGAACTCGGCATGCTGTTTCTCTACTTCGCAAGCCCCAGCGCGGCGGCCGGCTTCATCATGGCGCAGTCGATGGGCGCCAATGCACGGCTCGCCGCCAGCGTGATCGCGCTGACCACGCTGATCTCGGTGGTGACGATCACCTTTGGCCTGTTCGTGATCCAGCTGATCGGTTAGGCACCCGGGTCACGGGCTTGGCAGCGGACTCGGCAGATAGTAACGCTCAAGGGTCGCACAGCCGGCGGCCCAGACATCGGCCTCCAGTTCGACGACTTCGGCGGTGGACATCGGCCGCCGTGCGCGCGTATTGCCATCGACCAGCCGGCCGACCAGCTCGGCGACCAACGGCATATGGCTGACCACCAGCCAGTCCCCGTCCCCTGGCTGCTCGCCCAGCCACTCGATCACCGCCTCGACCGGCGCATCGGGTGTGAGCAGTGGCAGCACCAGCGAGCGCTCGATGCCAAGCCCGCGCGCCACCTCCCGCGCGGTGCGTTGGGCCCGCTCATAGGGGCTGGAGACGATCTCGAGCCGCGACGCCGCCTCTCCCAGCGCCTCGGCGAGCCAATTGGCGCTGGCGTTGGCCTCGCGCACGCCGAGTTCGCTGAGCCGACGTTCGGGATCGGGGCTGCCCGATAGCGCTTCGCCATGGCGCATCACATAGAGCTTCATGCGGTTCTCCTTTCAAGACCGGCCCGATGTCGGGCCGGCATTCATGGGATCGGGCCTTGGTCGAGCCGTTGATGGGCGCGACGCGCCTCCTCCCTGGACAGGGTGAACTCGACATCGCTCGAATGGTCGCTACGCATCAGCGCTCGTGCCATCTCGGAGGGAGCGACGCCCTCGAACATCACGTGATAGAGGCCATCGACCAGCGGCATGTAGATGCCTTCCCGCTGGGACTTGGCGTAGATCAACCGCACCGTGTTGACCCCTTCGGCGACTTGCCCCAAGCCCTCGACCGCGGCGTCGAGGCTCATTCCCTCTCCCATCGCGAGCCCGACACGGAAGTTACGCGAAAGCTTCGACGAGCAGGTGACGATCAGATCACCCACCCCGGCGAGCCCGAGGAAGGTCATTGGATTGGCGCCCTGGCTGACCGCGAAGCGACTCATCTCGGCCAGCGCCCGGGTGATCAGCATGCTCTTGGTGTTCTCGCCCATGCCCAGCGCGTGGGCCATGCCGGCGGCGATCGCATAGATGTTCTTCAACGCGCCGCCGAGCTCGACGCCGTAGCGATCGTTACTGGCATAGACGCGGAAGTACTCGCAGCTGAGCACCCGCTGCACCTGGGCGCGGGTGAGATCGTCATCGCTTGCGATCACACTGGCGGTGAGCTGGCGCCGCGCCACCTCGGCGGCGAGGTTGGGGCCGGAGAGCACGCCAATGTGGCGGCTGGTGGTCTCCTCGGCGAGGATCTCGCTCATCAGCCGGAAGCCGTGCTCCTCGATCCCCTTGGTGGTGCTGACCAGGATGGTCTCGGCCCCGATCCAGGGCGCGGCCTGCCGAACCACCTGGCGAAACGCCTTGGAGGGGATCGCCACCAGCACCAGGGCGGCCTGCTCGAGCACGAACTCGAGCTCGGTCGAGGCGACCACGCCGGGATCGATCTCGAAGTCCGGCAGATAGCGGTCGTTGCGCCGCTCACGGTTGATCCGCTCGACCAGTGATGCATCGCGCATCCACTGGCGCACGGTGGCGCCGCCCACCGAAGCGATGCTCGCCAGCGCAGTGCCGAAGCTGCCGCCGCCGAGGACCGCGACCCGTAAAGTCTCTTTGCTCATCGACTCGTTTCCATCGTCATCATCGACCGGAGCGCACTGCCTGCGCGCTCAAGATGAGCACGACAGGCAAACCGGAGCGCCCGCGGGAGGCGCCGAGGCATACGCCTCGGCGCCAGGTTGGGGGGTGAAGGGCGCGCTCAGGCAGGCACGCAAACGCACGAGCTCGGCGGTGTCCGCCGAGGTTTCGATCGCCTCGATCGCACGCTGGGCCAGATGAGTCCTGAGCACATAGAGTGGGTTGACCGCATTCATCGCGACCATGCGGGCGGCCTCGGCGCGGGTCTCCCTGCCGAGCCGGTCGCGATAGCGCGCGAGCCAGTCGCGGCTCGCCGCGCCGTCGCCGAGCGCAGCCCTGAGCCGCTCGCCGGGCTCATCGCCATGCCAGTCGGCGAGCGCGCGAAAGCAGAGGTGATAATCGCATCGGCCTGCCTGCAGCAGGGCGAGGAAGTCGCCCAAGAGCCGAGGGTCGTCGGGCTGCTCGAGCTCGAGCCCGAGCCGCGCGCGCATGCGCTCGCCAAAACGCAGGTTGAGCCGCTCGCCGTAGCGCTCCAAGGCGCCGGCGAGCGCATCGCGAGCGCGCTCCTCGCCGCCGAGCTCGTCACTGATCGGCCCGAGCAGCGCCGACGCCAGCCGGCTGAGATTCCAAAGTCCGACCGAGGGCTGCTCGGCATAGGAGTAACGTCCTTCCTGGTCGGTGTGGTTGGGGTTGAAACCTGGATCGAAGGCATCCTGGAAGGCGAAGGGGCCATAGTCGAAGGTGAGCCCGAGGATCGACATGTTGTCGGTGTTCATCACCCCATGGACGAAGCCGTAGGCCTGCCAGGCGGCGATCATCTCGGCGGTGGCGGCGACGACTTCGTCGAACATCGCCGCGGTCGGCGACTCGTGCCCGCGCAGATGCGGCCAATGGTCATCGATCACATGATCGATCAGCTTGCGCAGGCCGGGCTTATCACCGCCGAAGGCCAGCCATTCGAAATGACCGAAGCGGACATGGCTCGGCGCCACCCGCAAAAGCGTCGCACCCGGCTCCCAGCGCTCACGGCGTACCCGCTCCTGGTTGACCGCCACGGCCAGCGCGCGGCTGGTCGGCACGCCGAGCGCGGCCATCGCCTCGCTGGCCAGATACTCGCGCAGCGAGGAGCGCAGCACCGCCTGGCCATCGGCGAAGCGTGAATAGGGGGTGACGCCTGCGCCTTTGAGGTGGAGGTCGAAACGTTGCCCATCCGGCGCCAGCCACTCGCCGAGCAGCAGACCGCGGCCGTCGCCGAGCGACGGGTTATAGATACCGAACTGGTGGCCGGTGTACTTCTGCGCGATCGGGTCCATCCCCGGCCACAGCTGCTCGCCACCGAGCAGCGCGGTGAACGCTTCGGTTCCCGGCCGACCGGCATCGAGGCCCAGCAGCGCCAGACAGCCCGGGCTGACATCGAGCAGGCGAGTGCCCTTGCGAGGCGTCGGCGCGACCCGGGTGAAGAAATGCGCCGGCAGCCGCGCGTAGCGATTGTCGAAACGCGCAGCGAAGCCTTCGAGACCCGCGTCCAGCTCGGCCCCATCGCCGTGCTCTCGCTGATACTCTGTCATTGCCCTACCTCCCGAGGCCCTTTCCACTTGGCCCGAAGCCTGCATCATAGCTGGCGGCGAACCCCAGCGCTCGCATGCGGTCGAATCAAGGCTTCGCCGCTGATCGCGGGATCGGCAGCCAGCGCTTTGGATAGACAATGAGGGCGATGGGCGCCCGGTACAATCGATCGTCATCCACATCGGCGTCATCGCAGCGGGCGACGATGCCGATGGATGGCGCATCATGGACGCAGTAGCATCCGAATCTCGGTACGGATACCCGGGCGCGGGGCCATGATCCGGCAATCGGCACGATAGCGATGCTTGGTCGACCACAGGACAAGACAAAAGGGAAACAGATGAGAATTCTACTCGTCGAAGACGATCCACTCTTGGGTGACGGCGTCGAGACCGCGCTCAAGCGCGAGGGCTACCAGGTCGAATGGCTGCACGATGGTGCCAGCGCACTGGAGACTTTGGCGCAGGGCGAGTTCGGCGCGGTAGTGCTGGATCTCGGCCTGCCGGGCATGGATGGCATGGAGGTGCTGCGCCGGCTGCGCGAGACCCAATCGCTGCCGGTGGTGATCCTCACCGCGAGGGACAGTCTCGATGACAAGGTGATGGGGCTCGACGCCGGCGCCGACGACTACGTGCTCAAGCCGTTCGAACTCGAGGAACTGCTGGCGCGGCTTCGTATGGTGATGCGCCGCGCGGTCGGACGGACCACCCAGGTGCTCACCGTCAACGACCTGACCATCGATGAATCGCGCCACGAAGTGACCTGGAAGGACAAGCCGGTCAAGCTCGGCCGGCGTGAATACGCCCTGCTGCTGGAACTTGCCAACAATGCGGGCCAGGTGCTCACCCGCCCTCACCTGGAGCAGCTGCTCTACGGCTGGGACGACGAAGTGGAGTCCAACGCGCTCGAGGTACACATCCACCACTTGCGCAAGAAGCTCGCCCCTGAACTGATCGTCACCCTGCGCGGGATCGGCTACCGGCTGGAGGACAACGCCCGGTGAGTGGCAAGCCGCGCAGCGAAAGGCGGCGCGGCATCGGTTCGATCCGCCGCTACCTGACCCGAGCGATCCTGGTGATCCTGTTCGCCAGCTCCGCCGCCTCGCTGGTGGTCTCCTACGTCATCATCGACGACGAGATGGATGAAATCTTCGACGCCCAGCTGTCGATGCTCGGGCGTATCGTCACCGGCATGACCACTGCCGAGACGAGCGCACAAGAGTACCAGCGAATCGCCGAGCAGCTCACCGACCAGGAGAACATCGCGCGCTTCTATTCGCTGACGATGTCCCATGGCCGCCTCACCGACGACGACGCGGCCGATCCCAATCAGCCCTCCCCCGACGAGCCGGTGCTCGCCCTGGGATTCTGGAACGACGACGGCACTCCACGCTTGCTCAGCGGCAGTTGGAGCGCCGATCCCCCCTTCCCCGCCCCCCAGCGGCCGGGCTATGCCTGGGTCGAGTACCAGGACCACAGCTGGCGCGTCTATACCCGCTACGACGAGGCGAGCCGGATATGGGTCTCGATCGGGCTGCGCGAACGCTTCCAGACCCTGCTGTCGCGCAAGATCGCCTTCGGCAATACCCTGCCCGATGCGATCAGCGTGATGCTCGCCGCGATCCTGATCTATTTCGTCATCCGTCATGGGATGTCGCCGCTGGGCAATCTTTCCCGCCAGCTGTCGCGTCGCCATGACCAGGATCTTTCGCCGATCGAAGGCGAGGTACCGCGCGAACTCGCCGGATTGCACAACGCGCTCAACGCCTTCATCGAGCGACTGCGCGAGGCGCTCGAGCGCGAGCGCCGGTTCACCGCCGACGCCGCCCATGAGCTGCGCACGCCGCTGGCGGCGCTGAAGATCCATCTCGACAACGCCCGCGCCAGCGACGGCGTACAGAGCGAGGACTCGTTCGACAAGGCGCGCCTCGGGATCGAGCGGCTGCAGCGCGTGGTCGACCAGCTTTTGACGCTGGCGCGGCTCGACCGTCATCGGCCGAACGCGCCCGCCCGGGTGGATCTTTATCCCATCGCCGCACAGCTCGCCAGCGAGCTATGGCCCCTCGCCGAGGCGCGAGGCCAGCGTCTGGCGATGAGCGGCCTGACCAGGCTCGACATCTACGCGGACCCCACCGAAGTCGGCGTACTGCTGCGCAATCTGCTCGACAATGCGCTGCGCTACACCCCCAACGGCGGCAGCGTCGAAATCCGCCTCGAGCGCATCGAGGGCGTGCCCTCGCTCTGCGTGGTCGACGATGGCAGCGGCATCGAGCCTGAGCTGCTCGACAAGGTGACCGAGCGGTTTCGCCGCGGGTCGGCGCCGCGCGCCTCGGGCAGCGGGTTGGGGCTATCGATCGTGGCGACGCTGATCAAGCAGCAGCGAGCGCAGCTGCACCTGCGCAATCGCGACGAAGGCGGGCTCGAAGCACGCATCACCTGGCCTGCGACGCCGAAAGATACCGCCGTCGCGCAAGATCACTCGCCCCATCGCTGAGCGCCATTGCGGAGTCAAACGAAAAACGCCGGCGACCATCGGTCGCCGGCGTCGATGCACATGCGCTTCACGCTATGGCTTCACGCCGCAGGCTCGTCGACCTGCCCACGCAAGGATTCGATCATGTCGGTGTTGATGTTGAGCAGCAGTCGGAGCTGGTCCATGTAGGCGGTTCCGCGCACCGAGTAGCGGCCGAGCGATGCGATCAACGCCTCGGCGGTGACCTCGCGACCCTGGCCGCGCAGCGCGGCACGCTGCTTGCGCAGGTTGTCGTACGCCTTGTGCCCGTTGAGGTTGAGGAAATAGGCGTGGACGCCATCCTCGACCGAGGCGAACTGCTGGTAGCGGTCGCCGGTGCCGCGCTGTTCGACGCCGCACTCGGTGCCGAAGCAGCGCATGCCGAAGAGGTTGTTGCTTTCACGCGCGAAGCGGGAGGTGCCCCAGCCGGATTCCTCGATCGCCTGTACCAGCACCAGCTGCATCGGCAGGGTATCGACCCGGCTCAGCAGCTGATCCCAATCGGTGCGCTGGGGATCGGCGCAGTTCATCCGGTAGTCATCGCAGATACGCTTGAGCCGCTCGCGGGCCGGGCGCGTCCAGGTATTGCGCTCGCGGGCGGCGAGCAGGAATTCACGATCGGCTCGAACCATTGCGTTCTGCCGTTCGATGATCGGAATCAGCAGATTGAAGAAAGCGATCTTGCGGTCCGGCCCGGCACGTTGCTCTCGCAGGTCCGGCATGCTGGTGACGACGCTGTCATCGAGGAGTGCTTCTCCACTCGTTTCACTATCGGCGGCGAGCGAGAACTGCAAAGGAAATGCCGAAAGAATGAGCGTCAGCACGAGCGTCCTGGGATCAAACGTTCGTGTCATCGAGGATGTACTCTAGTTCATGTCGCGCAGAGACTAACAGCATCAACGCGAAAATGCATCCAACTGCGCCCAGCATCGCCGATCTGTACACAAAACAGCGCTCTATGAAAACCTGAAAAAACCTTCGCTCACAGTCGGTTAGCAAGATGAACGGGCGCACTCGAGCAGGCGGGCATCCGCCCGGCCAGAAGATCGAACCAGCCGTCGGCAAGACGGCCCGACAGGTCCCGCCGCGGGCGCGGCGAGACCTGTCGGCGGGGCTCAGCCTACCAGCAGCGCGTTGAGCCGCTTGACGTAGGCCGCGGGATCGTCCAACTGCCCGCCTTCGGCGATGATCGCCTGGTCGAGCAGCACTTCCCCAAGACGGTCGAACGCCTCTCCCTCGAGCCCTTCGAGCCGCGCGATCAGCGGATGATCGGGGTTGATCTCGAGGATCGGCTTGCTCTCAGGCACCGGCTGCCCCGCGGCCTCCATCAGGCGGCGCATCTGGAAGCCCATGTCGTGCTCGTCGAGCACCACGCAGGCCGGAGAGTCGGTCAGGCGATGGGTGACCCGCACCTGGGCGACGCGCTCGCCGAGCTGCTCCTTGAGCCGATCGACCAGCGCCTGCTTGGCCTTGGCGCTCTCTTCCTGGGCCTTCTTCTCTTCTTCGTCCTCGACATCGCCGAGATCGAGATCGCCCTTGGCGACATCGACGAGCGCCTTGCCGTCGAACTCAGACAGATGGCTCATCAGCCACTCGTCCACGCGGTCGCTCAGCAGCAGCACTTCGATACCTTT
Organism: Halotalea alkalilenta; assembly: GCF_001648175.1. NCBI lineage: Bacteria > Pseudomonadati > Pseudomonadota > Gammaproteobacteria > Oceanospirillales > Halomonadaceae > Halotalea > Halotalea alkalilenta. Next base: position 2,266,030 of record NZ_CP015243.1, on the reverse strand, counting down.
CTTGCGGAAGATCTCGAGATGCGGGCTATGACGCGCGGCGTTGAAGCTGTCGGCGACCAGGTAGTAGATCTTCTGCTGGCCTTCCTTCATTCGCCCGACGTAGTCGGCGAGCGACTGATCCTGCACCGCGCTGTCGGTATGGGTGGTGGAGAAACGCAAAAGCTCGGCGATCTTCTCGCGGTTGGCGTAGTCCTCCGCGGGCCCTTCCTTGAGCACCGAACCGAACTGGTTCCAGAACTCCTGGTAGCGCTCGGGCTCCTTGGCCAGCTTCTTGAGCATGTCGAGCACGCGCTTGGTCAGCGCGCTCTTCAGCTTCTCCACCTGCGGATCCTGCTGGAGGATTTCGCGCGAGACGTTGAGCGACAGGTCGCGGGTGTCGATCACCCCTTTGACGAAGCGCAGGTACAGCGGCAGGAACTGCTCCGCATCATCCATGATGAAGACGCGCTGGACATAGAGCTTGAGCCCGCGCACGCCCTCGCGCTGGTAGAGATCAAACGGCGCCCGCGCGGGCACGTAGAGCAGGCTCGTGTACTCGAGCTTGCCCTCGACCTTGTTGTGGCTCCAGCTCAGCGGGTCGGTGAAGTCGTGGGCGATGTGCTTGTAGAACGCCTTGTAGTCGTCATCGGAGAGTTCGCCCTTCGGCCGGGTCCACAGCGCCTGGGCCTCGTTGACCGTCTCCCAGCTGACCACGCTGCTTTTCTCGCCGTCTTCGCCTTCCTGCTCCTCGACCTTCTGCATCTGCACCGGCAGATCGATATGGTCGGAATACTTGCGCACCAGCGCGCGCAGGCGGTACTCGTCGGCGAACTCCGCCGCGTCGCTCTTGAGCGCGAGCCTGATCTCGGTGCCATGGCGCTCGAGCTCGATCGGCTCGATGGTGAACTCACCCTCGCCGCGAGAGACCCACTGGGTACCCGCGGAGCGCTCGCTGCCCGCCAGGCGAGTACGCACCGTCACCTCGTCGGCGACGATGAAGGAGGAATAGAAGCCAACGCCGAACTGGCCGATCAGCTTGGCATCCTTCTGCTGCTCGCCGGAGAGCTGCTTGAGGAATTCCGCGGTGCCGGAGCGCGCGATGGTGCCTAGATTGGCGATCACGTCATCGCGGCTCATCCCGATGCCGTTGTCGCGCACGGTGACGGTGCGCGCCTCGGCGTCGAACTCGATCTCCACGCGCAGTTCGCTATCGCCCTCGAACAGCGAATCGTCATCGAGGGCACGATAACGAAGCTTGTCGCAGGCATCCGCCGCATTGGAGATCAGTTCGCGAAGGAAAATCTCGCGATTCGAGTAAAGCGAATGGATCATCAGATGCAGAAGCTGCTTCACTTCCGTCTGGAATCCTAGCGTCTCTTTCTGGTCTGCCGACATCTGCAAAACGTCCCTAGGTCAACGGTGGAATATGCGCAAAGATGGGGCGAGCGCGGCGATTTTCAAGAGTCCCGACGGGCATCCCGCGCCCGTCGCCAGGCGCGATAGCCGTCGAGATCCTCGTCGAGCTTGGCCAGCAGCCAGCCGCTGATGATCAGATCGTCGAGCTGCCCCCAGAACGGAATGAAGTCGGGCACCAGATCGAAAGGGAAGAACAAATAGACCAGCGCCACGACCAGCAGCGCCATCGCCCGCTTGGGTAGCGGACGGTAGTCACCGCGCAGATAGTCATGCATCATCGGGACGATCGTACGCAGCGCCTTGCCGATCCTGAGCAGCACGTTGCCGCGCCCGACCAGCAGACCGAACAGGTTGAACTTTCGTCGTTTCATCGCGTGCACTCCTATGCGCAGGCCAAGCCGGTCAAGATACCTTCGCCGCCGAACAAACGCCCCAGGCACCCATGGAGATGGGGGCCGCGCGACGTAAACGCAAGCCCGTGCACCGCCGCACCTGGTCCGACGACAGGAGTTGATGTGTCCAGAACGCCCCCCGCCCCGCCCTCGCCCCTGCGCCACCTGCTCGGCCTCGGTATCGCCACCGCACTCTGCGCCGGCCTCTTTGCGCCACTCCCCGCCCAGGCCGACGATATGGCGATGCGCCAGGCGCTGGCCGATGCCCGTCAAGGAAGCTGGAGCCGCATCGATCAGCGCACCGAGCGTGTCGATCATCTGCTGGACGGCTACATCGAGTACCATCGCCTGCGTCACGCCCTGCCCGACGTGGCGCCGCAGGTAATCAACGATTTCATTGCCCGCCACGACGACTCCCCGCTGGCCGGCTGGCTGCGCGGCCAGGCCCAGACCGCCTACGGGCGCAGGGGCGACTTCGCCGCCCTGCTCGCGGTCAGCGACGGCGAACCGATCGGCACCGAGCGCCAGTGCTACTATTACACCGCGCTGCTGGAGCGCGAGCCGAGCGCCGCGGCGGCGGGAGGACGGGCACTGTGGCGGGTCGGAAGCTCCCAGCCCAACGCTTGTGATCCGCTGTTCGAGCGACTGCGAGCGAGCGGCGCGCTGACCACTGAGGACGACTGGACGCGGCTGATGCTGGCATGGGAGAACGGCAGCACCGGCCTGGTCAACTATCTGCGCCGCCTGATCGACGACCCGGCCTGGCGCGATGCGCTCAGCGCCTTCGACCGGGTCAACGCCGATCCCTCCCAGGTGGCGACCCTGCCTGCCCGGCTCGGCCCCGATGGCAGCGCAGGCCCGAGCCTGCTTGCCGCGACCTTCCATCGGCTGACCCGCGACAATACCGCCGCGGCGCTGGCCGCCTGGCAGCGCCTGGGCGAGCAGGCCACCCTGGGCGCCGAGCAGCGCCGATCGATCGAGCACGACCTGGCCTTCTACGCGATGGCACGCAGCGTGCCCGGTAGCCAACCATGGGTCGATCGCGCCCTGCCCCGGCTCGAAGCCGACGATCTCTACGAACTGCGGGTACGTAACGCACTGGCCGCGCGCGACTGGCAGGCGGTGTTCGACTGGGTGCCGAGGATGCCGGACAGCGTGCGAACGGAGGCACGCTGGCAGTACTGGCTGGGCCGCGCCAGCGCCGAGCTCGGTGACCCGACCACCGCGCGCAGCGCCTTCGAGGCCGCAGCCCAGGGGCGCAATTTCTTCGCCTTCGCCGCCGCCGACAGGCTCGGGCGCACCTATGCGCTCAACGACGCCTCGCGCCCGGTGCCGCCCGAGCGCATCGCGCAGGTCGCGCAGACCCTGGCGGTGCAGCGCGTCGGCGCACTCTATCGGATCGACGAACCCGGCCTCGCCCGCAGCGAGTGGGTCGCGCTGCTCGAGCGCTCGGACCATGCCCACAGCGAGGCGATGGCCGCCTATGCGATCCAGCAGGGCTGGTACGAGCTCGCGGTGCAGGCCTCGATCAGCGCCCGCGCCTGGGATGCCCTGGCCTGGCGCTTCCCCCATGCGTTCGAGCCCGAATTCGTCAAGTGGGGCGCCTCTCGCGGCGTCGATCCCTACTTTTTGATGGGTATCGCCCGTCGCGAGAGCGCCTTCAACCAGCGGGCCCAGTCCCCGGTCGGCGCCCGCGGATTGATGCAGCTGATGCCGGACACCGCGCGCCACTTGAGTTCGCGTCGCAACATCCCGTACGCCGGGGTGGAGAGCCTCGAGGATCCCGAGGTCAACGTCGCGTTCGGCTCGGCCTACATTCGCGACATGCTCGACCGGTACTCGAACAACCGCATCGCCGCCGCCGCGGCCTACAACGCAGGCCCCGGGCGGGTCGATCGCTGGCTCGCCAACGGCAACCAGCCGTTCGACCTGTTCGTCGAAAGCATCCCGTTCCGCGAGACCCGCGAGTACGTGCTCGCGGTGCTCGCCTATCGTGCGATCTTCGAAAGCCTGGCGAAGGGCTCGAGCGAAGGCGTCGAGATGCTCAGCGACGTCGAGCGCAACGCCTACTACGACGCCTCGATGCGCTCGGGCTGAGGCGGTGGATCAAGGGGCCGGGGCATTGAGATCGACCGCGAGCGCATCGAGCGGCTGCTCGCGTTCGATCAATCCTTGCTCGAGCAGAAACCGCTGCATGCCGAGGTAGCGGCCGCTGTCGAGCGCGGCGGGGCTGGGCGAAAAGCGCCCCAGCGTCAGCTCGAAGGCACGCTGGTTGACCTCGCTGTCGAGGCTTGCGTCATAGCGCCTGAACGACTCCCAGGCCTCCTCGGGGTGGTTGTCGATCCAAAGCGTTGCCTCCTCGACCGCGCTGATGAAGGCGCGCAGTGCATCGCCCTTGGCGGCGATGGTGGCGGGACTGGCGACGAAGATCAGCTCATCGTAGACCGGCACCCCGTGCTCCTCGACGAAGAAGCTGCGCGGCTCGACGCCTTGGGACTCGAGCTGGGCGGCTTCGACGTTGCGGTAGGCACCGATCACCGCATCGACCTGGCCGCTCAGCAGCGCCGGGGCGAGCGAGAAGTTGACGTTGACCCTCTCGACGTCGTCGATCCCGATCCCCGCATGCTCGAGCATCGTCCGCAGCAGCGCCTGTTCCACCCCCGCCACCGAATAGCCGATGCGCCGGCCGCGAAGCCCGGCGAGATCCTCGATACCGCTGTCGGCACGTACCATCACGGTATTCAGCGGAGTGGCGACCAGCGTACCGATGCGCTTGAGCGGCAGACCTTGGTCGACCTCGAGATGCAGCTGCGGCTGGTAGCCGATCGCTACGTCCACCTGGCCCGCGGCGGCGAGACGCCCAGGCGTGGAGGGATCGCCCGGCGCATCGATGGTCACCTCGAGCCCGTGCCGGGCGAACAAGCCACGCTGCTCGGCGATGACCAGCGGCGCATGATCCGGATTGACGTACCAGTCGAGCATCAGGTGCAGCGGCGTGGGTGGCGCGTCGGCCGCCCATCCCGGCGCGGCGGCGGTGACGATGAGCAGCGCGCAGGCCCGGGTCAGCGACCAGCGGGCAAAGCGTGCGTAGGTGGTAGCGGATTTCATCGAAACGTCCTCGTGGTTGAACGCAGCAAAGCGCGCGGCGGCGAACGTGGTTCAGCGATGGCTGACCGAGCGCCAGGGAAGCAGCCACCTGGAAACCAGCTCGGTCGCCGCGTAGAGCAGCAAGGCGAAGACGATCAGCACCAGCAGCGCCGCGAACATCAGCGCGGTCTGCATCTGCGCGTTGGCCTGGATCATCAGGTAACCGAGCCCCGCGCTGGCGCCTGCCCACTCCCCGATCACCGCGCCGATCGGTGCGCAGATCGCCGCCAGGCGCAGGCCGGAGCAGAACGACGGCAGTGCCGCCGGCAGGCGCACCAGCAGCATGGTGCGCAGGGGGCTCGCCCGCATGATCAGTGCCAGGTCGAGCCAACCGCGCTCGGTCTGGCGCAGGCCGTCGTAAAAGGTCGAGGCCACCGGGAAGTAGATGATCAGCGCCGCCATCAGCACTTTCGGCGTCATACCGTAGCCGAACCACAGCATCATCAACGGCGCCAGGGCGAACAGCGGGACCGCCTGGGAGGCGATCAAGAGCGGCAGCAGCGGACGTCGCAGCAGCGCACTGGAGGCCAGGGCGAGAGCGGTGAGCACGCCACCGGATACGCCCACCGCGAGGCCGAGCAGCATCTCGACCAGCGTGACCCAGGCATGGGGGGCGATCAGTGAGATCCGCGTGACCAGGGTCTCGAACACGCTCAGGGGATCGGGCAGCAGATAGGTAGGCGGACGCAGCAGCATGACCAGCAGCTGCCAGGCGAGCAGCAAGATCAAAATCGTGACAGGCGCCCAGATCAGCGTCCCGCGTTCAGGCTCACGCATTAGAGCGCTCCCCGCCGGTGCCGCGCAGTCGCTCGAACAGCGCGGCCTGGATCCCGGCCACCGCGACGTCGCCCGGCGCGCGGGGCGGATCACCCGGGGGCAGCGCCATGGCATGGAGCTGGGCATCGGTGCCGAATACGTACAGGGTGTCGGCGAGACGCAGCGCCTCGAGCGGATCATGGGTGACCAACAGCACGCTCTGCTCGGCCAGCACCTCGGCCGCGAGATCCTGCAGTTCGAGGCGGGTCAGCGCGTCGAGCGCCGAGAAAGGCTCATCCATCAGCACCACGCCGTCGGCCTCGAACAGCGTACGCGCCAACGCCACCCGCTGGCGCTGGCCGCCCGAGAGGCTATCCGGCCAGCGCGCGCCCAGGCCGGCAAGCCCGACGCGTGCGAGCAGCGCTTCGGCCCGCTCGCGTGCGTCGCTCCATCGCTGGCCACGCAGTGCAGCGCCGACGGCGACGTTTTCGACCACCCGGCGCCAGGGCATCAGCATGTCGCGCTGCGGCATCCACGCGATCGATGCCGAGAACTCACCACCCTCGCCGTTGCGCCGCTTAATGTGCGCATGGCCTTGGGGACCGACCTCCACCGGCAGGCCGGCAACCATCCGCAGCAGGCTGCTCTTGCCGCAGCCACTGCGCCCCATCAGGCAGGTCCAGCCGCGTCCGGGTAGCGACAGCGAGAGCGTTTCGAACAGCGGTCGACCGTCGGCGAAGCGCAGCGAGGCTTCGGAAATACGCAGGATTTCGGCGGGGGGAACGGCAGGGGCCATGGGGGCGCGCGACGACCTCGTGATGCGAGCGGCTCGAGCGAGGGGCGCGGTGATTCGATCAGCGCTGGATTCCCTCCGCCGGTATTCAGCCGGATCAGGTTCGAGGGGTTGTGCCGAGCACTCTCAGCGCGCCGAACGAGACGCGCACCCCCATCCAAGCGCCGAGTCTATACCCTGCGCCGTCGCACCGATAGCGGCTCAGCGCAGCGAGCTGCCATAGCTCTTGCGCACATTGCGCATCGATATCTGATCGTTCAGGGTCCAGAAGTCATAGAGCACGCCGAGCAGGAACAGGCCGCCGGTGAGCAGATAGATCACCCCGGTCACCCATTTGCCCATGTACATGCGGTGCAGGCCGAAGATGCCGGTGAAAGTGAGCAGCACCCAGGCCAGTGAGAAGTTGATCCGGCCGCTGCGGAAACGAAGATCGGCGTCGCGGTCCATCCGGTGGATCAAGAACAGGTCGATCAACCAGCCGATCAGGAACAGGCCGAAGGTGAAAAACCATATCGTGCCGGTGACGGGCTTGCCGTAGTAGAAGCGATGCGCCCCGGTGAAGCCGAACAGCCAGAGCAGGTAGCCCAGCAGCTTGCTGTGCGTGTCGTTGAGTGTTGGAGAAGCGGAATAACCCATCGTGACTCCCAAAGCTTGATGACATCCCCGTATCACCGCTGGATACGGGCACGCGACACCCTTTACACCACGGGGTAGCGAACGCCCAGGCGCCCGCTACCCCTTCCCTTCCGATCAGATCGTTCGCTGCATGTCGAGGAGCCCCTCGATGTCCGGGTCGCCCCCGGACACGTCGAAACCGACTCGAGCGTAAAGCTCGCGGGCGGGATTCTCGGCGAAGACCTTGAGCCGCAGGCCGTGCACCCCTTCGCTGCGCCGACGCGCGATCCACGCCTCGAGGATCAATCGTCCACGCCCCTGCCCGCGCACCGCCTCGCTCAGGTGCAGCTCGCGCAGGTAGGCGTACTCGCCCTTGATGTCCCAAGCGATCACACCGGATGCCACGCCGTGATGCTCGAGGATCAGCGCATCCAGCCCCTGCCACTGCTGCATGAACATCTTCGGGCTGAAGCGCATCTGCCGGCGCGCCCAATAGGGTGACATGGTACGTTCCACCAGCCGACAGGCGAACTCGGCATCCTCCTCCCCCTCCGCCCGGCGCCAACCTCTGGGCAGGATGAAAGGAGAGACTGCGAGGTCGAAACGATGGGGTAGTCTCTGGCTCATCGACGACTCCGGCGAAGTAGGGGTAGCGAATGCGCTACGCGCAAGAGGGTATCGCGATTCGGCTTTCGCGGCGCCTCCTCTTCTTTCTTTATCAGAACTTTGCATGAGTGTCTCCACGCGCCGGCATGATGTCGCAGCCAACCGCCGCCGGGCCGGCAGCGCGCGGGAGGAAGATTGGTTCGAACACGCAGACCAAAGGGAGATTTCGTCATCTACTTGCTATGGACCTGCGTCGAATTTCGCTCTATGTTGCTCTGGCGGGGCTAGGTGGCGGTGGCAAAGAATCGACTTGACGCTTTGCCTGCCACTGACGCATCCTGCGAGCGTAGGTTTGCAGGTTGGATGTCGTTGGTAGCGGTCGATCTTTCGATTTCCGAGCGTCATTCCCCCCTGATAAGCCCCACGCAATATCGAGCCCAGGCTCGTTCATTACTCAGGTATGTAAGGAAATCGACATGGCAACTGGTACTGTCAAGTGGTTCAATGACACCAAAGGCTACGGCTTCATCTCCCCGGACGACGGCGGTGACGACCTGTTCGCTCACTTCTCCGAAATCCAGGCTGAAGGCTTCAAGTCCCTTCAGGATGGTCAGAAAGTCTCCTTCGACGTCACTCAAGGCAAGAAGGGTCTTCAGGCAGCCAACATCAAGGTCGTCAACTAAGCGACGCTTGATCGCCCGGCTCTCCTAGCGCCGGCAAGAACATCGAAAGCCCGCTCATCAGAGCGGGCTTTTTTCGTATCGCTCCGTCATAAACCCCCGACGGCGCACCCTCCCGCCGGGGACCGAAGAGCGGGCCGGAGCTGCCTTGCAGCGCCCCGCCCCCGCTCACCCCATAACGCTAGGGCGTAGTGGTGGTGTCGTCTTCCGAGGAAGCACCGCCATCGACGTCACCTTCGAGGGTACCCGACTGCGGGTCCGCCTCTGGCACACTGCTGGCGTCATCGGGCGTCGACTCGGGCATGGGCTCCTGGGTCGCGTCGTCACCGGGCGTCGGGCTGTCGCTGCTCGGCGGAGCGGTGGTCTCCGGAGCCGGAGGCGCCGTGGTTTCCGGCGGCGTAGTCTGCTCGGTCGGCGCCGGCGTGCTGCCAGACGGCGCCTGATCGACCGGCGGCGCATCGTCATCGCCACCGCCACAGGCCGTGAGGCCAAGCGCTGCCACCAGCGTGATGCCTGCAAAAGCGAGAGTCTTCCTGCTCACGTTCCGCCTCCTTGTCATTGCGTGTCCTACCGTTATGCCCAAATAGTGATCACAGAACGCCTTACATTGCAGCAGAGGCACTAACTCGGGGCAAGTAAAGGCACAATACGTTTTGTATCCATGCTCCTCGAGTCGATCTCGCCTGGCACCAGGATCGTCACTCGCCGATATCTTCGTTCCACACTTCAGGGTGCTCGCGAATGAACCTCGCCATCAGCTCGATGCACTGCTGGTCCTGCAAGACGCTCACCTCGACCCCGGCATCGCGCAGGCGCTGCTCCTGCCCGAGGAAGTTTCGATTCTCGCCGACGACCACCTTGGGGAAGCCATAGAGCTCGATCGCTCCAGCGCACATCGAGCAAGGCGAGAGCGTGGTGTAGATTACGCTGTCTCGGTAAACCGAGGCTGACTGCCGCCCGGCGTCCTCGAGCGCGGCCATTTCACCGTGCAGGATGGGACTGCCATTTTGCATCCGCTGGTTGTGTCCGCGGCCGATGATCTTGCCCTGGTGGACGATCACCGATCCGATCGGGACACCACCAGCCTCGTAGCCTTTGAGCGCCTCATCGAACGCCGCTTGCATGAAAGCGTCCATTCTTACCTCCGCCAGTAATCATTCGTCGCTGCCGACCAGGGCATGCGTACCATTGCGTTCGAGCAGCTTGCTGTCTTCCGGCAGTACCACCTCGATCGCTTTAGGCACCACCTCGAAGCGGGCCTGCTTGATCTCGCGCATCTCGCCGTCGAGGGTCACCGGCAGCGACTGCTCGCACTCGATCTCGAGCCACGGCACCTGGAAGTAGCGCACCAGGTCGCCGCGCCCGGAAAGCTGCTCCAATTCGCGGACCAGCCGGGGCACGTCGCGCAGCCGGAAGGCATCGATCACCAGCACGTCGAGCAGCCCATCGTCGATGAAGGCCTTCGGTGCCAGCTCCTGCGAGCCGCCGGCCTGGCGACCGTTGCCGATCGCGATCACCACCATCGCGGCCTTGCCTTCGTAGCCCGGCATCCTCAACCGCCCTTCGTAGGGCGAGAAGCTCAGGATGCGTGCCGCGCCGACCAGGGAATACGCCCCGCCGCCGAGCATCCGCTTGAGGATCGCCGGGGTGCTCGCGGTAACCGAGGCACCGAAGCCACCGGACACCACATTGATGAAGTAGGCGTCGCCGATCTTGCCCAGGTCGATCGGATAGGCGTTCTCGCGTACCGCGAAGGAGAACGCCTCGGTGGGCTCCAGCGGAATACCCGCCGCGCGGGCGAAGTCGTTGGCGGTACCGAGCGGAATCACCCCGAGCGCAGGGCGACGCCCGGCCGGCAGTTTCATCAGTGCGTTGGCGGCGCCGTGGAGGGTGCCGTCACCGCCGCCGACGATCACCCGCTCGACCCCATTGGCGCTGGCCTGATGGATGAAATCCTCGATGTCGCTGCCTTCCCAGGTGACGCGAACGTCGACACCGATGCCCTGCTTGCGTAGCCGGGTCACCATCTTGCGCAGCTTAGGCTGGTCCGATGACTTGCCGTTGAGGATCAATCGAATGCTCAAGTGCGCTCCTTAACCGGCGACCGGGGTCAGGCGAAAACCGACCAAGTGCTCGAGACTGCGAAGCCGCTCGCTGAGCCGGGTGAAATTGTCGCGCGAATACGAGCGCAGCATCATTTGGTACTCGAAGGTCTCGGTGGAATGGCTGAGATGGTAGCTGATGCTGAGCACCCGGCAGCCGTATGACTCGATCAGCGTGCGGACGAACTTCTCGTCCGGCGTGCTGCTGGCCGGAAAGCGCAGGGTATGGGTGGCGAACATCTGGCTGCGCATGCGCGACTCGACCTGGCGAAACAGTGCCAGCGTCACCAGCGTCACCACCGTGGTCAGCACCGCCGGCCACCAGAAGCCGATGCCGAAGAGGATGCCTATCGAGGCGGTGATCCAGATCGACGCGGCGGTGGTCAGGCCGCGCACGGTCAGCCCCTCCTTGAGGATCACCCCGGCACCGAGGAAGCCGATCCCGGTCATGATCCCCTGGGCCATGCGGGTAGGGTCGGTCTGGACGTGGCCGACCATCCCACTCGGCAGCCACTCGGCCTGATAGGTGGTGATCAGCGTCAAAAGCGAAGAGGAGATACACACCAGCGCATGGGTGCGAAACCCCGCCGGACGACCGTGAAAGCTACGTTCCAGCCCAATCAGACTGCCTGCGAGCCACGCTGTGGCGAGGTGCAGGACAACGCCCGTGGGATCACTGCCCATCCAGTCACTCAAGGTCGCAAGTCCTTCGGTACAAGTCGGTTTCCAAGTTGATGAGATTAGCCTTTTTCCCTCTCCGCCAACATAGCGAGAGCGTTACCAGGCGAGTCGAAATGTAGATGTAAACCTAATACACCACACAAGGTTGACATATTCGCGATCGAATCGGGAAACTGTGACCGCCTTCACTTCGATAAAAAGCGAATTCCATGACCGAGCCCAGACACGATTGGCGACGCGATGAGATCGAGGCACTGCTTACGCGCCCGTTCAACGACCTGCTGTTCGACGCCCAGAGCGTGCATCGTGCGCACTTCGACCCCAATGCGGTGCAGGTGTCGACCCTGCTGTCGATCAAGACCGGCGCCTGCCCGGAGGATTGCAAGTACTGCCCGCAGTCGGGGCACTACAACACCGGCCTCACCCGCGAAAAACTGATGGCGGTCGAGCGCGTGCTCGAAGAGGCGCGCCAGGCCAAGGCGATTGGTGCCACCCGTTTCTGCATGGGCGCGGCGTGGAAGCACCCCAGCGCCCGCGACATGCCCTATGTGATCGAGATGGTCAAAGGAGTACGCGCCCTCGGGCTCGAGACCTGCATGACCCTCGGCCGGCTCGATGCCGACAAGGCCCGCGCGCTCGCCGATGCCGGCCTCGATTACTACAACCACAATCTCGACACCTCGCCTGAGTTCTACGCCAGCATCATCACCACCCGGACCTACGCCGAGCGCCTCGAGACGCTCGATCACGTGCGCGATGCGGGGATGAAGATCTGCGCCGGCGGGATTCTCGGCATGGGCGAATCGGTGCGAGACCGCGCGGGACTGCTGCAGCAGTTGGCCAACCTGCCGGTGCATCCCGAGAGCGTGCCGATCAACATGCTGGTCAAGGTCAAGGGCACCCCGCTCGAGCATACCGAGGATCTCGACCCGTTCGAATTCGTGCGCACCGTGGCCGCCGCCCGCATCCTGATGCCCCGCTCCCACGTGCGGCTCTCCGCCGGGCGTGAGCAGATGTCCGATGAGCTCCAGGCGCTGACCTTCCACGCCGGGGCGAACTCGATCTTCTACGGCGAGCGCCTGCTGACCACGACGAATCCGCAGGCGAGCCGCGACCAGCGGTTGTTCGAACGCCTGGGCCTGCATCCCGAGCGGCGAGAGGAGTTCGACGACGACACCCTCGATCTGGCGATCCAGCAGACCCTCGGTGCCCAGCGGGTTGCCGAGCTGAGCGTCGATGCGGCGGCACGTTGAGGACGCCACGTTGAACATGTCGGCAAGCCTCGACGCCCATCTCGCCACGCGCCTGCAGCAGCGCCATGCAAGCGGGCGTCATCGCCGCCGCACGGTGCGCGAACTGCCCGAGCGCACCCTCGACTTCGCCGGCAACGACTATCTCGGCCTTGCCCTTGACCCACGCCTGCACCATGCGCTGGCCGAGGGCGCACGCCGCTATGGCGCGGGAGCCACCGCCTCTGCGCTGGTCGGCGGCCAGCTCGAGGTCCACGAGCGGCTGGAGGCAGCGCTCGCCGAACTGCTGGATCGTCCACGCGCACTGCTCTTCTCCAGCGGCTTCCAGGCCAATCTCGGGGTGCTGGGCGCGCTGGCCGGACGCGGTGACCAGACCTTCCATGACCGGCTCAACCACGCTTCGCTACTCGACGGCACCCGGCTGAGCGGCGCCCGGCTCGAACGCTTCCTGCATGCCGATGCCGGCGACCTCGACGCCCGCCTGACGCGCGCGCAGGCGACGGGGGCGCGGCTGGTGGTCAGCGATGCGGTGTTCAGCATGGATGGCGACATCGCCCCGCTCGCCGAGCTCGCCCGGGTCAGCAGTGCGCATGGCGCATGGCTTGTGATCGACGACGCCCACGGCGTCGGCGTGCTCGGTTCGCGCGGCGCAGGCGCAGCGAGCGCCGCCGGGCTTTCCCTTGAGCAGGTACCGGTGCTGGTCGGCACGCTGAGCAAGGCATTCGGCGTACAGGGCGCCTTCGTCGCCGGCAGCGAGGGCTTGATCGATTCGCTGGTCCAGTTCTCCCGCCCCTACGTCTACTCCACCGGGCTCGCCCCAGCGCTGGCGAATGGTGCGCTCGAGGCGCTGAGAATCATCACCACCGAGCCGGAGCTCCGCCAGCGCCTCGGTGCCAACATCGCCCACCTGCACGACGCAGCCCAGGCGGCTGGCCTTGCGCTCGCGCCTAGCACCACGCCGATCCAGCCGCTGCCGGTCGGCGATGAACGGGAGACGATGGCGCTGGCACAGGCGCTGGCGCAGGATGGCATTCGGGTCGGCGCGATTCGCCCGCCGACCGTACCGCTCGGCGGCTCGAGGCTTCGCATCACGCTCAGCGCACGACACCACGCCGACCAGATCGAGCACTTGGTCGAACGAATCGTTCACCACCGCCGCGCTCTCGGTCTCAACCCGCTGACGGAGAAGCCGTGATGCATCCACAGCGCCTGATTCTACTGCCCGGCTGGGCGATCGGCCCGCGAGCGCTGGCCCCCCTGGTCGAAAGCCTCGAGCAGGCGGCGAGCTGGCTCGAGGTCGAGACCCCGACGCTGCCGCCCTACGGGCATGCCCGCCCGGAGGTCTGGCTCGAAGCGCTGGGCCTGGCGCTCGGCCTCGATGACAGCCGCCAGGACCCGCGTCCCACCTGGATCGGCGGCTGGTCGCTCGGCGGCATGCTGGCGGTGGCGCTCGCCGCCAGGCGCCCCGAGCGCTTCGCCGGCGTGATCGGCCTCGGCGCCAACGCCCGCTTCCTCAGCGCCAGCGACTGGCCGCAAGCGATGCGACCGGCGACCTTCCAGCGTTTTGCCAGCGAGCTCGAACACAGCCCCCACGACACCCTGCACCGCTTCGGCGCGCTCGCCGCCCAAGGCAGCCGCGATACCCGACGGCTGGCGCGGGTGCTGGTGCAGGCGCTGCTCGACGTATCGCTGCATGAAACCCGCGCCGGGCTCAAGCTGTTGCGCTGGCTGGATAACCGCACCGCGCTTTCGACCCTTACGCTTCCGCAGCTTTACCTGTTCGCCGAGCACGACGCGCTGGTGCCTTTCGCCTCGCAGCGGGAGGTGCAGCGGCTCTGCACCCACCAGGCCACGTGCATGCAGATCGAGAATGCGGGCCACGCCTTCGTGATCGATCAAGCCGCGCTCAGCGCCGAGCGGATCGAAGCCTTCATCGCCGCTAACTCGACGGGGCGCGAGCGGTGACCCTGCCCGCGGCGCATCCCCGGGCAAGCGCCGATAAGCGCCGGATCGGCGCCTGTTTCGCCGCCGCCGCCGCAAGCTACGACCACGCCGCCGCGCTGCAGCGTGAGATCGGCCTGGCGCTGCTCGACGAGCTCTCGGGCCATGCGGCGATGCCGCCGGGCGGCCGCTGCCTGGATCTTGGCTGCGGCACCGGCTTCATCCTCGACCAGCTGGCCGCCCGCGGCGTGGCGGTGCGCGATCTGCTCGGTGCCGATCTGGCCATGCCGATGCTCGAGCAGGGGCGACGCCGCCAGCCCGGGGCGCGATGGCTGTGCGCCGACGCCGAGCGGCTGCCGTTTAATGACCGAAGCTTCGGCCTGATCATCTCCAATCTGGCGGTGCAGTGGCTCGATGGGCTCGAGCGGTTTCTCGCCGAAGCCGCGCGCACCCTGCGCCCTGGCGGCTGGCTCGCATTCACCACGCTGGGAAGCCAGACGCTCGCCGAATTCGAGCGCCTGTGCCGCGACGTCGCCCAGCCGTCACGGGTCAATCGCTTCATCACCAAGGACAAGCTCAACGCCAGCCTAGAGCGCGCCCCGCTGCGCCTGGAAGCCCAGCGCCGCTCGCGCCATGTGCGCTGCTATCCCAACGCCTGGGCGCTGATGCGCGAGCTCAAGCAGCTCGGCGCGCACCATCTCGCGTATCCCACGCACCTGCACGCCCGTGCAGCAGGCCTCGGCGGCCGCGCCGGGCTCGTCGCACTCGAGCGGCTCGCCGGCCTTCGCTATCCCGAAGGCGTACCGGCCAGCTACGACACCCATTTCATCATCCTGCGCAAGCCCGGTTGAACCAAGCCATGTCCCATCACGCCTACTTCGTCACCGGCACCGACACCGATGTCGGCAAGACCCGGATCGCCTGTGCGCTGCTCCACCTCGCCCGCGCCCGCGGCCTCTCCACCGCCGCCGGCAAGCCGCTCGCTTCGGGAGCCGAACGATACGCCGAGGGCCTGCGCAACGACGACGCCCTGGCGCTCGCCGCCGAATGCCGGCCGAGCCTGCCCTATGCCATGGTCAACCCGTTCACCTTCGCCCCGGCGATCGCGCCGCACATCGCCGCGCGAGAGGCGGGAGCGGCTCTGTCTCTGCCTGCGGTGGCCGCGCCGATGCGCGAGCTGCTCGCACAGCGGGCCGACTTCAGCTTGATCGAGGGCGCCGGCGGCTGGCGAGTACCGATCGACGATCGTCATACCTTGGCCAACCTGGCGCAGACGCTGGATCTCGACGTCATCCTGGTGGTCGGCGTGCGCCTCGGCGCGCTCAACCACGCCCGACTCAGCTTCGAGGCGATCGAGGCCGACGGTCTGCGCGTCGCCGGCTGGGTCGCCAACCTCGTCGACCCAGGCATGGCCTGCGCGCCGCAAGCGTCCCGGCTGGACGCCAACCTGGCGAGCCTCGCCCACTGGCTGCCCGCCCCCTGCCTCGGCGTGGTACCGCATCTTGACGCACCCACGCCCGCCGCCGTGGCCGCCCATCTCACCCTGACGCCTCTTATCGAGGCATCGCCGAGGAGAGCCGAATGAGCCTCAACGCCCAGTGGACCGAACGCGACCTGCGCGCGGTATGGCACCCCTGCACCCAGATGAAGGACCACGAACGCCTGCCGATGGTGCCGATTCGCCGCGGCCGTGGCGTGTGGCTCGAGGATTTCGACGGCAAGCGGTATCTCGACGCGGTGAGCTCGTGGTGGGTCAACGTGCTCGGCCACGCCAATCCGGAGATCAATGCCCGGGTCAAGGCCCAGCTCGATGAGCTCGAGCACGTGATTCTCTCCGGCTTCACTCACCGTCCGGTGATCGAGCTCTCCGAGCGCCTCGCCGAGCTCGCGCCACCGGGTCTCGGCCACTGCTTCTACGCCGACAGCGGGTCGGCCGCGATCGAGATCGCGCTGAAGATGAGCTTCCACTACTGGCGCAACTGCGGCCGCCCCGAGAAGCGCCGCTTCCTGACCATCACCAACGGCTACCACGGCGAGACCCTCGGCGCGCTCTCGGTCAGTGACGTCGGCCTCTACACCGACACCTACCGCGCGCTGCTGCTCGATGTGATCAAGGTGCCGGCGCCGGACTGCGTCGGCCTGCCGCGTGAGCAGTGGGAGACCCACGCCGAGACGATGTTCGCGCCGATGGAAGCGGCGCTTGCCGAGCACGCCGACGAGCTCGCCGCGGTCATCCTCGAGCCGTTGATCCAGTGCGCGGGCGGCATGCGAATGTATCCACCCGGCTATCTGCGGCGACTGCGCGAGGCCTGCGACCGCCACGGCGTGCAGCTGATCTTCGATGAGATCGCAGTCGGCTTCGGTCGCACCGGCACGCTCTTCGCCGCCGAACAGGCAGGGGTCGGCCCGGACTACCTTTGCCTGTCCAAAGCGCTCACCGGCGGCTACCTGCCGCTATCGGTGGTGATGACCACCGACCAGGTATTCGACGCCTTCTACGACGACTACGAGCGGATGCGTGCCTTTCTCCATTCGCACAGCTACACCGGCAACCCGCTCGCCTGCGCGGCGGCGCTGGCGACCCTGGCGCTTTTCGAGCGCGACCAAGTGATCGAGACCAATCGGGCGAAGAGCGCGGCGATGGCGCGGGCGAGCGCCCCGCTGCGCGATCACCCCCAGGTCGGCGACGTGCGCCAGACCGGCATGGTAGTGGCGATCGAGATGGTCGCCGACAAGGCGACGATGACCCCTTACCCCTGGCAGGAGCGCCGCGGCCTGAAAGTGTTCCAGCATGCGCTGTCGCGCGGTGCGCTGCTGCGCCCGCTCGGCAGCGTGATCTATTGGATGCCGCCCTATGTGATCAGCGAAGAGGAGATCGCGTGGCTGGGCGAGCTGACCGCGGAGTGCATCGAGGTGGCCACGGCCAAGCGGTAGCCCGGACGGATGCGGGCGCCACGGCGAGGCCGGGCGCCTTTTTCGAGCCGCCAATACCACAACGGGATCAAGTAAAGATTATATTAAGGTTAAGCGACCTGCGAATAACGGGCAAAAAACCACTTTATTTAGTGACAAAAATCCCCCCTACCAAAGCACAACACAGATTGGCGTTCGCGCCCGTATCGCCTCGACCAAGCATCGATTAGGGTTCCTCCGTCCTCGCCACGAACGCCGCTCAAGAGCGCATGCGGCGATTCAACGATGCCGACTAGAACATCAAAACGATGCGCATCGCTTTCCATTCGATCTGGAGAACCGTGAGATGTTGACGACGCTTGGCTTTGGCATGGTCGCTTCCTTCATGTATCTGATCATGAGCAAGCGGCTGACCCCCGTGCTCGCGCTGATCCTGGTGCCGATCATCTTCGGCCTGCTCGCAGGCGCCGGCGGAGAGCTTGGCGCGATGATGCTCGACGGCATCCGCAACATCGCCCCCACCGGGGTGCTGCTGATGTTCGCGATCCTCTACTTCGGGATCATGATCGATACCGGTCTTTTCGATCACCCTGTGCGGCTGATTCTCAAGCTGGTCAAGGGTGACCCGCTCAAGGTGGTGATCGGCTCAGTAGCGCTGGCGCTGCTGGTCTCGCTCGACGGCGACGGCTCGACCACCTACATGATCTGCTGCGCGGCAATGCTGCCGCTCTACAAGCGCCTCGGCATCAATCCGCTGATCATGACCTGTCTTTTCATGCTCGCCAGCGGCGTGATGAACCTCACCCCTTGGGGCGGCCCGACCGCGCGCGCAGCGAGTGCGCTTTCGCTCGACCCGGCCGACATCTTCGTGCCGATGATCCTGCCGATGGTGGCGGCGATCGCCTGGCTGTTCCTGCTTGCCAGCCTGTTCGGCCTGCGCGAGCGCAAGCGCCTCGGCGTGCTCAAGGAGCGCCTGGTGGAGAACGACACCGAGGTGTTCGTCTCCCCCGACGAGCACGCACGCCGGCCGAAGCTTTTGTGGTTCAATGGCCTGCTGACGCTCGGGCTGATGGCCGCGCTGATCAGCGGCATACTGCCGCTGCCGATACTGTTCATGATCGGCTTTTGTATCGCGATGGTGGTCAACTACCCAAGCCTGGCGATGCAGAAAGCGCGGATCGATAGCTACGCGCCAAGCGTACTGGCGGTGGTCTCGATCATCTTCGCCGCAGGCGTGTTCACCGGCATTCTCGGCGGCACCGGCATGGTCGAGGCGATGTCGACATCGCTGATCAGCGTGATCCCCCCGTCGATGGGCCCCTATCTGGCACCGATCACCGCCCTGCTCGGGCTGCCGTTCACCTTCTTGATGTCCAACGACGCCTTCTACTTCGGGGTACTGCCGGTGCTCGCCGAGACCGCCAGCCACTATGGCATCTCGACCGTCGAAATCGCCCGCGCCTCGATCATCTGCCAGCCGTTCCACCTGCTCAGCCCGCTGGTGCCCTCGACCTACCTGCTGGTCGGCCTGGCTGGGGTGGACTTCGGCGATCACCAGCGCTTCACTTTCTTCCTCGCGATCATCACCTCGCTGGTGATGATGTTCGCGGCCATGGCGCTGGGCATGTTCCCGCTGCTCGCGAGCTGAGCAAGCGTTCAGATCCCCATTGGCCTTGGCGTAGCGGGCGTGGTTCGACTCGGCGAGCCTTACACTGCTCAGAGCTCGCGCAGCATCACGCTGACCCATTCGCCGAGCCACTCACGCCGGTCGATCTCGCGCCAGCCAAGTCGAGCGTAGAGGGCCTGCTGGTTGGGCGTATAGAGGTAGAGCCGCTCGAGGCCCGCGCTGCGGGCCCGCTCGGCAAGCGTTGCCACCATCCAACTGGCGAGACCTTGCCCGCGCGCTTGGGGTGCGATGAAAACCGAGGCAAGCCAGGGTGTCCAGGCCGGCTCCAGATCCATGTCGTAGGCCAGCAGTTGGATGCCGCCGAGCATCTCGCCGTCCAGCTCGAGCACGTAGCTGGAGGGCACCGGCTGGCCGGGCTCGCCACACTCATCGATGAGCGCCGCCTCCCAACTGCGCACCTTCTGATGAGGGTGAAGTCCGCCCCACTGCCCGTACTGCCAGCCACTCAAGGTGCCCAACGCGCGATCTCCGCGCGCCAACCGGCGCAGCCGCAGGTCGCCGGGCCTGTCTACTCGATGGTGATCTTCACTGTCCGCCGCGCTCATCAATGAAAACCATTCCCGACAAAGATAAGGGGTATTGAAAGCTTGGATAAGAAGGCCTGAATAGTGCCTTACCAAAGGCTGGGATACCATCGCAGTCAAGATCCATACGCCCTCGGTTCCCATCGGGGGCCTGTCGCGTGAATGGCATCCCATCCAATCATCACGCTATAAGAAGATCTCTTTTCATACCTTCTAATTCTAGTCGCTCCTCGTTAGCATGCTCGCCCGCGACCTGAGGACGACGATGAGGAAAGACTATGTCCAGTGGCCCCCTGCTCGACACCAATAGCCCGCTGAGCGCGGCTCAGGCGGAGCGTCTCAATCAGGCCCTGGCAGGCCTCGACGCGCGCCAGCTCACTTGGCTCTCGGGCTATCTCTCCGGGCTCGGCGCGGCCGGGACGCTGTCGGCACCCGTGCAGGCTCCCGCCAGCGGCACTGACACCGCGTTTCCCTTGGTGATCCTCTACGGCAGCCAGACCGGCAACGCCGAAGGAGTGGCCGAGCTCGCGCTCGAGCGCGCCAAGGCTCGGGGCTTCGAAGCCCGGCTGGCCGATATGGCCGAGTTCGGCAAGAAGGACTTCAAGGCGCCCGCCAACTACCTGATCGTGGTCAGCACCCAGGGCGAGGGCGATCCGCCCGACACCGCCGAAGGCTTCTTCGAGCTGATCAACGGCCGCAAGGCGCCGGATCTCAAGGGCTCGCGCTTCTCGGTGCTCGGCCTTGGCGACTCCAGCTACGAATACTTCTGCCAGATGGGCAAGCTCACCGATGCACGGTTCGCCGAGCTGGGCGCGGAGCGCATCCTCGACCGGGTCGATTGCGACGTCGATTACGATGAGCCCGCCGAGCGCTGGATCGAGGCCACGCTGGATGCCTATCAGGCGCTCAAGGGCGAGTCCCAGGCTCCCCAGCCGGCCGCGGGCTTCGCCATGCCGACCGCCGCCGCGGCGCCGAGCGCCTACTCGCGCAAGAACCCGTTCGAGGCCGAGGTGCTCGAGTCGATCCAGCTCAACGGCCGCGGCTCGCTGAAGGAGACCCACCATATCGAGCTCTCGCTCGAGGGCTCCGGGCTCAGCTACCAGCCCGGCGATGCGCTGGGCATCGTGCCGCAGAACGATCCCAGCTACGTCGATGAGATGCTCGATACCCTGGCGATGGATGCCGAACACGACCTCGGTGAAGGACGACTGCTGCGCGATGCCCTGCTCAAGGAGCTCGAGGTCACCACTCTCACCCGCCCGTTCGTCAAGCACTGGGCCGAATTGAGCGAGGCATCGGAACTCAAGCGCCTGCTCGCGGAAGATGCCAAGGACGAACTGCGCGACTGGCTCTACGGCCGCCAGCTGATCGACATCGTCCGCGACTATCCGGTCACCGGCATCGACGCGCCGACCTTCGTCAGCGCACTGCGCAAGCTGCCGCCGCGGCTCTACTCGATCGCCTCCTCGCTCGACGCCAACCCCGACGAGGTCCACCTGACCGTCGGCATCGTGCGCTACGAGGCCTACGGCCGCGCCCGCGGCGGCGTCACCAGCACCTGGCTTTCCGATCGTGTCCAGCCGGGCGACACGGTGCCGATCTACATTGACCACAATAAGAACTTCAAGCTGCCAGAGAGCGGCGACACGCCGATCATCATGGTCGGGCCGGGCACCGGCATCGCGCCGTTCCGCTCGTTCATGCAGCAGCGCGAGGAGGACGGTGCCAAGGGCGACAACTGGCTGTTCTTCGGCGACCAGCACTTCGAGTCCGACTTCCTCTACCAGGCCGAGTGGCTGAACATGCGCGCCAAGGGGCTCCTGACCCGGCTCGACGTGGCGTTCTCCCGCGACCAGGCGGAGAAGATCTACGTCCAGGACCGGATGCGCGAAAAGGGTCGCGAGCTTTACGAGTGGCTGGAAAACGGTGCCCACTTCTACGTCTGCGGTGATGGGGAGCGCATGGCGGTGGATGTGCACAATACGCTGATCGAGATCGCCAAGACCCACGGTGGCCGCGACGAGGAGTCGGCGACCGCCTGGCTGCGCGAACTGCAGCAGGCCAAACGCTACCAGCGGGACGTTTACTGATGACCGATATCATTGCCAAACTGCGCGACGAGGACCTGACGACCTACGCCGCCAACGAGAAGCTCAAGGTCGATAGCGACTACCTCCGTGGACAGCTGATGGAGGATATGGCCGATATCGCCACCGGCGCGGTCTCCGATGGAGACCTGCAGCTGACCAAGTTCCACGGCTTCTACCTCCAGGACGACCGCGACCTGAGAAGCGAGCGCCGCCAGCAGAAGCTCGAGCCGCTCTACTCCTTCATGGTGCGGCTGCGCATTCCAGGCGGTCGGCTGAGCACGGCCCAGTGGCTGGTGATGGACCGGGTCGCCACCGACTACGCCAACGACACCCTGCGCGTCACCACCCGCCAGACGCTGCAGTACCATGGCGTGTTCAAGCGCAACCTGCGCGCGCACCTGAAAACGATCAACGACGTGATGGTCGATACCATCGCCGCCTGCGGCGACGTCAACCGTAACGTCACCTCGACCGCCAACCCGCACCGCTCGCGCCTGCATCTGGAACTCTTCAAGCTGGCGGCGAAGATCAGCGACCATCTGCTGCCCCACACTCGCGCCTACCACGAGATATTCCTCGGCGAGGAGCGGGTCTACGGCGGCCCGGACGAAGTGGTCGAGCCGCTCTACACCAAGCACTACCTGCCGCGTAAGTTCAAGATCGGCCTGGCCCTGCCGCCGGACAACGAGATCGACATCCACACCAACGACATCGGCTTCATCGCCATCGTCGAGGGCGGTGAAATCGTCGGCTTCAACGTCACGGTTGGCGGCGGCATGGGCTCGACCCACGGCGAGCCCGATACCTATCCGCGGATCTCCGACGTGATCGGCTACGTGCCGGTCGACAAGGCGGTCGACGTCGCCGAGAAGATCATGCTGGTCCAGCGTGACAACGGCAACCGCAAGAGCCGCAAGCACGCGCGGGTCAAGTACACCGTCGATACCATGGGCATCGAGGGCTTCAAGGCCGAGCTCGAGAACTACCTCGGCTACGCGCTCGAGCCGACGCGCGACCATCGCTTCGAAACCACCGGCGACCTGCTCGGCTGGTACCAGGGCGAGGACGGCCTGTGGCACTACGGGCTGTTCGTCGAGAACGGCCGGATCAAGGACTATCCCGAGGACAGCCCGATCCATGCCGGGATGAAGCTCAAGAGCGGGCTGAAGGCGATCGCCGAATCGTTCGATGGCGACATCGTGATGAGCTGCAACCAGAACGTGATCATCAGCAATGTGCCGGAGGCCGCCAAGGCCGGCATCGATGAGCTGCTCGACAAGTTCAACATGGTCAAGAGCGTCACCCCGCTGCGCCAGCACTCGATCGCCTGCGTCGCACTGCCGACCTGCGGCCTGGCGATGGCCGAAAGCGAGCGCTACCTGCCGACCCTGCTGGACAAGCTCGACGCAGTGATGCGCGACGCAGGGCTCGAGCAGGACCCGATCGTGCTGCGGATGACCGGCTGCCCCAACGGCTGCGGCCGCCCGTTCATGGCCGAGATCGGCTTCGTCGGCAAGGCGATCGGGCGCTACAACCTCTATCTAGGCGGTAACTTCACCGGCACCCGACTGAACAAGATGTATCGCGAGAACATCGACGAGAAGACGATCCTCGAGGAACTTACCCCGATGATCCACCGCTACGGCCGGGAGCGCGAGCCGGGCGAGTGCTTCGGCGACTTCGTGATCCGTGCAGGGATCATCAAGGCCACCGTCAACGGCCTCGACTTTCATGCCCAGTAAGCACGCACGCCGCTGACGGCATCGACGAAAAAAACGCACGCCCCGGGGCGTGCGTTTTTTGGTTTGACGATGACTCCTGCCCGGTTCTTCGCTGGACTGCGACGTAGCTCGATACATCATTTTTATCAATAGCTTACGCGCGCCCATCAACGGCATAGGCTTCAGCCTGGTGCCGTGGCGGCCGGTGATCGAACAACGGCTGGGGCAGCAGCTCACTGCAACAGCGCGCGGCGCCGACGTGTCATGGGAAGTCGGACGGCAACGTGGCCCCGGAATTGTCTAGTAGTCGGCGCGTAGGCCCATGCGACGATCCGAGTGGCGTTACCAGCCCAAGGAACGAGTGTCCTTGACAGTGCCGGGGATACCAACCTGCTCACGGTATCGAGGCGGCCGGTCTGCTGCGCCGAAAGTTCGAACGAACAGCAACTGCGACTGAGAATGCGTTGTCAGGCTTCGGGCCAAGACAGCAGAGCGGCACGCACGACCTGGCGGGCAGTCTCCCGCGAGACGCCGGCTTTCGCCTGGACGGCCAAGCCCTGGATCAACGAGACGATGAGCGAGGCGGCATCGTCGCTGGTCATGCCCGGCGGCAGCGGACCCGCCGCCGCCGTCTCTTCAAGTCGGTCGCGGAGCTGCAGTCTGAAGCGCTCGCGGTTGCGCGCCAGTTCCAGCCTGATCGGCTCAGCGTCCGCTGAGCAGGCCACCGCGGCGTTGGTTTCGAGGCAGCCCGGCGGGGTCAGTGCGCCGCGATGCAACTCCGTCATTCCGTAGAGCAGCCGCTCGACGATGCGACGCGGCGTTGGCTCTGCAAGCGCTTCCTGCCGAAAACCCAGAAAGTCACGATAGTATCGTTCGACGATGCGCCGGAAGAGCGCCTCCTTGCTGCCGAAGGCCTTGTAGAGGCTGGATTTGGTCAGCCCCATCGCTTCCAGCAGGTCACTGAGCGAAGTGCCCTCATAGCCCTTATCCCAGAAGACCTGAAGGGCAGCCTGCAAAACCTGGTCTTCCTCAAACTCTCGCGGACGTGCCATTTTGCTTGCCCGTTATTCCTAATCCAATGTGATATAGACCGAGCGGTCCTGATTCCAACAGCTTACCGGACTTTGGCTGGAGCGAGGTAGCGCCCGTCTTCCTCGGGCGCGTCAAGTCCGAGCCTTCGGGTGCCCGCGACCAGCCTTGACCCAGCCACAGACCGTCCTAACCGAGCAACCAGCCTCGAATGGAACTACTGCGTTCCACGCTGACGACGAGGGGCATCCACAGGCATGTTGACATCCGATCGGCATCCTTGAATAATTGGGAACCGATCGGTACACAACTTCCTGCTGCGATGAACTCGGCGGGCTTGGAGGCCACTGACATGCTCAAAATCCAATTCGTCTCAGACATTTCCTGCACGTGGTGCGCGATCGGCCTGCATTCCCTGCAGACGGCGCTGAACCGTGTCGGCGATGCCGTTGGCGCCGAGATCGTGTTCGAGCCGTTCGAGCTGAATCCCGGCATGCCCCCCGGCGGGCAGAACCTGACTGAACACGTCAACCAGAAGTATGGCTCGACGCCCAGCCAGTTCGCCCAGAGCCGGGCGATGTTCCGCGCGCGTGGTGAAGAGGTCGGCTTCACCTTCAATCTCGACGAAGAAAGTCGCATCTACAACACGTTCGATGCGCATCGCTTGCTCCACTGGGCAGGTTTGGCAGGGCGCCAGCACGCATTGAAGATCCTGCTGTTCCGCGCTCACTTTACCGACGGTCGTGACCCGGGTGACCACAACCTGCTCGTGGCGCTGGCCGCCGAGGCCGGACTCGATCCCGTGGAGGCGCGCCGGATCCTGGACACTGACCTGTTCGCAGCCGAGGTTCGCGCACGCGAGCGGGAATGGATCGATCGTGGCGTTCGGTCGGTGCCGACCATCGTCTTCAACGAGCGCGAGGCGATCGTCGGCGGTCAGTCGGTCGACGCCTTCGAGACCTTGATACGCAAGCTGGCGGGGCAGCCGGCGACCGGGTGATTTTTTTTACCTAAAAATGGACCGATAGGTCCACAACACTTGCGCAGGCCACCGACCATGTATTCGACCAACTATCCGGCCGGCATGCGGTGAACCAGGCGTCCGAAGAAGAACGGATATGAACGGCATCATTGTGAATGGTGGAGTCACCCGGTGAAAAGGACGAACGGAAGCAGCATGCCCGCTGCCATCTGGGCACTCGCCATTGCGGCCTTCGGCATTGGCACTACCGAGTTCGTCATCGCCGGTTTGCTGCCCAGCGTTGCGGCCGAGTTCGGCATCACGATCTCGGCCGCGGGATACATGGCGACCAGCTACGCACTTGGCGTCTTTGTTGGCGCACCGCTGCTCATCATCCTGGGAGCGCGGTTGCCGCAAAAGGTGATGCTGATTTCGTTGATGGGGTTCTTCGTCGTGGGAAACCTGATCACCGCATTGGCCCCGAGCTTTGCCTGGGCCTTGGCCGGCCGCGTCGTCACCTCGCTGACGCACGGAGCCTTCATCGGCATTGGCTCGGTCCTGGCAGCGGATCTGGTGGCGCCAAACCGCCGTACCAGTGCCATCGCCTTCATGTTTACCGGAATGACGGCTGCCAATCTGCTAGGTGTTCCCGCTGGCACTTGGCTCGGACAGGCCGTCACCTGGCGTGCGACTTTCTTGGCGATCACCATAATCGGCGTGGGAACGACGGTCGCTCTCGCGATACTGCTGCCCAAGAGCAGACAGCACGACGTTCCCAACATGCGCTACGAGTTCGCTGCTTTTCTGGACGTGCAGGTGTTGATTGCAATGGGCATCACTGTGCTCGGCCCGGCAGCATTCTTCACCTCGATCACTTACATCGCACCGATGATGACGGAGCTTGCTGGTTACAGCGAACACGGCGTGACTGGCATCTTGTTCTTGTTCGGCCTGGGCTTGGTGGTTGGAAACATCCTGGGCGGAAAGCTGGCTGACCGCGCATTGATGCCGTTGCTGTACACCAGCCTGGCCGCGCAGGCAATCGTGCTCTTCGCATTCTTCTTCGTGGTGGAAAGTCGCGCGGCCTCGGCTGTGTGCGTACTGCTGATGGCTGGTTTCGGCTTTGCGACGGTCTCGCCGATCCAACGCCTGGTGATGGACAAGGCCAGAAGCGCAGGCGCGCCAAACTTGGCAGCGTCCGTCAACATCGGCCTGTTCAACCTGGGCAATGCCATCGGGGCTTGGCTGGGTGGTTGGGTCATCGCCCATGGGTTCGGTTATGCCTCTCCGAACTGGGCCGGCGGACTGCTATCCACGGCTGCGCTGGCGCTGGCGCTGGCGTCGGGTTGGCTGACGAACTCCCGCTTGCAAAAGCACAGACGTTCGATTGGCTGCTCAACGAGTTGATTCTCGCAGCGAATCCTGTGACGCGGATTCACAACTGGAGAAACAGATATGAAGATTGGCATCATCGGCGCCCATACCGTCGGTATGCGGCTTGCCACGGAGTTCGAGCGCGCCGGTCACGACATTCTGATGACGAACAGCGGCGGGCTTGAGGGCGTCAGGGAGAAGCTGGCACGCCAAGGTGGCAAAGCGAAGATCACGCCGGCGACGATGCCCGAGGTTCTGGACTGCGAACTGGTGGTTCTGGCCGCGCCTTGGATCACGCGCGAAGAGGTGTTGGATCCGGCTCATGACTGGAAGGACCGCATCCTCCTCGACGCGACGAACACGTATCTCAGCTATCCACCCAACTACCGGGCCGATGATCTGAAGGATGATTCGGGCAGCGAGATCATTGCGCGTCTCGCACCGTCTGCGCGGGTCGTCAAGGCATTCAACACGCTCGACTTCGGCGTCATGTTTTCGCCGCCGCCGGCAGGCGTTCAGCGAGTTCTGTTCGCGGCGGGCGACGATGGAGAGGCGCTCAAGACAGTCTGTGGACTGATCAAAGCGATTGGTTTTCGTCCGGTCGCGCTCGGCACCCTCGCCACCGGGGGGCGCCTCATGGAGCTGGAGGCCCCGCTGCACTTGCTTGAACTGTTCGCACCTGAACAGGAGGCATCGGCATGAGCGATTCTTCTGTGATCCTGCATGACGTTTCTGTTGGCGCATTGCTGGGAGGCTTGCGGACCCTCCGTCATTTACTGGACAAGGCAGAGGAATGCGTGGCCGCCGGTGCGTTCACCGAGGCGCGGCTGCTTGAGGCGCGGTTGGCTGCAGATATGGATCCGTTCCGTCGGCAGATCCAGCATGCCAGTGATACGGCCAAGGCCTGCGTCATGCGGCTTGCCGGTCGCAGTGTGCCCAGCCTGGATGACACGGAAAGTTCGTTGCACGAGCTGCGGGAACGTATCGGCAAGACCGAGGAAATCCTGCGCCAGATAGTGCCTGCCGATCTTATCGGCGGCGAAGCGCGGACGATCAAGGTCAATTTCAGGCGTCGCTGGGTGACCTTCGATGGGGCTTCATACCTGGTCGAGTTCGCGCTTCCCAACTTCTTCTTCCACGTGACGACCGCCTACGCAATCTTGCGCCACCTCGGTGCGAAGGTCGGGAAGCTGGACTATCTCATCGACGTCGCCCATCGCCGGGAACAACCGCTGCGCGAGGGAAGCACCAAGGACGCTCCGGTGCATGTCGTCCGGCCACGCAAACATTAAAGAAGCATCGCCATGGCAAATAACCCAGCAGCCCCCCTCAACCGCAAGATTGCGCTCGTCACCGGGGCCGCACGCGGCTTGGGTGTTGAAATCGCCAGACAGCTTGCGGCGCGAGGCGCGCATGTGATTGTCGGAGCGCGGGATGGCGTGAAGGCCGAAGCGGTCGCGTCCGATTTGCGCAGCCAAGGCCTGATGGCTTCTGCGCTCCAGCTCGACGTGACCAGCGACGACGACCGACGCGCGGCGTACCTGGCGATCGACCAGTCGCATGGCCGGCTCGACATACTGGTCAACAACGCGGGCGTGCTGCTCGACAGTCCTGATGCGGGTATGCCGGCGACATGGCGCCCCAGCCAGACGCCAGTCAACGTGGTACGGCATACGTTCGAGGCCAACTTCTTCGCTCCATTGTTTCTGACGCAAGGCCTGCTCCCGTTGCTGAAACGGTCGGCCGCGGGCCGGGTCGTGAATGTGTCGAGCATCAGGGGCTCCCTCACGCACCTATCGGATCCAAGTTCGCCCGTTTATCCGGGGCATGCGCTTGCCTACGACACCTCCAAAGCCGCTCTCAACGCCTTCACCGTACTGATTGCCGAGGAGTTGCGCGGTACGCCGATCAAGGTCAATGCGATCCACCCGGGTTGGTTGCGCACGACCATGGGCGGCAGCCAGGCGGACATGAGCGTCGAAGAGGGTGCGCGCACTGCCGTCCAGTACGCGAGTCTCGACGAGCAGGGGGCGACGGGCGGCCTCTTCTTTCTCGACGAGCGCCTGCCCTGGTGAGCGTCGCGTTCTATTTCCTTTCTACACAAGGTTTCATCCAACGAGGACTTCATCATGAGTAAGACGCTTGCGGGCAAGGTTGCCCTCGTAACCGGAGGCTCGCGCGGCCTGGGAACTGCAACCGCGCTCGCGCTGGCCGATCAAGGCGCGCATGTGGCCATCAGCTATGTGGCTTCAGCCGAAAAGGCCGCGGCCGTCGTAGCCGCGCTGAAGGCCAAGGGCGTGCGCGCTGTGGCGATCCAGGCCGATCAGGGCGATCCCGCCGCGTCCGAGCCGCTGATTCAGAAGGTGGTCGCGGAACTCGGCAAGCTCGACATCCTGGTCAACAACGCCGCCATCGCGTTGCAGGGCAAGACCATCGATGACCCGGCCATCGACAACGCCGGCTTGGACCGTCAGTGGAGGGTCAACACCTTGGGTGTGGTCGCCAATATCCGGGCGGCCGTCAAAGTGCTGCCGGAGGGCGGTCGCATCATCTCGGTCGGCTCGGGTCTTGGCACGCGCGTTGGCTTCCCTGGCGTCGCGGACTATGCGGCGAGCAAGGCCGCTGTCATTGGGTACACGCGCGGCGCGGCACGTGATATTGGCCCGCGCAACATCACGGTGAACGTCGTCCAGGCGGGGGTGGTGGATACGGACATGGCCGCGGACGCCGTCGGGTCGCTGGAGAATCTTCCGCCGATCGTCATGGAATCGCATGCGATTCAGCGGCCTGCGGAACTCAAGGAAGTCGCGGCGGCGATTGTCTTTCTTGCCGGACCCGACGCGGCCTTCATCACCGGCTCCGTGCTCGATGTGAATGGTGGATTCACTGCGTGAAGAGAAGCAGCGAAAACAGCATGCCGACGCCTTTTTGATATTGGGCATCACCGGCTTTGCATGGACTCTGCCGAACGAAATGAACGTATTCCAAACCGGATCGTTCGACAGCACTTTTTTTTAACTTGAGGACTTATCCAAATGACTGACCTGTTCGATAGCTACACCCTCGGTGGACTGCCCCTGAAAAATCGTCTCGTCATCGCTCCCATGACACGATCACGCGCACCGCAACACATCGCGACGGAGCAAATGGCCTTGCACTACGCACAAAGGGCCACTGCTGGTTTGATCATCACTGAGGGAACTTCGATTTCCCGCGAAGGACAGGGCTACCTGTTCGTTCCTGGCATCTACAGCCAAGAGCAGGTTCAAGGATGGAAGCTGGCCACCGACTCCGTGCATAGTGTCGGCGGCAAGATCTTCGCACAATTGTGGCATGTGGGGCGGGTGTCCCATACGTCACTGCAGCTCGATGGCCGGGCTCCGGTCAGCGCCTCGAACAAGGCCGCGCAGGGCGTCACGGCGTTCGGCTATACAGAGTCGGGCGAACCAGGTGAAGTGCCGGCTTCCACTCCTCGCGCGCTGACTACCGATGAAGTCGCCCGAGTGGTCGAGGATTTCGCTCAGGCCGCCGCCAATGCCGTGGATGCTGGTTTCGATGGCGTGGAAATCCATGGCGCCAATGGCTATCTGATCGAGCAGTTCCTGAACCCGCTGGTGAACGACCGTACGGATCGCTACGCGGCAAGCAATCTGGCTGATCGCCTGCGCTTCGTCCTTGAAGTGGTTGACGCGGTCTGCGCCCGCATTGGCGCGCAGCGAGTGGGTATCCGGATCTCACCCTACGGCCGGCTTTTCGATATGCCGGATTTTCCTGAGATCGACGAAACATACCTGGCTCTCTGCGAGGGCCTGAGCGAGCGTGGCATTGCCTATGTCCACGTGTCGGATCAGAACGGTTTCTTCCTGCTCGACG
This sequence comes from Halotalea alkalilenta, assembly GCF_001648175.1. Classification (NCBI taxonomy): domain Bacteria; kingdom Pseudomonadati; phylum Pseudomonadota; class Gammaproteobacteria; order Oceanospirillales; family Halomonadaceae; genus Halotalea; species Halotalea alkalilenta. The sequence continues at coordinate 2,235,500 of NZ_CP015243.1, read as the reverse complement.
AAAGCGTTGCAGTACAGGAACAGGCATTTGTCAGGCTCCTGAAACACTGCAAAGAAAAGTTGGGAACTACGGCGTTGATTCTGGCGGGAAATATGACACTGGAACGCGCGCAGGATCTCGTTGACGCTGGATTGATCGACCTCGCGGCCTTTGGCCAGCCTTTCATCGCCAATCCTGACTTGGTTGCGCGGCTGAAGAACGGTTGGCCGCTGACCACCCCAGATCGCGATACGTACTACGGCGGCACGGCAAAGGGATACGTGGACTATTCGCCTTACGTCCCGGTTTAACGAGCCAGCATATATTGCTGGCTCAGGAACCGAACTATTGGCGAGGAAGAGTCGACGCAGCGATTGGCCGCCGCGACTTTTGTCACCGGCTTGGTGCTCGATGTGGATACTCGATTCATCGCGTGGTTAGTCTGGCTTGCAGTCACTGACTATCGGCTATTGGCAACGTGCTGGCAGGACGGATGTCCTGCCTCACGCTCTTGCAGCCGGGGGCCTGTCCAACATGACGAATTTTGAGAGAGATTGCGATGGAGTACAGACAGTTGGGCCGCTCCGGGCTGAAGGTTCCTGCCTTGAGCCTGGGGTATAGCCACATCCGGTGGAAAGGGCAAGATCTTTGAACAGTTTGGGAAGACGGGGATCGATGAGGCTCGACGCATCGTCGATCTTTGCCTCGATCATGGAATCGTTCTCTCTGACACAGCCGATATCTATTCGAAGGGTCTGTCGGAGAAGATTCTTGGAGAAGCGCTCAGAGGGAATCGCAATCGCGCGATGCTTGCTAGCCGTGCAGCAGCACAACAGGCGTTTCCTGGTCCTGGCCAGCCTGCAGGTAGTGCAGCGTGACACCGTTGATCTGGGCGGTATGGCTCTGGATGGCATCGCCATCCGCCGCATGGGCGGCTGGCTGCAGCACCATCAGCACGGCAGCCATTGCGAATTGCATAAATCGCAGCGAGGCATTCATGATCTTCTCCTTGGTGCTAGAGGATTTGAGTCAAAGTTGGCTCATGCCGCCGTCGGCAATGATCTCGGTGCCCACGATGTAGGCGGACTCTGGCGCCGACAGGTGCAGCACCGTCGCAGCGATCTCTTCCGCTGTGCCGAAGCGCCCGAGCGGGATCTGGCTCTGGATCTGCGCGGCTGTGGCCTCCTGCGCAGACGTATCCAGCCCCAGCTTGCCGTAGATCGGTGTGGCGACCGGCCCCGGGCTAACCACGTTGACCCGCACGCCGCGCGGCAGCAATTCCGCCGATAGCGTCTTGGCCAGCGAGATGACTGCAGCCTTGCTGGCGGCGTAGACCGAAGAATTCGGCATTCCGATGCGAGCATTGATCGAACCATTGATCAAGATCGCCGCCCCCGGATTGAACAGCGGCAGCAGTGCCTGGAGCTGGAAATACGGGCCCTTGGCGTTGATGTCGAACGTCTGCTCCCACAAGCGCTCGTCCACGTCCGGAAAGGCGGCGAACTTCGCCACGCCGGCGTTGAGAAAAACGGCATCCAGGCGTATATCGAGCTCGATAAGGCTCCCGGCCAGTGCCTTGGCGTCGGCCAAGTCGCCTGCATCGTTACGCAAACCAATGGCGTTGCCGCCCAGCGCGGCTTGAGCTTGCTCCAATGCGACGACATCTCGGCCCGTAATGACCACACGGGCGCCTTCGGCGGCGAATGCTTTAGCGGAGGCCAGGCCGATGCCACTGCTGCCGCCGGTGACGAGTACGGTCTTATCGGAAAAGCGGTTCATGAGATTTCTCCCTCGATATCAGCGAATTGCTGTAGCTGAATGATGGAGCGTCATTAGCAGTTTTACGCATCATGTCCACGATGAAATCGTGCGAAGGAATCGAACATGTTGTCCTTCGATGAACTGGCCCTGCTGGAAGCCATCCGGGATACTGGTAGCCTGTCGCGCGCCGCAGTTCGATTGGGCAAAGCACCGTCCACGGTGTCGCACGCCGCGAGGCAGATGGAAGACCGGTTCGACGCTCTGCTGTTCGACCGCCGTCGCTACCGGCTACAGCTCACCCCAGCCGGTCACGTCTTGGCTCACGAGGCCGCGCGGCTCATGCAGGACGTCTCCAGATTGACGCAGCGAGTCAAGCAGGTGGCTGGTGGTTGGGAAAACCGTTTGTGGATCGTTACTGACGAAGTGCTCGAATTTGAGACCCTGGTGCCGGTTATCCAGGCGTTCGACGCACTGAAGTCCGGCGTCACACTGCGCCTTACCCAGGAGGTATTGACTGGCACCTGGGATGCGTTGCGCGAAGGCCGCGCGGATCTAGTGGTGGGCGCCACCAACGAGCCGCCGGTCATTCCCGGGCTGCGCTGGTTCGAGCTGGGCGTGATGGATTGGGTCTTCGCTGTATCGCCGCGCCATCCGCTGGCCAAGGCGAAGAAGCCGCTGGACAGGGATGCCGTCATTCAGCACCGATCGATCGTCGTGGCCGATACCTCGCGCAGGCTGGATGTGCGCGGCTATGGCGTGCAGGGCGGCCAGGCAACGCTCGCCGTACCAAGTATGCGCGCCAAGATCGAGGCCCAGCGCCAGGCTCTAGGCGTCGGCTGGTTACCGCGCGATCGTGTCGCCGGTTTGCTCAAGCGTGGCGAATTGATCGAGAAGGAGATGGTCGATCCGCGCGAGCCCAACCAACTCTTCGTGGCTTGGCGCGGCGACCATCAGGGACGTGGGCTGGATTGGTGGCTAGAGCAGTTGAAGAACAAGCGGCTGGCGGCGCGATTGGTGCGGGGCATCGACGTCGCTGCCGTCGTGGGATAGTGCAACGGCCTATCGGGCAAAGGCATCCGCAGGAAAGATCAGTTATCCCCCTGCAGCACGCTCCAGCTTTCTTTTTCTAGGCTCTTGTGCGGCTCCTGGCTGACAGCGGCTCACGCCCGGCAACTTCCAAGAGAAAGCGCTAACGTATTGTCCCGTATATGGTTTCACCCTTCTTGTCATTTGCTCGAAAGGCCTGACACAGGCAGCTTTTTGATCGCCAGCCAGGCCACAACACTCAGTACGGCTGCGGCGGCGGATGATCGAAGAAGTCGTTGAAGCGCGCGAGCTCCGCTTGCATGGTCTCCACATCGATCGGCGCGAAACGCACCTCCTGGCGCGCCGGCACCTGGGACAGACGGCCGAGATCGAGCGGGTGCAGCCAGCCGAACAGCGGGTAGCCCCCCATCGTCTGGCAGTCAGACATCAGCACGATCGGCTCGCCATTGGGCGGCACCTGGATTGCGCCCGGGCAGATGCCGAGCGACATCTTGCGGCTCGGCACCTCGCGCAGCGGCTGCTCGTGGCAGAGGCGGATCCCCATCCGGTCCGAGCTGGCCGAGACCTGCCAACGCTGGTCGAAGAATCGCTCGATCTGCGCCGCGGGAAAGTGACGATGATCGCCTCCCGGCAGCACGCGCAGCAGCGGTACCTCCCGATAGTCGGGAATCATCTTCCACGGCGCGCGCGCGCCTAAGCGAAAGGCGTCCCCACCGGGCGGATGGGCGAGCAGGTCGCCGCGCGCAAGCGGGCGTCCGTCACCGTGCAGGCCACCGAGGCGATTGCGCGCGTGGGTGGCTACCGAGCCCAGCTTGGGTTCAACCAAGAATCCACCGCGCACCGCCAGGTAGCCGCGCTGGCCGCTGGAGGCGAAGCCGACGCTCAGGGTCTGCCCGGCGCGGATGGCGAAGCGGCTCCAGCCGGAGAGCGGACGCCCGTCGAGGTGCAGCGCCATTCGCGCGCCGGTGAAAGCCAGCCAGGTATCCTCGCGGGCACGCAGCCGCAGGCCGCCGAGGGTGACCTCGATCAAGGCGCTCCCGACCGGGTTGTCGAGCATCCGGTTGGCCCAGGCCGCCGCGTGGGGGTCCATCACCCCGGAGCGGGAGACGCCGAAGCGTTGGCTGCCGATCCGGCCACGATCCTGGATCAAAGACAGCACCCCCGGTTCGAGTAGCTCAAGCGCCCCCGTCCCGCCCTTCTTTCGCTGGGTCATGTCACTCTCCCCACCGGCATCTCCCACTCGCCGTCGAGGGCATGGAACTCGTTTTCGTCGATGGCGTAGAAGCGCACCGCGTCGCCTACCTCGAAGCGCCCGGGCGGCCAGCGCGATGGGTCGTAGAGTCGGGTCGGGCAGCGCCCGATCAGGTTCCAGCCACCCGGCAGGGCCTGCGGGTAGATCCCGGTCTGGTGCTCGGCGATCGCCACGCTCCCCGCCGGCACCAGGGTGCGCGGGGTAGCACGACGCGGACGCACGAGCAGCGGGTCGAGCCCACCGAGATAGGCGTAGCCAGGCACGAAGCCGACCGCGCCGACGTAGTAGTCGCCGGCGGCGTGGCGTTCGATCACCTCCTCCACGTAGAGCCCGCAAGCCTCGGCGACCTCGGTGAGGTCTTCGCCGGCGTACCACACCGGCATCTCGTGGCGGCGCGCGGTGCGTGCCTGGCCAGTATCGAGCTCACGCCATTCGGAGAGCATCGGCCCGAGCAAGCGCTCGAGGCTCGGGTAGTCGATGCGACGCAGCGAATAGTGAATCAGCAGGGTGTCCCAGCCGGGAATCATGTCGAGCACTGCCTCTCCGAGGCGGGCTTCGACCCGGCGGGCGAAGTCGATGATCGAGCTGGAAAGCAAACGGCTCGGCGGGCGCTCGAAGCTGATCAGCGCAGCCTCGGCCCCGGCGGGTTCGATCCGGATCACTGGGCCTCCAGCGCTGCGCGCAGCCGGGCCAGCACCGCGCGCGACTGCGGATTGTCACCGTGAACGCAGAGGGTGTCGGCGGCGAGCCGCATCGGCTGGCCGTCGATGTCGTCGAACGCCTCGCCGCGCGCGATCGCAAGCGCCTGGGAGACGATCCGCTCCGGGTCCTTGTGCACCGCATCCGCACGCGAGCGCGGCGAAAGCTGCCCATCCGCGAGGTAGGCGCGATCGGCGAAGGCCTCGAACAGCACCGGCACCCCCGCCGCCTCGGCGGCCGCGAGCACCGGCGCGCGATCCGCCACCGCCAGCGTCATCAGCGGTAGGCCCTCTCGGTAGAGCCGGCAGGCGCGCAGCGCCGCGTCGAGCATCTCCGCCTGCTGGTAGATCGCGTGATACAGCGCACCGTGGGGTTTGACGTAGTCGACCTGGGTGCCATTGGCGCGGCAGAAGGCGTCCAGCGCACCGATCTGGTACAGCAGCAGGTCGGTGACTTCATCAGCACGCATCGCCATCGCCCGGCGTCCGAAGCCTTGCAGATCGGGATAGCCGGGATGGGCGCCGATCGATACCCGGTGCTCGACGGCAAGCCGCACGCTCTGCGCCATGACGCTGAAATCGCCGGCGTGGAAGCCGCAGGCCAGGTTGGCCTGATCGACCAGCGCCATCGCCGGCGCCTCGTCGGCGATCCGCCAGTTACCGAAACTCTCACCCATATCGCAATTGAGCAGCAGCCGTGCCATGCGGGGGTCTCTCCTGTAGCTCGTCGTTATTGAATGCTGTTGTCGAAGCTTGGACGACGAGTCTGCGCAAGCCACGCGCACGGTGTCCAACAAAAAAACCAGATCACAGGCGATAAGCCGATGGCCTGAATGGGCGCGATCAGGGGTCGATCCACGGGTGATCGTGGAGCACGACGTTGAGCAGCGAGCTGTGGATCTCGATACCGCCGTTATAGGAAATGAAGCCGAGCTCGCGGAAGCGATTCATGAAGAAACTGACCCGCGAGCGCGTGGTGCCGATCATCTGCGCCAGCGTCTCCTGGCTGATCTTCGCGATCACAGGCTCAGGGCCCCCCTCCTGGCCAAAATTCGCCAGCAGCAGCAGGGTCCGGGCAAGGCGCTTTTCGCTCGAGTTGAACAGCTGGTCGACCAGGTCCGCCTCTACACGAATGGCGCGGCTCAGCAGATGGGCGATGAAGGCTTCGGAGAACTCCGGCTGCTCGCGGATCAGGCGAACGATCGCCGGCTTCTCCAGGCGCACGATCACCGCATCGGTCATGGTCGTCACTGTCGAGATGCGCAGCGCCTGCCCGGCGAGGCACCCCTCGCCGAAGAACTCCTCCTTGCCGAGCATCGCGACCACCGCTTCCTTGCCCTGCGCGGAGACCACGCTGACCTTGACCTTGCCCGACTGGAGGTAGAAGACCGCATCGGCCACCTCGCCCTGGACGAACACGGTTTGATCGCTTTGGTAGCGCTCGATGCGCTGCCCCTCGCCGATCCTCGACAGCACCGATGCGGCCTCGAACGACGGCGGATGACGGATCGTCATGACACGACCTCCTCTGGTGACGCACCGCAGGCTATCGCTGGGAAGCGCCGATGGCATCGGCGCTAGAGCCATACGGCGGCCGCTGGAACCGCTCTGATCGAGCGTAGCACGGCGACGGTGATCAATAATGCTCAGACATCGGACGGCGCACGGCGCACAATGGGGTCACAGAATACCCTTCGCCGAACTTCACCTCGGCACGCCCCCTGCCCCGGACAGGCTCGCCGGGCAATCGCTTCAACGGTTGCCCGGCGAGCCTCCGAGCCTCTCAGGAGCTGCGCTATGAAACCTCTGGCCGCGCCAGTCGATGCCACCGCACAGACCCGCACGCTGGTGCGCGCGCTGGGTGGCTACCGCGTAGCGCATCTGTCCCGCAGCCTGGCGGAGATCGCGATCACGGTGATTCCCTTCGTCCTCGTCTGGGCGCTGCTCTGGTACTGCGTAAGCCAGGGCTACTGGATAGGCCTGGCGCTGGTCATCCCCGCGGCGGGATTGCTGGTACGCATGTTCATGATCATGCACGACTGCAGCCACGGCTCGTTCTTTCGCTCCCGGCGCGCCAACGACTGGGTCGGCCGGGCAATCGGCGTGCTGACCCTGACCCCGTTCGACTTCTGGCGCCACACCCACGAGCTCCATCACGCCAACTCAGGCAATCTCGACCGCTCGCGCGTCGGCGGCATCGACACCCTGACCGTGCGCGAGTATCGTGCGCTTACGCCGCTCCAGCGGCTGCGCTATCGCGCCTACCGCCACCCGCTGGTACTGTTCGGACTCGGCCCGGCGTACATTTTCCTGCTCGACAACCGGCTGCCGGTGGGCTTCATGCGTGCAGGCGCGATGCCTTGGCTGAGCACCATGGCGACCAATCTAGCGATCGCCACCGTGGCGGCGGCGATGATCTGGCTGGTCGGCGTCGTCCCCTTCCTGCTCGTGCAGCTACCGATCATGCTGCTGGCCGCCTCGATCGGGGTATGGCTGTTCTACGTCCAGCACCAGTTCGAGGAGACCTTCTGGGCCCGCGACGAGGAGTGGAACGTGCGCGTAGCGGGGCTGCACGGCAGCTCGCACTATGACCTGCCGGCCGTGCTGCGCTGGTTCACCGCCAACATCGGCGTCCACCATGTCCACCACCTGTGCTCGCGCATCCCTTGCTACCGCCTGCCCGAAGTGCTGCGGGAACATCCCGAGCTCCGCGACATCGGCCGGCTGACCCTGGGGCAGAGCCTCGCCCTGGTGCGCCTGATGCTGTGGGACGAAGACCAACGACGGCTGGTCTCCTTCAGGCAAGCGCGCCCTGCGCTGGCCACGCGGGACTGAACGCTCGCGGGGCGGGTCGCGCAGTGCGCATCAACGCAGCTCGACCGCATGGCGCCGCTTCGCCACCAGTTCGCCGAAAGAGACCAGCGCAAGGCCGAGCTCCGCGGCCATCGCCAGGAACGCCCCCTCCTCGCGCGGCTCGACCGCGACCAGCAGCCCACCGCTGGTCTGCGGATCGCAAAATACCTGCCGCTGACGCTCGCTCAGCCCCTCGATCCGCTCACCGTAGCTTGCGAAGTTGCGCTGCGTCCCGCCCGGCACGCAGCCGCGCTCGATGTACTCATCCACCCGCTCGAGCACCGGCACCCTGGCGGCATCGATGCTGGCGGTGAGCTCGCTGCCGTCGGCCATCTCGACCAGATGCCCGAGCAGGCCGAAGCCGGTCACATCGGTCATCGCCCTGACCCCCTCGAGCCGAGCGAAGCGACTGCCCGCGCGGTTGAGCGTGCACATCAGATCCCGCGCCACGCCGACGTCCTGATCGAAGAGCGCGCCCTTCTTCTCCGCGGTGGTGAGGATGCCAATGCCCAGCGGCTTGGTCAGGTAGAGCCGGCAGCCCTCGGTGGCGGTGTCGTTGCGCTTGATCCAACGCTTGTCGACAAGGCCCGTGACCGAGAGACCGAAGATCGGCTCCGGCGCATCGATCGAATGGCCCCCAGCCAGCGGAATGCCCGCTTCATCGCACACCGCCCGTCCACCGCGAATCACCTCACGCGCCACCTCCGGACCGAGCTTGTCGACCGGCCAACCGAGGATCGCGATCGCCATCAGCGGATCACCCCCCATCGCATAGACATCGCTGATCGCATTGGTCGCCGCGATCCGACCGAAATCGAACGGATCATCGACGATCGGCATGAAGAAATCGGTGGTCGAGATCACCCCGCGCTCCTCGTCGATCGCATAGACCGCCGCATCGTCACGCGAGGCATTGCCCACCCACAGCCTGGGATCGAGATGCTGCGCCCCACTGCCAGCGAGGATCACCTCCAGCACCTTGGGCGAAATCTTGCAGCCGCAGCCCGCACCGTGGCTGTACTGGGTCAAGCGGATCGGCTCACTCATCGCCGCTCCCTCCATCCAAGGGGTGGAAAACATCGGAGCCTGGATTCTCATGGTTAGCGAAGGGATTGCCAAGGTTGGCGAGGATCAAGCAAAGATCGAAAAAGGTGGGGGCTTTGATGCCGGCATTTTGCGCAAGGCAACTGGGCCAAAGCATAGAGGTGATCTTGTACACCCACTCCAGGTGGCTGGATGGCGCTCAAAGCCACATGGAGATGGTGGGGCTGGACACAGCACTCAAAGGAGATTTGCCCCAGACAAGTCCCAAGAACCCAGAAATATGATCACAACCCAATGATTCAGAACAGCAATGTGGCGGAGAGCGTGAGATGCCACAATGCACTATAACACATTGATTTTAATGGCATTAAATACGATGCAAACCAATCGTAATATACCCTTTCATATACCATAAATATTTGAAGAGTCGGTAAATCAGAGTCTAGGTGTAGGGGATTGTGGTATCAACCTATGTCTGCAGAGGACCCATGGCTCAGATTCTTCACTCACGCGCCAAGACCGTGCACGCCATCCGAAAAGAAATACAGCGATCGAAGGCTTCGGTCGCGGCATTGAGCCGCCGCTATGGCCTCAATCCCAAGACCGTTCGCAAATGGCGTGCACGGGACTCGGTCGAGGACGTGGCCATGGGACCCAAACGCCCTCGCTCACACTCCTTAGCACCGCTGGAGGAAAGCGCGGCGCTCGAGTTTCGTCGACGGACCTTGCACCCGCTCGATGATTGTCTGTTCACCTTGCAGCGATTCATCCCGCACCTGACCCGGGCGAAACTCCATCGACTCTACCAACGTCATGAGATCAGCCGGCTGCCGGAAGACAGCCATGAACAGCCCACCCCCAAACGCTTCAAATCCTATCGGATCGGTTATCTGCACATCGATTTCAATGAGATCCGCACTGGCGAAGGGAAGGCGTATCTGTTCGTCGCCGTCGATCGTACCTCGAAGTTCGTGCACGCCAAGCTGAACCGCCAAGCGGGCCGAAACGAGGCCGCTGCCTTTCTCTAGGAAACGCTGTCCCAACTACCGTACCGTGTTCACACGGTACTGACCGACAACGGTGTGCAGTTCGCCAAGCGTCCGAGGACCGAGACATACAAGCCCCATCGTTTCGATCTCATTTGCCACCGGCATCGAGCATCGGCGGACCCAGGCCTATCATCCGTGGACCAACGGCCAAGTCGAGCGGATGAATCGGACGCTGAAGGAGGCCACGACGCAGGCCTTCCACTACGCTAGCCTAGACGCGCTATCAGCGCATCTCCGAGGCTCGAATGCCAAGGAATGCCCACAATGGAAAAGCCCCGAAAGCCAGCGAATTAGCTGTTCTTCGGGGCTTTTTGCCTCGCGATGATCTGCGAGGTAAGAATACAGGCCTGGCGGGATGATAACCAAGCATGCAACCCATTGATTAATGGAGGAATGAAATTTTTTTCCATACCAAATATACCTATCAATATACCTAATGAAATATCAGGTCACGAATATACCTAATAAATTTCATCAAGTCCGCTTATGTCTTTGCACACGTAAAGAAAGCATAGAATCGCTTGCGGATTCTTCCCTACCACGCGCTCGCTTGACCCTATCGAAAAGCGCATGAGCCATGTCATGCCAACAACCTTCGATCTCCTGCCATCGAGCATGGCTACACTGTGGAGTCAAAATATTATTTAAATATAGTCAAACCATTTTCCTTTCTGGACAGACTGGATTAATAGTAACTCAAGGATCTAATTAATACCTATTAAGCCAGACTTGGTCAACAGAATCCAAGACTGAACATGTAAATAGCCCAGCTACAAAATATTCTAAATAGATTCAGGCGTCATAAATAATTTATTTAATGAAAGTTTGACAATTTGTTTACCTTACTCCCTTTAGTTTTTCCGGTTTTTACCAAGCCCATAACTACCACCTAAGAGATATCGTCCAGGTGATAACGCGTCTTCACTGTATTCTCGATCCGGTCGGTCAAGATTATCAAGCCAGCGACGACGTTGAGCAGGCATCATATCACAAAGCTTTGTCCGACCGGATTTGATCGTAATATCTTTAAGATGGCACTTAATATGCTTATGGTAATTTTTGTTCTTGACAGGAAACCGACAAAAAGAACACGATATATAGTCATCTGGATTCAGGCAATGATGCTTGATCTGGTGGCGCTGTAAATTATATTTTTTCACTCGTATACCGCAGAGGAGGCAAGCAACCTCTTTTTCTAAATTGGTTGACATATAAACTCCTTTAAGTTGTGCAATTAACGTATTTTATTGACAATTCACATGCTAAATTCATTACACAAACAATTTATATAAATAGCTAGCAACCATATGCTATATTCCGAAAAGTTTTCTAGTAAAACTATTTACTATTTTCATCTTTATACATACCTTATCCTGACTATTGAATATTTTGCTTTCTCCAATTATCGATTGCCGCTGTAAGTCGATGTTCCTCAACAGGTGCCTGCCACTCGTCCCAAAAATCTACAGTTCCACTATTGGGTCTATTCGCTGGCTCGTCTACCCTTATTCGACTAGGGAGTAAACTTGCGTCGCCAACCATTAATGCTTCTCCTGTATCCAAAGTAGGGAGAATATCTCCAAAACCACCCAAGCTATCTGGAAGCAGCTTTTTAATTACCCCTTGGTCTTCAGCATTGGTTAATCTCATTGAAATAAAATTGCTGCATTGACTAAGTATGGTTTTATTAACCTCTGAAGGCCTTTGGCTTATAACCACAAGGCTCAGGCCATATTTCCTACCCTCTTTAGCTATTCTTTCAAATATATCAATTGATATATTATTGGCAGAATCCGCCATACTTCTTTGTGGTATATAGAGATGAGCCTCATCACATAGCAACGCTATTGGATGGCGCAATTCAGAGGGAGTCCACTGCTGGATAGAGAATGCGACACGTGCAACCAGTGAAACGATTAATGGGAGAATATCTGATGGAACTTCTGAAAAATCAACTATTTTTATTCCTGCAATATTATTTTCTGAAGTACACCCTACTAAATTAGCAGAAAGCTTGTTCAACCATGAAAAATCTAAAACATCTTCACCGCCACTAAACAAAAAACCCAAACGTCTATCAGAAATTTTATTCTCTAGCCTAGAAATCATTCTTGCCAGTTTTCCATAGAATTCGCCTTGTTTATCTCCTCTTGCACCCGCGACCATCTCTGTATTTATAGAGTTCAATCTTGCTAAGAGCTCCTTCAGATCGAATGGAACGGGACTATCAACGGTAAAATGTGATAATATATCCACATAATTTCTATCTTCAAGGTATTTCCTTTTTGCTTGGTTTATTTCCCTTGCCATAATCATGGCTTGATTGGGCGCATTCTGGTCACTACGGTCGACAAACATAGAAACTAATGCTTCATAAGAAAGCAACCAATAGGGCAAGAAAACTATGCCTTCATCTAGTGTGCGCGCACTCTCCACATCGGCTGGGCCTGCCACTTTAAGCTGTTGAATGCCGTCGCCTACCAAAGGTGAATATTCACCATGAAGATCAAAGATTATCGCATTTGCTGAGTCCAGCCTCTCCATCTGCTCAATAATCCTAGCGGTTGTCCATGACTTTCCGGATCCTGTACTACCACCAATAAAAGCATGTCGCTGGAAAAATTTATTTCCATTCAAATAAGCCACAGCATGTTCATCAAGAGTATATCTTCCCAGCGTCAATGAGTTTTTATCTGCAGCTATACTCGACAGGGTTCTCATGAAGCCGGTAAGATTATCTCCTTCTAAAGAAAAACAATTGGCGTCTATTTCTGGAACAGACTCTAAGGTACGACGAAACACATTCTCTTTATTCCCATCGCGATCTAATAATGTCCCTATTAATGCGATTCTGCAAAGATTGAGTTCCGCATATTGATCGACAATACCATCATTTAACTCTTCAGCAGCAGACTTTTTTCGAGTAACTTGAGTAATTAGACCAATCAAATGCTGGCCAGGCCTACTGCTTTGTAATACAGCCAAATGATTAACCTGTAACCTTTTCAATTGATTTATATTTTCGACATCAACAATTACCGTTGCAGTGTCAACAGATGCTACTTTTCCAAGCGCTTCATCATCAACAAAATTGAAAATAGACATTATTACTCTCCTACGTTATTAGAGTTAAGTAGCCATCGATGTTCCAGAAGTTTTTTTCAACTATTACAGGATTTTCTTCTAGAGAACTGTAAACCACAGACTGATCGTCATGATCACCACGCTCAATCGCCAAATAGTTGCTCATACCGCCATTAATGACATACCTTTTTGTAGCATCAGAAAGTGCATATGTCACTATAGTGATAGGTGCACCCTGGCGAGCGCATTTGGTCATGAGTTTAGGCTGTATATGCTCATCGTTGAACCCATATCCGATACATAAATATGAAGTCGCTGCTGTAATAGCCTGATCAGCATTATTAATAATGGAGCGATAAGGTTCTAAATGAGTTCTCTGATATTTTTGTGTGCCAGGAGTGACTATTTGAGGGCCATATCCCTTAGGGATGTCTTGAAGATGCGGTAATCCTATAATATCTTCTAAAGGAGACTTAAACCAGTCGATCGATCCATGAACCTTCCATATGTTAACCTTCCGATTTACTTTTATTTCTTTCGGCTGACTTAACTGCCGAAAAAAGCCATGAGTAAATCCTGTATAGTGGTGGATTTTTTCCCTTTCACATGCGTACTCAGCGAGTCTATCATAGTTAGTAGTAATAATATTGATGTTAGATATGCTAGATTTAAACATATGGGAAATTATCTTTCCCAAGCTAAAGCGTTGGTTATTTTGAAGATACTCGTGAAATATTCCTAGATCTTCAGCATTTATAAGCTCCCATGTCTTTCTTATTATGCATGATGTCAGCTCTTCTGAAGTTGCCACTTGATGGAGAGCTGTCTCCAGGTCGGTACCTGACTCAAGAACCCTACAAAATTCAGACCAAGTGATTTTATCTTTGGCAGAAATGTCTGATATGTCAATTTTTTTTACTAAATATTCCGCCAATGCTTCCATGCCTGACATTCCATGGGCGCAAGAAGCTCCGCTTCCTAATATTATTAAAGGAGCCTTACTATAATAATCTTGTGCCTGCTTTTCATAGTTCATTGAATCAACATTCCTCCGACTGGGACTTATTATTCTTGCGAACAGCGGAATTTCAAGACTTATTCTTAATTTATAACGCGGATCTACTAAAGCCAGAGAATCATTTTGTGTGATAGTCCTCTATTCCCAGATCGCTCTTTAGTCTAAATACGCTTTAACAAATTCAAACCAATAAAACAGCTCTCAACTTTCGCCGAGGCGGCGGCTGCTTAGAACGTCAGACCTGTCAGGAACACCGTGGCTTCAACAAGAACACATTTTGAATCAATTTGACACAATCTGTAGCATAGCTTCCAGACTCTCGCCGCATTTTTCCTTCCCTTCTCGAAAAAACGCATAAATCCGCATAATTTTTTGCCCTCCCTCCCCTGTCCGCCGCCCCAGCACTGGCGCGGCTTTCGGCCGTGTCCGGCCTGCCGAAAAACCCACCCATTTAGCGCGCACGCGGGGCGGAGAGTCGAAAATGCGCAGGCGAGGGTCGCAGCACGATGGCGAAATCGGTGCACCAAAGGACAGGTCGTGCAGTACGCGATCAGGCCTGGGGTGAATGTTGTTGGCGATCAGCTGCGCTGGCGCTATATGGCCTGCTCCCGCTCCAGGCGAAGGGTACTGACACTAGACAGAAGAATGAACTGTGATAGCGTCGCCCTCCCTATTGCGTGAGACCAGCCGATCAGCGCTTCGAGCCATTGGCAGTAGCAGTGCGTGGTGTCTCGCCTCCACTCTCGGCCTTTCGGGCACAAGATGGCACAGGGATACCGAAGTGACAGCCGGTCGATCAGCGCGCGGCGCCTAGCCTATCGCTCCAACCATAAGCTTATAGCGGGTATTGAATCACCTCGAGCAAGCTAACGCCGGGGCTTCGTCTGTATCCCTCGACAGGCGTCCATCAATGCCGAGACGAATCGCCGCTTCGGCGCGTAAGGACGCCGCTCGGGACGAACGGTAGAGGGGAGTGATGGCGGAAGAGCGTGGGAGTCGAACCCACCGAGGACTGCTTGGCAGCCCCCACACGGAGTTGAAGTCCGGTCGCCCCACCGGGGGTCGATCCTCTTCCTTTGATGCGCTTGCCGCTCGGTCCTTCAGTGCCACATATCGGGCCGTCGAATGCGGTGCACGTCGCGTACCCGCCGGGTGAAGCCGATGCGGTCGAAGAATTCGAGCTGCTGGATCGCGAGCTTGCGGCCTACCTGGATGCGATCACGGTATTCACGGGCGAGGATGCTGCCATGCTCAGCCTCGATTGCCAATCCTATTTCAGCCAGGGTTTGGATGGTGGCGAGTGGGTAGAAGTGATCCTTGCGCACTTGGTAAAGCGCGCCGAGCCGGGCGCTGGCGCTGAGTACTTCGCGCACCCGCTGTTCAGCGAGCCCTTGGCTCTGGGCGATGTCGCGGACCCGGGGGGGATCGAAGCTTTCATCGAGCAGCGGTGCGATGCGCTGCCATAGCGCTTCGTCTTCTTCCCCCAGCCGGGCGCGATGGCCGGGTTCGGCGATGAAGGGGCCGTGGCTGACCAGCCGGCCCTGGGCGAGCAGCCGCTCGAGCAGCTGGCGGAAGATCGGGCTGGCGAGCCTGGGGGCGGCCTGGCGGCGCAGGCGCTCGCGCTCGGTGCCGGCGGCGGCGGGTTCGAGCTGGTGGTTGGCGGCGACGACCTCGCACAGGCGCTGTTCCAGCGCGGCGAGGTGGCCCGGGGCGAACAGCCGGGTCTCGCTGTCGGCGCTGATGATCACCAGACCCTGGGCCTCGGCGCGCAGGCGTAGCGCTTCCATCCGGCGGTTGAGGTTGGCGGCGAGCGGCGCCAGCTCGATGCCGTCGCCGCGCAGTTCGGCGAGCGCGGCGAGGGCGGAGTCGAAGCCCTCGGCCGACTCGGTCGCGCCGTGATCGAGCGCGCGGCGCAGTATGCCAAGCCATGCCAGCCGCTCGGCTCGCCGGGCGCCGCGCCGCGGTGGGCGGCGATCGAGCACCCGGCCGCCACCAAGCGTGCGATCGGCGCCGTGGCTGCGAATCACCACCCGGTCCGCGCAGCAGGCGAGCACCGGCTGGTCGAGCGTGAGCTGGGCCAGTGCGCGGCCACCGGGAGCAAGCTCGCTGCCTTCGAGCAGCCCTACCCGGCCGGTGAGGTGGGCGGCGCCCAGATGCACGTGCACCGGGGTCCAGTGGGCCAGCGGCCGGTCGAGATCGGCGAGCAGGCGCAGGTCGATGTCCAAGCGCTCGTGGCCCTCGGGGGGCTCGCTCGCTTCGACCACCCAGCCGCCGCGCTGGATCTCGTTGCGCTCGACGCCAGCGAGGTTGAGCGCGCAGCGATCGCCGCGCCGGGCGCGCTCGGCGGGCCGGTTCTGGCGCCTGAGCCCGCGCACCCGGACGCTCTCCTGGGCGGGAAAGAGCCGCAGCTGGGCACCCTCCTCGACCTCGCCATCGACCACGGTGCCGGTGACCACCAGCCCCGCGCCGGTCTTGACGAAGGCACGGTCGACCGCGAGACGAAACAGCCCCGGTGCGGGGCGGGCGCGCCAGCGGCTGGCGCACTGCCAGAGCCAGTCGCGCAGCGCCTCGATCCCCTCGCCGCTGCGGTTGGACAGCGCGAAGATCGGCGCGGGCTCGCCGAGCCAATCGGCGAGTTCCAACTGGCGCTGTTCGATCAGATCGGCGTCGACCAGGTCGCACTTGGTCAGTGCCACTGCGCGTACCGGAATCGACAGCAGCCGCAGGATCGCAAGGTGCTCGACGCTCTGCGGCATGATCCCGTCGTCGCAGGCGACCACCAGTAGCGCACCGTCGATGCCGCCGATGCCGGCGAGCATGTTGTGAATGAATTTCTCATGCCCGGGCACGTCGATGAAACCGAGCTCGACGCCTTCGAGTCCCTGCGGATAGGCGAAGCCCGGCTCGATGGTCAACCCCCGCGCCTTCTCCTCCTTGAGCGCGTCGGTGTCGATGCCGGTGAGGCATTTGATCAGCGCGGTCTTGCCGTGGTCGACGTGGCCGGCGGTACCGATGATCACCGCAGCCCCTCCGTCCCGGTGGGCCGTGCGAGCTGGTCGATGAAGGCCGCCTCGTCGCCCTCTTCCAGGCAGCGCAGGTCGAGCCACAGTGCGCCCTCCTTGAGCCGTCCGATCACCGGGCGCTCGAGCCCGCGCATCTGCGCCTCGAGCCGGCGCAGCGCGCGCTCGCGCTCCTCGCGTCGCTCGGCCCGGGGGCGCCATACCAAGGCGTGGCTCGGCAGTCGGTCGACCGGCAGCGAGCCGCTGCCGAGCTGGCTCATGCAGGCGGCGAGCTCGATATTGAATCCTTCGAAGCGGGCGTCGAGGTCGTTGCCCAGCCGCGCCAGCAGGCGTTCACCGGTGGCGCGGATCGAGCCCTCGTCGCGACATAGCAGACGCAGGGTCGGCAGCGTTCGCTCGAGATGGTCGTCGTCGCGATAGTGGCGCAGGGTCGCCTCCAGCGCGGCGAGCACCAGCTTGTCGAGGCGCAGCGCGCGCTTGAGCGGATGGCGCTTGATTCGCTCGATGCAGTCGCGCCGGCCGACGATGATGCCGGCCTGCGGGCCGCCGAGCAGCTTGTCGCCGCTGAAGGTGACCACGTCGGCGCCGTCAAGGATCGCATCGCGCGGCAGGGCCTCGTGGGGCAGCCCGAAATCGGCGAGATCGATCAGCGCGCCGCTGCCCAGGTCGACCACCAGCGGAAGCCCGGCGGCGTGGGCGATCTCGGCCATCTCGCGTTCACTGAGCGTGCTGGTGAAGCCCTCGATCGCGTAGTTGGAGGCGTGGACTTTGACCAGCAGCCCGGTCTCCTGGTTGATCGCATCCCGGTAGTCGCGCGGGTGGGTGCGGTTGGTGGTGCCGACCTCGCGCAGCCTGCAGCCGGCGGCGGCCATGATATCGGGCATGCGGAAGGCCCCGCCGATCTCGATCAACTCACCGCGCGAGACGATCGCCTCGCGCCCGGCGCCGAGCGCGCCGAGGGTCAGCACCACGGCGGCCGCGTTGTTGTTGACCACCGTCGCGGCCTCGGCACCGGTGAGCTCGCAGAGCAGCGCCTCGACCAGCGCATCACGATCGCCCCGTCCGCCGTCCTCGAGGTCGTACTCGAGTGCCACCGGCGCGCGCGCCACTCGGCCCAGCGCCTCGATCGCCGGCTCCGAGAGCAGCGCGCGGCCGAGATTGGTGTGGATCACCGTGCCGGTGAGATTGAACACCGCCCGCGCCCGGGGCCGGGTCCAGCGGCTAAGGCGCTCGAGCACGGCTCGCGCCAGCGCTTCCTCGGTCACTGCCTCGAGGGTCGCCCCTTCACGCGCCGAGGCCAGCTCGTCACGCACCATGCGCAGGCTCAGCTTGTGGCCGTAGCGCTCGACCGCGGCCTGCAGCAGGGGATGGCGCAGTAGACGGTCCACCGAGGGCAGCAGCCGGCGGGCATCGACGATAGAGGCGGGAAGATCAGGCATGGGACTCTCGATCAACGAAGATTGATGAAATCAGGATCGCTCAGCGATCAACCCGACGCCAGCCAACGCCCGTCGGGTTCATATTTCAGGCCGTACGCGGGACACCCGCAGCGGGCCGATGGCTAAACATTCCCGCTTCTGTGCCGAGACCTGCATTCAGGGATATCTCGTAGTAGCGAAACGCCCGTGTTCGGCAACACCGGTAACGCACCGACTTGCTCCTATTACACAAGGCGGTATAGCGGTCATACGCACAAGGAGATGGATGTCCATTCGATTTCGCTACGGGTGGCTGCATGACTTCTTCAATTTCGGTGCCAGCCATCGATCCATTCTGGCCAGCCTCGAAGGGGCCTTGGCCAGAAAACTGGACCTCATCGATGCCTCGACGAGCGAAGCCGACCTGAGAGTCCCGCCCGGCAATCGCTTCGAGCATCTCAACGGCACCCTGCGGGGCAAATGTTCCATCCGGGTCAACCCGACGCGAGGAGCCGGACATCGGCGCCAGGCCGTGGATCGACCCTTGCAGTTCGTCCCGAAAGAAGCGAAGTGGAACCGAGCGGCGTTCCATGCATTTGCCTAATCACCGAAGGCGAGCAGCGGGTTGAAGCCGGCGCGGGCGTAGCCTTCGGCGTCGAGCAGCGCGTCCAGCCCGAGGCTTGCGAGGTCCTCGGCGAGCGGCTCCGCGTCGGCCTCCCACTCCCGGTCGACCAGCTTGAGGCCGCCGCCACACTCGCCGCAGCACTCCGCGCGCAGCGCGAGCCCACGCTTGCCCTGCTCATCCTCGCAGCCGATGTAGTCGAGCTTGGCGGTGCCGGTACACTGGCTGCAGCGCGCGCGTTCGAAGTACCACTCAGTGGCACACAGGCCACAGTGCAGGTAGCGCGTCCGAGAACGCTGGCGGCCGAGCTGCACCACCGAGGCGAGCGGTGCCGAGCCGCAGCACGGGCAGCGGCCTTCGGCACCGGCCAGCGGTCGGCCGGGCAGCGGCTCGAGCGTGCGGGCGAGGCGCGTCCAGGCGACCTGCAATGCGCCACCCACGAAAGGTGCAAGCGCCCGGGTATCGCGCGGGATCGGTGCATGGTCGAGCAGCCGTCGCGCCAGCGCCAGGCGCCGCTGCGCAGCAACGTCGATGAGCCGCCCAAGCAGCAGGCGCTGGGCGGCAAAACGCTCGCCCTCCCGCGCGAGTATTGCGTCGAGCGTCTCCAGCAGCGCATCGAGATCGTCCCGCCAGTCCAGCGAGCCGAGCAGCGCCGCCGGGGTCAGCGGCGGTACGCCTTGCTCGACGGCGACGCGCCAGGCACGCGCATCGAAGCCGACGGTGGAAACGCGGTCGAGGCTGGTCCGGTGCTGCGCCTGACACAGCAGCGCCGAGAAGTGGAGGAACTCGCCCATTGCCGGCAGGCGCGCGGCCAGCTGGCGCAGGCGCTCGGCGCGATGGGCGAAGATCCGCTGCCCGGCGACCACCACTTGGGGCGGTTCGCCGTGGCGCGCGGGCTTGGGGTCGAAGGGGGTATCCGATATCCACTCGCTCATGGTCATTCCCGTGCCTTGAGATCGCGCTCGGCGCCCGGCCGCTCGCCTTGCCCGTCTCGCGCTTTACGCTGCTCGGCGAGATCCTGGTCGACGTGGTCTTCGTACCAAAGCGGGTGATGGTGCTTGGCCCAGGCCCGGCTGACCCAGCCGCGGGTCATCGCCCTGATCGAGCCCTTGACCCAGATCGCCGCATAGATGTGGACAATGATGGTGGCGATGGCGACGAACGCAGCGAGCGCATGGAGCAGGCTCGCCAGGCGGATCAGCGGGATCGGGAAGTAGCCTGCGAACCACGGCCGCCACATGATCACCCCGGTGACCAGCAGCAGCGGCACGCTGATCACCAGGCACCAGAACACCAGCTTCTGGCCGGGGTTGAACTTGCCGATCGGCGGCAGCCGCTCGTCGTGGTTGCCGAGCACATCGCCGATCTGGCGCACCCAGCGCAGGTCGTTCTTGATCCAGAGGTTGTAGCGCACGTTGCTCACCGCGATGGCGACGAAGAGCAGGAAGAACACCACGCCGATGAACGGGTGGAGTATCCGCGCCCACACCGGCCCCCCAAGCGTATGGGAGAGGAAGAAGAACGCCGGATGGAAGAACGCCAGCCCCGAGAGCGCCAGCAGGATGAAGCTCACCGCCATGGTCCAGTGGTTGACCCTGGTCGAGGCGGGATAGCGCAGCATCATCCGCTGGCCGCGCTGGTTGCGTTTGACCTCGTCGTGCTTCATCGCTCTTCCTCCTTGGCCGGGTCGCGCACCGTCGCGGCCGCCTCCTCGCCCCGGGTGTCGCGCAGGTAGCCCTCTTCACCCTCTGCGCCGAACACCTCTTCATCCGTCGGCTCCTCCTTGGGCCCTTTGGTGACGTAATGGATGAAGCCAGCGAAGGCGGTGATGCCGAGGATCGCGCTCATCAGCGGCTTGGTCACACCCTTCCAGGCGCCGACCAGCGGCGAGATGCGCGGGTCCTTGGGCAGACCCGCATAGAGTCCCGGCTCATCGGCGTGGTGCAGCACGTACATCACGTGGGTGCCGCCGACGCCGGCGGGGTCGTAGATCCCTGCCTGGTCGAAGCCGCGCGCCTTGAGATCGTCCACCCGCTTGGCCGCGCGAATCAGCATCGCATCCTTGGAGCCGAACTCGATGCAGCCGGTCGGACAGGTCTTGACGCAGGCCGGTTCGAGCCCGACCGAGACGCGGTCTGAGCAGAGCGTGCACTTGTACGACTTGCTGTCGTGCTTGGAGATCCGCGGGATGTCGAACGGGCAGCCAGTGACGCAGTAGCCGCAACCGATGCACTTGTCGGAGTCGAAATCGACGATCCCGTTGGCGTACTGGACGATCGCCCCCGGCGCCGGACAGGCTTCGAGGCAGCCCGGCTCCGCGCAGTGCATGCAGCCGTCCTTGCGGATCAGCCACTCGAGATCGCCCGCCGGGTTCTCGTGCTCGGTGAAGCGCATCACCGTCCAGGAGTGCTCGGTGAGGTCGGTTGGGTTGTTGTAGGTGCCATCGACGATCCCGACCTCGTCACGGATGTCGTTCCACTCCATGCAGGCGACCTGGCAGGCCTTGCAGCCGATGCACTTGGAGACATCGATCAGCTTGGCGACCTCCTCGACCTCCTCGCGCACCCGCGGCGGGGTGGTGGTGGTCGCCGAGCGGCGCACGATGTTCTGCGGGTTGGTCATCGTTCACCTCCATGATCGGCATCGTCCTTCTCGACCTTGACCAGGAACGACTTGTACTCCGGCGTCTGGGTGTTGGCGTCGCCGACCGAAGGGGTCAGCGTGTTGGCGAGAAAGCCCTTGCGCGCCTGGCCGAGGAAACCCCAGTGGATCGGGATACCGACCTGGTGGACGATCCGGCCACCCACGGTGATCGCCCTGATCCGCTTGGTCACCACCGCCACCGCGCGGATGTAGCCGCGCTTCGACGACACCTTGACCCAATCGCCCGCGCGGATCCCCAACTCATTGCCGAGCGCCTCGCCGATCTCGACGAACTGCTCCGGCTGGACCACCGCATTGAGATGCGAGTGCTTGGTCCAGTAGTGGAAGTGCTCGGTGAGCCGATAGGTGGTCGCGGCGTGAGGGAACTCCTGCCAATCCCCGAGCATCGCGCGGTCGGCGTCGAAGATCCGCGCCGCGGGGTTGTTCTTCACCTTTTCCTTGCGCGGGAACAGCAGGTTGCCCTCCGGCACCGGGCTCTCGAACGGCTCGTAGTGGGTCGGGAACGGCCCATCGTTCATGCTCTGGCCGGCGAACAGGTGCCCCACCCCCTCGGGATTCATGATGAATGGCATCTGGCCGAGCGCCGGTGGCGAGTTGGCTGGGAAATCGGGCACGTCGGAGCCGACCCAGCGCGACTGGGCCTCGTTCCACCAGATCAACGCCTTGCGCGGCGCCCAGGGTGTGCCGTCCGGCCGCGCCGCGGCACGGTTGTAGAGGATCCGCCGATTGGCGGGCCACGCCCAGGCCCAGCCGAGCGTCTGGCCATTGCCGTAGGGGTCCGAGTTGTCGCGGTTGGCCATCTGGTTGCCCTGCTCGGTCCAGGCACCGGCGAAGACCCAGCAGCCGGAGAGCGTCGAGCCGTCGTCGCGCAGCTCGCTGAACCCTGAGAGCTGCTCGCCGGCCCGGCGCACCAGCACACCGTTCGGGTCGCGGATATCGGCAAGCGCGCGGCCGTTGAACTCGCGCGCGATCTCGTCGGCTTCCGGACGCTCGGGCTGCTTGTAGTCCCAGGCAAGGTTCAGGATCGGCTCAGGGAACGCGCCGCCTTCGCTGGCATAGAGCTCACGCACCCGGTGGAACAACGCACCGATGATGTGGGTGTCCGGCATCGACTCGCCCGGACCATCGGCGGCGACGTAGTGCCACTGCAGCCAGCGGGCGCTGTTGACGATCGAGCCCTCGTCCTCGGCGAACGAGTTGGCCGGCAGGCGGAACACCTCGGTCTGGATCTCGCTGGGGTCGACGTCGTTGAACTCGCCGGCATTGCGCCAGAACTCGGCGGTCTCGGTATTGAGCGGATCGATCGAGACCAGGTACTTGAGCTTGGCCAGCGCCTTCGACACCTTGTTCTTGTCGGGGATCGCCGCCAGCGGGTTGAAGCCCTGGCAGAAGTAGCCGTAGATCTCGCCTCGCGACATCCGATCGAAGGTGTCGAGCACGTCGTACAGGGGCTGGGTGAGCTTCGGCAGCCAGCCGTAGCACCAGTCGTTGTCGGCCTGGGCACGCTCGCCGTACCACGCCTTCATCAGGCTGATGAAGAAGGCGTCCATGTGCTGCCAGTAGGAGACCTGGTCAGCCACCGTGGGCATCTTGCGCCGGGCGTCGAGGAAGCCGGCAAGCGACTGCTCGATCGCCGCGGGGGCCGCGATGTAACCAGGCAATTGGTTCGACAACAGCCCCAGGTCGGTCAGCCCCTGGATATTGGAGTGGCCGCGCAGCGCATTGACCCCACCGCCCGGCAGCCCGATGTTGCCGAGCAGCAGTTGGACCATCCCCGCGGTGCGGATGATCTGCGCACCGATCGAGTGCTGGGTCCAGCCGAGCGCATAGAGGATCGTCAGCGTACGATCCTCGGTCGCCGTGGAGGCCATCTGCTCCCACACGTGCAGCATCCGGTCGACCGGCGTACCGCAGATGCTCGAGACCATCTCCGGGGTGTAGGCGTCGAAATGCGCGCGCATCAATTGATACACGCAGCGCGGGTGACTGAGGGAATCGTCGCGCAGCACGAAGCCATCCGCACCGGTCTGATAGCGCCAGCTCTCCTTGGCATAGCTGCGGCGCGACTCGTCGTAGCCGTCGAACAGGCCATCCTCGAAGCCGAACGCCTCGTCGACCAGGAGCGCTGCGTCGGTGTAGTTGAGCACGTACTCGCGCTGGATCCGGTCGTTGTCGATCAGGTACTTGATCAACCCACCGAGGAAGGTGATGTCGGTACCGGTCCTGATCGGCGCGTAGTAGTCCGCCACCGACGCGGTCCGCGTGAAGCGCGGGTCGACCACCATCAGCGTGGCGTTATTGTGCTCCTTCGCCTCGGTGACCCAGCGGAATCCCACTGGATGCGCCTCCGCGGCGTTGCCACCCATGACCAGGATGACGTCGGCGTTGCGAATATCGACCCAGTGATTGGTCATCGCACCGCGACCGAATGTTGGGGCAAGACCTGCCACCGTCGGTCCGTGTCAGACGCGCGCCTGGTTGTCGAATGCGACCATGCCGAGGCTCCTGACCACCTTGTGGGTCAGATAGCCGGATTCGTTGGAAGAAGCCGAGGCAGCGAGAAAGCCGGTCGTGGCCCAGTGGTTGACCGTGTGGCCCTGCTCGTCGGTGGTGACGAAGTTGGCGTCGCGGTCGGTCTTGATGTGACGGGCGATGCGCGTCAGCGCCTCATCCCAGGAAATCCGCTTCCACTCGCTGGTGCCGGGCTCGCGCACCTCGGGGAACCTGAGCCGCGACGGGCTCTTGACGAAGTCGAGCAGCCCCGCGCCCTTGGGGCACAGCGCGCCGCGGCTGACCGGATGGTCGGGGTCGCCTTCGATATGGATGATCTGCTGATGGGCGTTCTTCGCCGCATCGCCCCGGCTGTAGATCAACACACCGCAGCCTACCGAGCAGTAGGTGCAGATGTTGCGGGTCTCGCGGGTGTGGGTGAGCTTGAACTGGCGCACGGAAGCCGCGGCGGCCTCCGGGGCGAAGCCCATCATCGCCATGCTCGAGCTTGCCACCCCCGCCGCCCCGAGCTTGAAAAACCCTCGTCGGGTCACTCTGATACTCATCACCTCTCCTCATCCAGCGTCGATACCGGACATTCGCCGCCCCTCTGCTGGGGGCGATCCCAGTAAGCCGGCCGCATGCCGCCAAGCACGCAAGCCACGGTTCGGCCCAGCTTAGCACGCGAATCGATGCGCCTGCTGCTAGACCAAAAGGGAGGGATGCCGGCTCAAGGCCGGCTTAGGAATTGCGCGAAAACCCGGGAGAGAGATGCGTCGTACAGATCCCTCGACCAACCCGTAGTGGCGGAACTTACATATCCGTTCGTAGTGAGTTCGTAGAACCGCCCTCGTGAAAACCAGTGTAAAGGTCAGCCAGGGCTGAGCACTAACCGCTTCGGATCGAACAGCGAGATCGGATGCTCGGTGGTGCCGGTGGTCGCCAGGTCGGCGAGGACTTCTCCGATCACCGGTACGAACTTGAAGCCGTGGCCGGAGAAGCCGCAGCCGAGCACCACCTGGGGCTTGTCCGGGTAGGGGCCGAGGATGAAGTGTTCGTCCGGGGTGACTGAGTAGAGGCAGGTCTTGGCCTGCACCAGCCCCCCGGTCAGATAGGGGAACAGCTCGAGCGCGCGACGGCGCATCTGCTCGACTTCGGCGTCGTAGACGTTGCGGTCGATGGTCTGCGGTGTGGTCGGGGTGCCGAGGCGGAAGAAGCCCAGTTTGAAACCGCCCTCGCGGCCGTCGGTCATCGGGAAGCCGTAGATCTGCTGGTTGCCGTGGGTCTCTTCGATGTAGATCGGGTGACGCTTGTCCTCGTAGAGCTCATAGGGCACGGCGTCGGAGAATTCGGGAGTGAACCAGTAGAACACCATCCGCTCGATGCTCAGCGGGAAGCGCAGCTCCGGTAGCAGCTGCGGTGCCCAGGCGCCGGGGGTGATGATCAGCTTGTCGGCGCCATACTGGCCCTGGCTGGTGACCACTTCGACACCGCCGCCCGGCGTCGCCGACCAGTGGGTCACCGGCTCGCCGAAGCGGATCGTCGCGCCCTTGCGCGCCGCCACTTCGGCGTTCGCCATGGTGGTCTCCTCCGGGCGCACGTAGCCCGCGTTGGGCTCGTAGAGCGCGAAGGCGTCATCGGTCGGGTTCATCGTCGGGAAGCGGCGCTTTACCTCGGTGGCATCGAGCACCTCGTGCTCGATGCCATGCAGCTGCGCCGCTTCCATGCTGCCCTTGAACACCAAGTTGTCGCGATCGCCAATGTAGATGCCACCGCAGAGATTGACGATCTCGCGCCCGGACTCGCGCTCGAGCTTGTGCCAGCCCTCGTAGGCCCGGCGCAGCAGCGGCACGTAGTCGGGGCTTTCGAAGTAGGCCTGGCGGACGATCCGGGTACCGCCGTGGGCCGAACCCTGGTCATGTCCCGGCCAGAAGGTCTCGAGCCCTAGCACCTTGACGCCTCGTTCGGCCAGCACGTTGGCCGCGGCACCACCCATGGAGCCGACCCCGATGACGATGACATCGTAATGTTCCATCACACTCTGCTCGCTTTGTTCATTGGTGGAAGTTCTAGCGTTTGATATGCGCCATTTCAGGGTCGAAGAGCGGTTCGCAACGCACGGTGGCGGCGAATCGCTTGCCGAAGTACTCGAGCTCCAGTCGCTGTCCCGCTTCGGCGAACCGCGCCGGCACCCAGGCATAGGCGATCGTCGCACCGATGGTGTAACCCTGGTCGGCGCTGGTGATATAACCGATGCACTCGTCCGTTCCAGCGGCGAACACCGGTTCCGAGCCCAGCGCGATCGCCTCCGGATCGTCCAGGGTCAGGCAGGCCAGACGGCGCTCGACCGGCCTGACCTCGAGCGCCTCCCGGCCGATGAACTCGCCCTTGGCGGGGCGCACGGCAAAGCCGAGACCGGCCTCCTGCGGTGAATGCTCGCGCGTCATGTCGGTACCGAAGGAGCGGTAGCCTTTCTCGAGACGCAGGCTGTTGAACGCCCGCCGGCCCGCGGCGACGATGCCGAACGCCTGCCCCGCCTCCCAGATCCTGTCCCAGAGCCATAGACCGTGATCGGCGCTGGCATAGAGCTCCCAGCCGAGTTCGCCGACATAGCTCACTCGCAGGGCGAGCACATGGACGCCTGCGACCTCTATGCGGGCGGCGCGGAAGTACTTGAGTCCCTCATTGGAAATGTCGTCGCTGGTGAGCTGGGCGAGCACCTCGCGGGCTTTCGGTCCCCACAGGCCGAGACCACAGCTTCCCGGGGTGATGTCGCGCACGCGGATCATCGAATCCCTCGGCAGGAGCGAGTTGAGATAGACCTCGTCGAGGTGGCCGTTGGCGCCGATCTGGAACAGCTCGGTGCCGAGCCGGGTGACGGTGACGTCGGAGAGGATCCCCCGCCCTGGTCGAGCATCAGCGAGTAGGTCACCGAGCCGATCGATTTATCGATTTGGTTGGTCAGCACGCGCTGGAGAAAATCGACCACGCCGGGGCCTTCGACTTCAAGGCGGGTCAAAGACGACATGTCGTACAGCGCCACCCCCTCGCGGGTGGCCTTGGCCTCCGCCGCGGCGATCGGCGACCAATCGGTGGCCGCCCAGGGGTCGCGACGCGGACGTTTGTCGAGGGTGGCGAGCAGGTGCTCGTTCGACTCGAACCACAGCGGGCGCTCCCAGCCATTGGCCTCGCCAAACACCGCGCCGAGCGCCTGCTGGCGCAGGTAGAAAGGCGAAGTGCGCAGGCCGCGCAGCACCTGGGTCGATTGGTGCGGGTGGCGGATGTCGTAGACCTCGTCGTAGGACTCCTCGCCGCGGCCGACGGTGAATGCGTGGCTGACCACCTGGGGGTCGAAGCGGGTGAACTCGAGGCCGTGGGTATCGATGCCAGGGTCGCCGCTGACGATCCAGTCGGCGACCACCTGGGCGACCCCGGCGGACTGGGTCACCCAGACCGCCTGGGCGAGCCACAGCCCCTCGTTGCCCGGCACCGGCCCTAGCAGCGGGCCGCCGTCCGGGGTGAACGAGAAGATGCCGTTGAAACCGTGATCGAACTCGACCTCCTCGAGCTCGGGCAGGAGCCTCTGCGCTTCCTGCCAGGTCGGCTCGAAGTCCTCCCAGGTCAACGGGTGCATCGCCGGATGCACCTGGGTTCTGGCGAACTCCTCGGGCGTGCTGATCTGCTCCTGCTCCAGGCCGATCGGGCGGTGATTGTAGGCACCGATGCCGATGACGTCGTTGTACTCGCGAAAGTACATCGAGAAGTCCTGGTGGCGCAGGATCGGCCGCTTGGCCTCGTCGAGCTCGTCGTTGAGCCCGGCCAGCGATGGAACCTGCCGGCTGAATCCGAAACCGTGCTCGACCGGCAGCATCGGCAGCTCGAAGCCAAGCAGGTTCTTGGCCACTCCCGGCCCCCAGAGCCCGGCGCAGCAGACCACGATCTGCGCCGCTACGGTCTCGGTGGCATCCGAGACGCGATCATCCGGGCCTTTCGGCGTCGCGCGGATCTCGACCCCGGTGACCCGCCCGCCCTCGCGCAAAATTGCCGTCACCTGGGTGTGGCCGACGATTCGAGCGCCGTGCTCGGCCGCCCTCCTGGCCTGCCATTCGACCGCGCGGGTGGATTTCACGATCCCATCGCCGGGGGTGAAGAAGCCACCAAGGATCTTGCTTTGATCGAGCCCCGGCCACAGCTCGGCGCACTCGGCCGCGGAGATGACCCTCGACTCGATGCCCCAGGCACGGGCGAGCCCGTGCCGGCGGTGGATGTCGTGCAGGCGCTCCGGCGTGCAGGCGATCTCCAGCCCGCCGACCCGTTTCAAAAGCCATTGGCCATCGAGCTCCAGGCCGTCGAGCTTGTCAAGCGTGCGGGTCGCCAACTCGCTCATGGTCTTGTTCGGCGAGGTCTGATAGACGAATCCCGGGGCGTGGGACGAGGAGCCGCCAGTCTCGTACAACGGACCTTGCTCGAAGACCGTGACGTGCTTCATGCCCCGCTGCGTGAGTTCATCAGCGAGCGCCGCACCCACCACACCGAGACCGATGATGACGATGCGAGGCTGATCCTTCGGTTGGGAAATGTCTGACACGGTGGGACGCTCCTGGAAGCCAGCGGCAACGATGTGAAGGCCTGAGTTGTTGTTCGCGATATGACATGCGACGAAATTACGGCGGCAAGCGCATGCTCGACAATCGTCCGCGGGCCAATGCGTCGCTTATTCGTATGTGAGTGACGGTGTGCAAATAGAGTGGCGCCTCCATTGGGTCGGAAGCGCCGTCGGTGCGCGGGGTGCTAGAGGGTGTGGGACGGGATGGACGGGGGGTTTTGCGACGATCGCATCGGGTGACGCTCTCAGTCGAGCCGGGCGCGCGCCTCTCCCTGCTCGCGGCAGAATGCCTCGACCACTTCGACGGCGACTTCGCTCACCGCCTCGCCGAGCTCGAGTCCCACGCCGCCGCGCCAGGAGGCATAGACCTCGACCGCGGGCGGCGTCGGCAGCGCCAGGCAGCGCATTCGCCCCTGGTCGAGCGCGGTCGAAATCAGCGCTGGGGGAATCACCCCAATACCGAAGCCATCGCTGACCAGCTGGATGATCGCCGCTACCGAGTTGACCGTACCGATTCGCGGCGACTTGATGCCCCGGCGCCCGAAGAACTCGAGCAGGTCCTGGTGCGGACGTGACAGCCGCGAGAAGGTCAACAGGCGCTCGCGGGCGAGCGCCTCCAGATCAGCGGGGTCACGGTCGAGCTCCGAGCCCACCGCCACCACCCAGCCGAGTGGAAACCCCATCAACCTACGGTTGAAGACCTCTTCGACCCGAACGACGTCGGTCTGCAGGATGACGTCGAGTTGGCCTCGGCGGAGCAGATCGATCAGCCCGAAGGAGGTGTCGGCGCTGAGCTCGATCTCGACCCCTGGGAAGCGTTCGACCATGCGTCGGCAGAAGGCCCCCAGCCAGCTGTGGACCACGGTATCCATCACCCCCAGGCGCAGGCGGCCGGCGAGCGGCGCATCGTGGTTCAGCGCGCGGCGCAGCGCGCCGAACTCCTCGAGCATCCGCTCGGCGTGTTCGAGCGCGGTACGCCCGGCAGTGGTCAGCGTGGCGCCGCGGGCGTCGCGCAGAAAAAGCTTGGCACCGAGCGAATTCTCGAGCGCGGCGATGCGGCTGGAGACCGCGGCCTGGGTGGTCGAGAGCTTCTCGGCGGTGAGCCTGAAGCTGCCAAGGCGTGCGACCCAGACGAAGGTTTCGAGAAAGCGGACGTTCACCGCCCCACCTCCGAGCGACATGAAAGACTCGCGCCCATCGTATTTTCCTTATCTCCCGCGAACGATTTTTTTTGCTGGACGATGTCCGGCCAGCTCAACAAGATGGACCAGCATACAGCGACGCAGCGATGCCTCGCTGCGACCGACGACAGCACGATCGACAAAAGATCAACAACACGATCGCCGGTCATGGTGCGCGCTTCACCGGATCCGTGTGGTTTTCCACCCGGTCTGGTCCAGCGTCGAGCACTGCGCCCATGCCGCGCCAACAGCATGTACCACCGATCCAGTATCAGCCGACTCACGCGGGACTGCATCGAGCCATTGCACTAAACAGCATGAGTTCGTCGCATCGATGCCGA
Organism: Halotalea alkalilenta; assembly: GCF_001648175.1. Classification (NCBI taxonomy): domain Bacteria; kingdom Pseudomonadati; phylum Pseudomonadota; class Gammaproteobacteria; order Oceanospirillales; family Halomonadaceae; genus Halotalea; species Halotalea alkalilenta. Next base: position 2,205,373 of record NZ_CP015243.1, on the reverse strand, counting down.
GCAGCGCTCAATTCAAAGACAACAAATCGAGACCCCCATGGCAGAAGCTCCGAATCTTAGTGCTTCAGGCAAGCGCAGCGCCCTGCGCGGTGCGATGTCGCTGATGGCGATTTCCGCCGTTGGCCCCGCCTTCCTGACCCAGACCACCGTGTTCACCCAGCAGTACCTGGCCAGCTTCGCCTTCGCGATCCTGGTCTCGGTGCTGATCGACATCGCCGTGCAGCTCAACGTGTGGCGCATCATCAGCGTCTCCCGGCTGCGCGGCCAGGACATCGCCAACCGCGTGTTCCCGGGCGCGGGGCACCTGATCGCGGTGCTGATCGTGCTCGGCGGCGTGGCCTTCAACATCGGCAACATCGCCGGTGCCGGGCTCGGCCTCAATGCGATGTTCGGCATCGATCCCGTGTTTGGGTCGGTGATCTCCGCGGCACTTGTGATCGCCATCTTCCTGGTTCGCAACGCCACCCGAGCGATGGACGTGGTGATCCAGGTGATGGGCTTGGTGATGCTGGTGATGATCATCTACGCCATGCTGCTCACGCGACCGCCGGTGCTCGAGGCACTGCGCCAGGCCTTCGTGCCCGAGGCGCCTTGGCTCTTGTTCCTGCCGATCGTCACCTTGGTCGGCGGCACCGTCGGCGGCTACATCACCTTCGCCGGCGGCCACCGGCTGGTCGATGCCGGGATCACCGGCGTCGAGCACGTCCGTGACGTGACCCGCATCGCAGTGACCGGGATCCTGATCACCGGTGTGATCCGCGTCTGTATCTTCCTCGCCACCCTCGGCGTGGTCACCGCCGGGCACCTGCTCGATGCCTCGAACCCGGCCGCATCGGTATTCGGCTATGCCCTCGGCGACATCGGCTACCGGCTGTTCGGACTGGTGCTGTTCTGTGCCGCGCTCACCTCGGTGATCGGCGCAGCCTACACCAGCACCACGTTCATGTACTCCTGGCACAGGCTGATCCAACCCTACAGCCGCTGGGCGGTGATCGCCTTCATCGTGATCTCCACCGCGATCTACACCGGCATCGGCCGACCGGTGAAGATCCTGGTCGCAGCGGGTGCGCTCAACGCCCTGGTGCTGCCGCTGGCGCTCGCCTGCCTGCTGGTCGCGGCGACCCGCCGCGAGATCGTCGGCGACTACCGGCACCCGCGCTGGATGCTGGTGATCGGCTGGATCACCGCCGCGCTGATGGTGGTCGGCGTGGTGCTGGCGTTCCAGTCGCTGATGACCTACCTGCAGAGCTGAGCGAACCGGCGGCATGACATCGATGAGTCTCGCCGCCCCACACCCGCCCAGCAGTGGCGCACCGCGGCGAAGCCAACTGGCCTCGCCGCGTTTGGGGCGTTACAATCGCGCGCTCTCGACGCCAATGGCACGCCATCGGCGTCTCCTGACGTCCCGGACCGGATCCCGGGCCCGATCATCCATCGGAACAAATTCTCCGCCATGTCCAGTAATGCCCAATACCCTCGCGCTGCTTCCCGCCGCGCCGTCGTCATCTACTCCGGCGGTATGGACTCCTTCACCGTCCTGCACCGTGCGATCAACGAAGGCTTCGAGGTCCACGCCCTCTCCTTCGACTACGGCCAGCGCCACCGCCGCGAACTCGAGGTCGCCGCACGGGTCTGCAGCCGGCTCGGCATCGACCATCGCGTCGTCGATCTGCGCGCGATCCACGGCCTGATCGATGCATCCTCGCTGACCGATGCGTCGAAGCCGCTGCCCAAGGCCGCCTATGCCGGCGACAACATGCGTTCGACCGTGGTGCCGAACCGCAACATGATCCTGCTTGCGCTGGCGATCGGCCATGCGGTCAATATCGAAGCGCCGGTGTGCTTCTACGGCGCCCATGGTGGCGATCATGCGATCTACCCCGACTGCCGCCCCGAATTCGTCGAAAAGATCAATGCGGTGGCGGCGATCGCCAACTACCAGCCGGTCGAGGTGGTCGCCCCCTACCTGCATGCCGACAAAACGAGCATCCTCGCCGATGGCCTGGCGATGGGACTCGACTACGCGCAGACCTGGACCTGCTACCTCGGCGAGGCGCAGGCCTGCGGCGAGTGCGGCAGCTGCCGCGAGCGGCTGGCCGCCTTCGCCGCCCATGGGCTCGAGGACCCGCTCGACTACGTCGACGGCGTGCGCTGATGTACGCGGTCAAGGAAGCCTTCTACACCCTGCAGGGGGAAGGTGCGCGCAGCGGCCGGGCGGCGGTGTTCTGCCGCTTCACCGGCTGCAATCTGTGGTCCGGGCGGGAGAAGGACCGCGAGCGCAGCATCTGTCGCTTCTGCGACACCGACTTCGTCGGCACCGACGGCCAGAACGGCGGGCGTTTTCGCACCGCGCAGGCGCTCGGTGAACATATCGATCGTTTGTGGCCGAGCCGCGCGGCGGGCGTCGTGCCCTACGTGGTGTTCACCGGCGGCGAGCCGCTGCTGCAGCTCGACACCGCGCTGATCGAAGAAATGCATGCGCGCGGCTTCGAAATCGCGGTGGAGACCAACGGCACCTTGGCGCCACCGGCGGGAATCGACTGGCTCTGCGTCAGCCCCAAGGGCGCGAGCCAGCTTGCGGTGAGCGGCGGAGACGAGATCAAACTGGTCTATCCGCAGCTCGAAGCGCCGCCGGAGCGCTTCGAGGCGCTTGGATTCACCCATTTCTTCCTCCAGGCGATGGATCTTGCACCGCGCGGCGGCCAAGGCGATACCCTGAAGGAGACGCTCGAATATTGCATGCGCCATCCGCGCTGGCGGCTGTCGCTGCAGATGCACAAGATCGTAGGAATCGACTGATGAACCTGTTCGTGCACTCCCTTACCGCGCTCGACGCCTCTTACTGGTGCGCCGAGCGTGGCCTGGTCGGCGCCAGCTGGCAGGTCGACGTCGAGCTCGACGGCGAGCTCGGCGAAGACGGCATGCTGTTCGACTTCGGCGAGGTCAAACCCTGGGCCAAGCGCCAGATCGACGCCACCCTCGACCATACCCTGATCGTACCGACGCAAATGCCGGGCCTAAGCGTCAGCGAGTGCGCCGAAGGGCTCTGCGTGCGTACCCAGCTGCCCTGGCCGATGGAGGTACGCGCGCCGCGCCAGGCCTTCACTCTGCTGCCCTGGTCGACGATCGAGCCGCAGCGGCTCAGCCGCTACCTGGGCGAGCAGCTCGGCAAGCGCCCACCGCCCCGGGTCGGCGAAGTCCGCGTGCAGCTGCGCGAGGAGCCCATTGCGCCGGGCTTTGGCTATACCTATAGCCACGGCCTCAAGCACCATGCCGGCAACTGCCAGCGCATCGCCCACGGGCACCGTTCGCGGCTCGGAATCTGGCGCGATGGAGAGCTCGACGAGGCGTTGATCCAGCGCTGGTGCGCACGGCTCGCCGACATCTATCTCGCCGATCGCGCCGACCTGGTGGGCAGCGAAGAGGATGAGTCACTGCGCTTCGCCTATGAATCCCTCCAGGGCCAGTTCCGTATTCGCCTGCCGCGGGAACGGGTGGTGCTGATGCCCTTCACCACCACCGTCGAGCAGATCGCCCACTGGCTCGCCGAGGAGACCGCGCTGGCCCATGGCGGTCGAATCCGGGTACAGGCCTTCGAGGGAATCGGCAAGGGTGCCACCGCCGAGGCGAAGCGATGACCGCAGCGGGCTGCCGAGCCGGCTGCGGTGCCTGCTGCATCGCGCCGTCGATCAGCTCGACGATTCCAGGCATGCCGCTGGGCAAGCCGGCGGGAGTACGCTGCGTGCAGCTCGATGAGGACAATCGCTGCAGGCTGTTCGGCCAGCCCTCGCGGCCGAAGGTATGCCTCGATTTCTCCTTCGACCGCGAGATCTGCGCAAGCGATGCAGCGACAGCCCTCGTACGCTTGAGCTGGCTCGAATCCAGCACCTGATGATTCCCGCAAACGCAAACGGGCAGCCCGAAGGCTGCCCGTTTGCGTGAGGGGCCGAGCTCAGTGACGCTCGATCTCGGCCCGCTCGTTCAACTCCCTGAATAGCCCACCCACTGCGCTCTGGGCTTCGACGCGGCGCAGCGAGGTGGCGATCTGGCCCTCTGCGGCGGCATCGTCGCGGGTGCCGACCTGATCGAGCGCGATCACCACTTCGCGGCCATCCTCGAGCGCGATGCGACCGTAGCGCGGACCCTCCTGCTGCGGACGCGGCAGTGAGAAGGCGGCGTCGATCACCGCACGCTCCGGCGCCTGCGCATCGCGTCCCACCGCATCGGCACGCTGCCAGTCGACGCTCGGCTGTTCACCACTGCGCAGCGACTCGATCAGCTGTTCGGCCCGCTGCGCCAGTGCGCTGCGGTTCTTCTCGAAGATCACCGCCTCGCGCACCTGATCACGCACCTGCTCGAATGGCAGGGTCTCCTGGTCGCGATGCTCGGCGACGCGCAGTACCAGGCGGCGATCGTCGCCCAGTTCGAGCACGTCGCTGTTGAAGCCCTCTTCGAGCACCTGGGAGGAGAACGCAGCATCCATCACACCGGGCTCGCTGAATGGCGCCTCGTCGGTGTCGCGGGAGATCCACTCGCTGTGCTGCAGCGGTAGATCGGTCGCCTCGGCGACGCTCGACAGGTCATCGGCGGTGAAGCTCTGGTCGTAGAGCTCCTGCGCCAGCTGCTGGAACTCGCCATCGATACGCTGCATGCGCTGCTGATCCGCAAGCTGATCGCGCAGCTCATCGAACGAGGGCATGTCCAGACCGGTGACCTTAAGCAGGTGGAGAGCACCGTCGAACAGGATCGGCTCGCCGACCTGGCCGACCTCGAGCGCGGTGATGGTGCTGTCGAAGGGATCGCCGAAGATGCCGGGCGTTACGCTGCCCAGGTCGCCACCGCGTCTGGCGGAGGCAGCATCATCGGAAAACTCGCGGGCGAGCGCGGCGAAATCCTCGCCCTCGGCCAGCCGGCTCTGGATCGTCGCGACCAGCTCCCGAGCCTCGGCCTCATCGCGCTGGTCGTCGATCGAGACGACGATGTCGGAGACCTGGCGCGGCACGTCCGCCGCTTGGCGGGCATACTCCTCGCGCAGCTCCTCGTCGTTCACTTCGATGTTCTGCGCGAGCGTCGATTTGTCGAGCACGATGTAATCGAGGCGCACCTGCTCCGGGCGCAGGTAGTCAGCCTGATGGGCCTCATAGTAGGCCTGGAGCTCAGCCTCATCGACGCTGGGTGATTCGCCCAGGTCATCAGGCGAAAGCGTCGCATAGCGGAAGCTGCGCGTCTCGTTGCTCAAGCTCGCCAGACGGCTGCGCTCGCTCGGCGTGGAGAAGCTGGCGAGACCGAACCCATCCTGGAGTTGGCGGATCACCATGTCCTCGCGCAGGTAGGCGCGGAAACTCTCCGGCGAGTGGCCGATCTGGGCCAGCCGCTGCAGGAAGATCTGGCTCGAGAAACGCCCGCTCTGGTCATGGAAGTCCGGCAGCCCCACCAGCAGCTGGTCGATCTGGCCATCGGAGAAGCCCATCCCGCCCCCGTGCGCGTACTGCGAGAGCAGCTCACGCTGGATCAGCTGGTCGAGGAACTGCCCGCGCGCGGCCTGCTCCTGGCCGGGCGGCAGCTGGCCCATCCGCATCGCCCGCATCAGCTCCTCGTCGACGCTCTGTCGACTGATCCCTTCACCGTTCACCGTCGCGGCATCGTTGCTCGAGCCGGAAAGCAAGTAGCCGAGTGACTCGAGGCCAAACAGCGCAAACACGACGACGATCACACCAACGATGATTTTCGCGCCCCACCCCTTGGAGCGGTCCCTGATATCTTGCAGCATTCAGACCTCGATTGATCGCTGGCTGTCCCGGTATGGCGCAGCATTATACCCATGCCGGCCCGCGCCACGCCAAGCGACGCCCACTCACCTGCTTAAGAGAGGTCGCTGGGATCGAAGCTCCGGCTTGACGCCATGACCACGGACAAACAAAAAGCGCATCGGATCCGATGCGCTTTACGTATCACGGGCTAGGAGATAAACGAATGCTATCAGGTCATTGCGCCATTCACCGCCCGTTGACGTGGGAACGGCTTAGTTGACCGCGTCCTTGAGTGCTTTGCCGGCTTTGAAGCTCGGGACTTTAGCCGCTGAGATCTCGATCGGCTTACCGGTCTGGGGGTTGCGACCGGTGCGAGCGGCGCGCTCCTTGATGGTGAAGGTACCGAAACCTACCAGCGCAACGGTGTCGCCTTTTTTGAGGCTATCAGTGACAGAATCGATCATCGCGTCAAGAGCACGAGTGGCAGCCGCCTTCGGAATGTCGGCGGAAGCCGCGATGGCTTCGATCAGTTCGGATTTATTCACTTTTCACCCCTTGGGTTAACGGATAATGACTAGGCCTGTACGCGGTGATCAATGCAAAATGAAGGATCGCATCGGGCATCATTGTATAGCAATGAGCCCAAATAGCGTCAAGCAATAGCAGCGTACGGGCCGCACCATGCCGCAGTTTTTGCTGCAGCATGGTGAAACTTTGTGATCAATGGGTACTAATCGTTGTCCGATTAGCGCCAAGCTCATCCTTGCGCTTGTCTTCGGCTTCGACGTTCGTCTTTTCCCCGAGCGCCACACTCAGTACCTCATCAATCCATTTGACGGCACGGATGTCCAGTGCGCCTTTGATCGAATCGGGAACTTCCTTGAGATCTCGCCGATTCTCCTCAGGAATGAGCACCGTCTTTATACCACCGCGCCTAGCGGCCAGCAATTTCTCCTTCAAGCCACCGATCGGCATCACTTCACCGCGCAGATTGACCTCGCCGGTCATCGCCACATCGCAGCGCACCGCGCGCCCGGTATAGGCGGAGACCATGGCGGTGACCATGCCGATACCGGCGCTGGGACCATCCTTGGGTGTCGCCCCCTCGGGAACGTGGATATGCAGGTCTTCCTTTTCGAACCGATCGGGATCGATCCCCAGCGACTTGGCGCGGGAGCGTACCACGGTGAGCGCGGCGCTGACCGACTCCTTCATCACATCGCCAAGCGAGCCGGTCTTGTTCACCCGCCCTTTCCCGGGAGTGGTCACCGATTCGATCGAAAGCAGCTCGCCGCCAACGGAGGTCCAGGCAAGTCCAGTGACCCGCCCTACCTGATCGGTCTGGTCGGCGAGGCCGTAGCTGTACTTGCGTACACCGGCGTAGCGCTCGATGTCCTCGAACCCGAGCGTCTGGCTGGCCTGCGCCGCCGCGTCGCGCTCACGCTCGACACGTTCACGCAGCACCTTGCGCGCGACCTTGGCGATCTGGCGTTCGAGCTCGCGCACCCCGGCTTCGCGGGAATAGTAGCGAATCAGCTCGAGCAACGCGCTGTCGTCGAAGGCCAGTTCGTCATCCTTGAGCCCATTGGCGGTGAGCTGCTTGGGCACCAGGTAGCGCCTGGCGATCGCGAGCTTCTCGTCCTCGGTGTAGCCAGGCAGCCGGATGATTTCCATGCGGTCGAGCAGCGGCCCGGGAATGTTCATCGAGTTGGCGGTACAGATGAACATCACGTCGGAGAGATCGTAGTCGAGCTCGAAGTAATGGTCGCTGAACTTGTCGTTCTGTTCAGGATCGAGCACTTCGAGCAGCGCCGAGGCGGGATCGCCGCGGTGATCCATACCGAGCTTGTCGATCTCGTCGAGCAAAAACAGCGGGTTCTTGACCCCGACCTTACCCATCCGCTGCAGCAGCTTGCCGGGCATCGAACCGATGTAGGTACGCCGGTGGCCGCGAATCTCGGACTCGTCGCGCACCCCGCCGAGCGCGAGACGGGTGTATTTGCGATTGGTCGCCCGGGCGATCGACTGGCCGAGTGAGGTCTTGCCGACGCCAGGAGGGCCAACCAGGCAGAGCACAGGTCCTTTGAGCTTCTTGACCCGCTTTTGCACCGCGAGATACTCGAGGATGCGCTCCTTGACCTCTTCGAGACCGTAGTGGTCCTCGTCCAGGATCTTGGCCGCACGCGGGATGTCGTGGCGCACCCGGGTACGTTTCTTCCATGGCACCGACAGCACCCAGTCGAGGTAGGTGCGCACCACGGTCGCTTCGGCCGAGCTCTGCGCCATCATCTTGAGCTTGCCGAGCTCCTGGCGGGCCTTCTCCTCGGCCTCCTTGGGCATCCCGCTCTCTTCGATGCGCTTCTCGTACTGCTCGGCCTCGTTGGGAACGTTATCGAGCTCGCCCATCTCCTTCTGGATCGCCTTGAGCTGCTCGTTGAGATAGTACTCGCGCTGGGACTTCTCCATCTGCTCCTTGACTCTCGAGCGGATGCGCTTCTCGACCTGGAGCAGGTCGATCTCGGCCTCGATCAGCGCCATCAAGTGCTCGATGCGCTCACGGACCTTGTCCATCTCGAGCAGCGACTGCTTGTCGCCGATGCCCAGCGAAAGATGCGCGCTGATGGTATCGACCAGCCGGCCAGGGTCATCGATGCCCTGCAGAGAGGTCAGCACCTCGTTGGGCACCTTCTTGGACAGCTTGACGTACTGTTCGAACTGCTCGAGCAGTACACGCACCAGCGCATCCCGTTCACGCTCGCTCAACGCCTGGCTCTCACGCAGGCGAACCTCGGCGCTGGCGTACTCCTCGGTCTCGTTGATGGCGCCGACATCGGCACGCGCAACGCCTTCGATCAATACCTTGACGGTGCCATCAGGCAGCTTGAGCAGCTGCATGATCTCAGCGACCGTTCCCACCGAGAACAGATCCTCGCCGTCCGGATCGTCCTGGCCGGCCTCGCGCTGCGCAACGAGCAGCACGCGCTTGTTCTCCTCCATCGCCGCTTCGAGCGCGCGGATGGACTTCTCGCGACCAACGAAGAGCGGGATCACCATCTGCGGATAGACCACCACGTCACGCAGTGGCAGCAGAGGCAGGATTTGCGTCTGTTCGGGAGAGTTCGCCATCGCAGACTGTCCTCGTGATTAAAATGAGCGGCCCTGCCTGGCGAATCATCGACCGGCAGCTACCTGGATTGCTTCCTTGATGAGGGCAATACGAAGCGATTGCAACCACCATTTGGTGCGAACACGCGCATCGGGATCGAAAAAGGGGCCCATCGGGCCCCTTTTTGCCGTCATCGCTATCGCGGCTTCAAGCGTCGCGGTTGACGGTACGCTTCTTTTTTTCCTCATCCTTGGCGGAGGAGTAGATCAGCAGCGGATCGCTCAAGCCCGCAATGACGTTCTCGTCGACCACCACCTTGGAGACATTGCTCGCCGAAGGGATGTCGTACATCGTGTCCAGCAGCACCGACTCCATGATCGAGCGCAGGCCACGTGCACCGGTGCGACGGGACATCGCCTTGTGCGCGACCGCCTTGAGCGCGTCTTCACGGAAGTCCAGCTCGACGCCCTCCATCTCGAACAGGCGCGCGTACTGGCGCACCAGCGAGTTCTTCGGCTCGGTGAGGATCCGGATCAAAGCCGCTTCATCGAGCTCGTTGAGCGTGGCGATCACCGGCAGACGCCCGACGAACTCGGGAATCAGGCCGAACTTGACCAGATCATCCGGCTCGACATCGGCGAGGATATCGCCCACGCCCTTGCTGGACTCCTTGCTCTTCACCGTGGCGTTGAAGCCGATCCCGCCCTTCTCGGCGCGATCCCGGATCACCTTGTCCAGCCCGGCGAAGGCACCGCCGACGATGAACAGGATGTTGCCGGTATCGACCTGCAGGAACTCCTGCTGGGGATGCTTGCGCCCGCCCTGCGGCGGCACCGAGGCGGTGGTGCCCTCGATCAGCTTGAGCAGCGCCTGCTGTACCCCTTCTCCGGACACGTCACGGGTGATCGAGGGGTTGTCGGACTTGCGCGAGATCTTGTCGATCTCATCGATGTAGACGATGCCGCGCTGCGCTTTCTCGACGTCGTAGTCGCACTTCTGCAGAAGCTTCTGGATGATGTTCTCGACATCCTCACCGACGTAACCCGCCTCGGTCAGCGTGGTCGCATCGGCGATGGTGAAGGGAACGTTGAGCAGTCGCGCGAGGGTCTCGGCCAGCAGCGTCTTGCCGCTGCCGGTGGGACCGATCAGCAGGATGTTGCTCTTGCCCAGCTCGACATCGTCACCAGCGCTCAGCTTGAGACGCTTGTAGTGGTTGTACACCGCCACTGCGAGCACGGTCTTGGCGCGCTCCTGCCCGATCACGTATTCGTCGAGCGTCTGGCGGATCTCGTGCGGCGTGGGCAGGCGTTCCTGATCCTCCTCGCCCTCGGCCTCCAGTACCTCTTCACGAATGATGTCGTTGCAGAGATCGACACACTCATCGCAGATGTAGACGGACGGGCCCGCGATCAGCTTGCGTACTTCGTTCTGGTTCTTGCCGCAGAACGAGCAGTACAAAAGCTTACCGTTCTCATCCCGGTCCTTGTCTTTACCGTCGGCCATTCGTGTACCTCTTCGATTCGCGGCGGGCCAATGAGCCCGCCGCTCTAGCTGGTTCTTCCCTCACCCGTCGGGCAAGAGCAATCGGACGTCAGACGCTTGGACGTTTCTCTAGCACGGCATCGATCAGACCGTACTCTACGGAGCGCTGGCCATCCATGAAGTTATCGCGATCGGTGTCACGCGCGACGGTCTCGATGTCCTGCCCGGTGTGATGGGCGAGGATCCGATTGAGCTTCTCACGAATGGTGAGAATCTCCCGCGTGTGGATCTCGATGTCGCTCGCCTGGCCCTGGAAGCCGCCCAGCGGCTGATGGATCATCACCCGCGAATGGGGCAGACAGTAGCGCTTGCCGGCCGCGCCGCCTGCCAGCAGCAGCGCGCCCATGCTGGCCGCCTGACCGATGCAGAGCGTGGAGACGTCGGGCTTGATGAACTGCATGGTGTCGTAGATCGACATCCCTGCGGTGACCGAACCACCCGGCGAATTGATGTAGAGATGGATGTCCTTGTCGGGGTTCTCCGACTCGAGGAACAGAAGCTGCGCCACCACCAGGTTGGCCATGTAGTCTTCGACTGGGCCGACCAGGAAGATCACCCGCTCCTTGAGCAGCCGGGAGTAGATGTCATAAGCGCGCTCGCCCCGCGCGCTCTGCTCCACGACCATGGGGACCAGTCCACCGGCGTTACTGATATCGAACTCGCTGCGCATCGTGACCCTGCCCTTAGTCATGTAGATCCATCGTCGTGCCTAGCCTTGAAGATCGCCGTGGAAAGAGGCTCGACGGCGATCACCACGCGACTAGCCAATGAAAGCACACTCTTCAACGCACGTCATGGGGCTGTCATGCCAATGACCCTGCATTGCAAACCCACGACCCGGCCGAAGCCGGGTCGCGCGCGACCCGCTGCGATCAGCGCATCGCCTCCCCAGGCGGGTGCGACCGCGCACCCGCCGGAGAAATCACGCCTGGGTCTGCTTTTCCTCGGCGTCGGCATCGGCATCCTGCTCGTCCTCTTCCTTCGCCTGCGCGGCGGCCAGCGCATCCTGATAGGACATTTCGACCTCGCTCACCTTGGCCTGCTCGAGCAGCTTCTCGACCGACTTGTTCTCAAGCACCGCGGACTTGAGCTGATTCTTCATCTGCTCGTTGGCGAGGTACTGCTCGACCACCTGCTCGGGCTGCTGGTACTGCTGGGCGACGCGCTCGGCGAATGCGCGAATCTCTTCGTCGCTCGCCTCGACGCCCTGCTGGCTGATCACCTCGGCGAGCAGCAGACCGACCTGCACGCGCGAACGCCC